>SLJW01000269.1 GCA_007134865.1 Paracoccaceae bacterium | reverse complement strand
CGCCGCCCTGCACTCCTTGCCTTCCGTCCTCAAACCCGCCCAAAACACGCATTCCACGCTGCGGCCCTGCACACGCATATGCCATGCGAGCCTGTACCAGAATACGCCCGCCCCAAACCCAAAATTTTCTTGCCAAAAATACTCACGCCACGATGCGACAAGTACCACAGTGCGCGGCCCCGAACCCGGGTTATGACTGCAATCCGGCCACCCATCATTCCCGCTCTCACCATGACGCCAGACGCGCAGGCGAAGCCTGCGCGCCCCCCTCAAATCCGCGCGGGCAGCGCGGCATAGCCGCGAAAGCGGATCCGCCCGCCCGGCACGCGACCGGGGGCCAGCGCATAGCCCGGATACCGCGCCAGCAGGCGCTCCACTGCGATCCGCCCCTCCAGCCGCGCCAGACTGAGCCCCACGCAGACATGCGGCCCACCGGCAAAGGCGAGGTGGCGGTTGGGCTTGCGGGTGATGTCGAAACGGTCGGGCTCGGCGAATACCTCGGGGTCGCGATTGGCCGCGCCGATGCACAGATGCAGATTCGTCCCCGGCGCGATCTCGATCCCACCGATGTCCACCGCTTCGACCGTCTCGCGATTGCCGAACTGGTTGGGCGAGAGAAACCGCAGGCTTTCCTCGATGGCACCCGCCATCATCTCGGGTTGCTCCAGTAGGTGCGCGCGCGCGCCTTGGTGGTCGTGCAGCAGGGCGAGCGTGTTGCCGATCAGGTTCGTTGTCGTCTCATGCCCGGCATTCAGGATGAAGATGCAGTTATGCAATAACTCGGCTTCTGAGAGCTGTTCGCCCTCGGGCGTGCCCTGAATGAGGCGGGTCAGCACATCGGTTTCCGGATCGCCGGGGGCGGCGCGGCGACGGGCGACGAGGTCGCGCAGGTATTCCAGAAACTCCTCCACGGCGCAGTTGCCGCGGGCCAACTCGGCCTCCGACAGCGCAGGCTCCAGAGCGCCGAGGATCGCGAGCGACCAGTCGCGCAGCGGGCCCCGTTCTTCAACCGGCACATCGAGCAGATTGCCGATGATCTGGATCGGGATCGCCGCGGCGAAATCCTCGATCAGATCGACCTCCGCCCGCCCCGCCATCGCATCAAGCAGCGCATCGACTGCCACCACCAGCCCCGGCTCCATCCGCGCGATCGCGCGCGGTGTCAGCGCCGAGGTCATGATCCGGCGCACGCGGGTGTGCAGCGGCGGGTCATTGAACACGAGCGAGGTGGTGTGATGTGCGTAAAGCAGGCTGTCACGGCCAAAAACCGGCGCGAAAACCCGGGTCTTGTCGGAGGAGAAGCGCGTCGTGTCGCGATAGATGCGGTCGAGATCCGCATGGCGGCAGATCAGCACCGAGCCATCGGGCTGGCGCAGCACAGGCGCGCGGGCCAGAAGCTCAGCGTAATACGGAAACGGGTCGTCTCGGAACCCCTCCGGCAGATTGGCAAGATCGAACTGCATGGGGTGTCCCTCCCTCCCGGATGCGGCCCTTTGGGGCCAGACTGCGCGAGGCGCGCGCGCGCGGCAAGAGCAGAATCGCTTTTCATCCCGGCCCCAACTCCATATCTTGCGGGCATTCCAGAAGAGGGGTGCAGGTTTGCGCCAGATCGACCGATACCTGCTGACACAGCTTCTGACGGTCTTTGCCTTCTTCTCGCTGGTGCTGGTCTCGGTCTATTGGGTCAATCGCGCAGCGCGGCTGTTCGATACCATCGTCGGCGACGGGCAGAGCTTCTGGGTGTTTCTCGAACTCTCGGCGCTGACGCTGCCGATTGTCATCCGTGTCGTCCTCCCGCTGTCAGCCTTTGCTGCGGCGGTCTATGTCGCGATCAGGCTCATGCGCGACAACGAGATGGTAGTGATGCAGAGCACCGGGCTCACGCCTGCGCGGCTGCTCAGGCCCGTGGCGCTGTTCGGGTTGATCGTTGCGCTGATGATGGCCGCACTGATGCATGTGCTGATGCCGCTCTCGCGTGCGCAGCTTGCCGAGCGCCAGGTCGAGATTGCCGAGAACATTACTGCACGGCTGTTGCGCGCAGGCGAGTTTCTGGAGCCTGCTGACGGGGTTGTTGTCTATCTGCGCGAGATCACGCCCGAGGGCAAGATGCTGGATGTGCTGCTCTCGGACGCGCGCCAGAGCGGGCTGCGCGTTGAGTATAACGCGGCTTCGGCACTGCTGGCACCGGGCCCGCAGGGCCCGGTGCTGGTGCTGCTTGACGGGGTGGCGATGGTCTATTCCGATGAGACCGGGCGGCTGAGCACCATCGCCTTTGACAATCTGACCTATGATGTGGGCGCGCTGATTGGGCCGGCCGGGCGCGGCACGGATGTGCGTGAATTGCCGACACCGGTGCTGACCGAGGCGGATGCCGAGGTTCTCGCCGATCTGGGGATCACATTGGCCGAGGCACGTTTCGAGTTGATGTCGCGCCATGCTCAGCCGCTTCTGGCTGTGATGACCTCGCTGATCGGGTTTGCCGTGATCTTTCTGGGACAATTCAGCCGGCTGGGTGCCTGGCGGCAGGTGCTGGGTGCGATTGCAGTTCTGGCGATGATCCAGCTTGTCGGCAATGCAACGGCGGGCGCGGCACTGCGCGACGTGGCGCGCGCAGGGCTGGCCTTCGTGCCGGTCGGCCTGGGCGCGCTGGTGGTGGGCGCGATGCTACTGGTCGCAAGCGGCGTTGGGCGGCGGCGACCCGTCGGGGGCGCACCATGATCCTCGAACGCTATCTTACCAAGCGGCTGATGCAAAGCTTTCTGATGGTCGCGGGCATCTTTGTCGGCATGCTGCTGCTTCTGGACATGGTCGAGCAGTTGCGGCGGCTTGGGGACCAACAAGTTCCCTTCGCTCAGCTTCTGCGGCTGTCGCTGCTCAGCGCGCCCGAGGGCTTCTACGAGATCGCGCCGCTGGTGCTGTTGTTGTCGGCCATGTGGGTCGGGCTATCCCTGTCGCGCTCCTCCGAGATGGTGGTGATCAGGGCCTCGGGCCGGTCGGTGCCGCGGCTGTTGATTGTACCCGCGTTGGTGGTGCTGGTGCTTGGCATGGGTCTGGTCACGGTGATGAACCCGCTGGTGGCCAGCACGTCGCGCGAGTATTCCCGCGCGCTGGCGCAATTGCGCGGCGAGCCGGTTGCAGCCGTCGCGCTCAGCGCAGAGGGGCTGTGGCTGCGCCAGGCCGATCTGCAGGGCCAGACCGTGATCCATGCGGCGCGCGCCGAGGAGACCGGCACCTTGCTGCATGACGTGACCTTTCTGGTGTTTCACCCCACTGAAGGGGTCTCGCAGCGGCTGCGTGCTGCGCGCGCGGAGTTGCGCCCCGGTCTGTGGGAACTCACAGAGGTCAAGCGCTGGGATTTGAGCGAGCTGAACCCCGAAGCCGCTGCCCGCCGCGAGGCCAGCCTCGCCCTGCCCACGGAACTGACGCCCGAGCAGATCCGCGACAGTTTCGCTCAGGTCCGCGCCATCCCGCTGTTTCAACTGCCTGCATTCATCGCCACGCTTGAACGCGCGGGCTTCGCCGCCCTGGAGCACCGGATGCGGTTGCAGATGGAGCTTGCGCTTCCGGTGCTGCTCGTCGGCATGATGCTGCTGGCGCTGGCAACCAGTATTCACCACATGCGCGCAGGCGGGGCCGGGTTGCGGGCGCTGGTCACGATTCTGGCTGGATTCGCGCTGTTCTTTCTGCGTAACTTTGCGCAGGTTCTGGGCGAGACCGGGCAGATCCCCGTGATCCTCGCGGCCTGGGGGCTGCCGGTTGCGACGCTGCTGCTGGCCGTGGGTGTGATGTTGAATCTGGAGGAGGGCTGATGCGGCGGCACCGCCCGGCAGTAGAGGGCAAGCGGCGCCTCGCGGCGGTCCTGCTCTTGGTGCTGCTGCTGGGTGTGCCGCGCGCGGGTATGGCGCAGGACATCAGTGCCGAACCGCAATTCGCGACTCTGGTGGCGGACACGATGTTCATCGATGGCCCCTCGCTGTTGGTGGCGGAAGGCAATGTCGAGGCGCTTTTCGGCACCACACGGTTGCGCGCCAGACGGATCCGCTATGACCGCTCCAGCGAGCAGATCGCGATCGACGGGCCGCTGGTGCTCTATGATGGCAGCGACGTGCTGATCCTCGCCGATCAGGCGGAGTTGTCGCAGGACTTTGAACGCGGGTTGATCCGGTCGGCGCGGGTGGTCTTTGACGAGCAGCTGCAGATCGCGGCGGGGTCGGTCGAGCGACTGGGGCCGCGCTTTACCGAAATGACCAATGTCGTGGCGTCCTCCTGTGAAATCTGTGCTGATCGCCCGACCCCCTTGTGGGAAATCCGCGCGCGCCGCGTGGTGCATGACGATGCGGAACAGCAGGTCTATTTCGAGGGCGCGCAGTTTCGCCTCTTCGGCCTGCCCGTGGCCTATATCCCACGCCTGCGCGTGCCCGACCCGCGACTGGAGCGCGCGACGGGCTTTCTCGGCCCGCGATTCACGCTGGACACCGGGCATGGTGTCGGGTTGCGTACTCCCTATTTCATCGTGCTCGGCACCAACCGCGACCTGACGCTGACACCTTTTATCGCAACACAGGGCACGCGCGCGCAGGAGTTTCGTTACCGGCAGGCCTTTGCCACCGGGATGCTGGAACTGGGCGGACTGGTCGCGCGCGACTCGATTCGCCCCGGGACGACGCGCGGCATGGCCTATGCCGAGGGGCAATTCGCGCTGGGCCGCGGCTATGCGCTGAGTTTCAACCTGATCCAGCCCACAGATCGGCAAGTGCTCGAGGATTATGGCCGCGCCGAGCCGCGCCTGACCAGTGACATCACCATCGAACGCATCCGCCGCGATGAGCGTATCCGGCTGCAATTGCTGCAATTCCGCTCGCTGCGGCTTGGTGATGTCAATGCCACCCTGCCCAATCAGGTCGGGCAGGCCGTGATCGAGCGACGCTTCGACATGCCGGGGCTGGGGGGTGTGAGCACTGTGCGGCTGGAGGCACATACCCACCGGCGCCGCCAAGCGACGGGCATCGCACTGCCACCACCGCTGCCGGGCATGGGACCGGGGCCGCGCCCAGGGGCTGTGGGGCGTCTCAGCCTGGACCTGGACTGGCGGCGCGACGCTGTCCTGCCGGGTGGAGTGCTCGGCGCGCTGGGCGTGCATATGGGGCTCGACCATGTTCGGCTGAGCGAGACAGGCGGCGCGTTTCCGACCCAGCAGACGCGGCTCACGCCCAATCTGATGGGCGAATTGCGCTGGCCGCTGGTCCGCGGCGCCGATGCCAGCGGCGCCACCCATCTGATCGAGCCGGTCGCGCAGGTGATCTGGAGCCGCGACCGCGTCATCGGGCTACCGCAGGAGACCAGCCGGATGCCCGAATTGGATGAGGGCAATCTCTTCACCTATGACCGCTTTGCCGGGCGCGATGCGCGCGAGGCGGGACTGCGCGCCAATCTGGGGGTCAGCTGGACCCGGCACGACCCGGACGGCTGGTCGAGCACCCTGACACTGGGGCGGATACTGCGCACGCGCGACCTCGGGCAATTCTCGGTGGACACACCGCTTGCGGGGCGCAATTCGCATTGGCTGGTGTCGGGCAGTTTCGACACGGTCGATGGCTTGACGCTGAGCAATCGTTCGCTCTTCACCTCTGACATGCGGCTGGAGCGCACCGCGTTCGAGCTGGACTGGACAACCGAGCGTTACGCGATCTCGACCAGCTACCTGCGTATCCGTTCCAACCCGTTCGAGGACCGCGCCGCTTCGGCCTCGGAATGGAGTTTCGATGGCGAGCGGCAGATCGACGACCAGTGGAGCGCCCGCGTCGGCTGGCGCTATGATCTGGCGCAGCAGCGCGCGGCGCGGGCCTCGCTGGGATTGAATTACGAGAATGAATGTCTGCGCGTGTCAATGGAGGTCGAGCGGCAATTCGCTTCGGCCACGTCCCCAACGCCACAGACGTCTCTCGGGCTGAATATCGATATCCTCGGGATCGGTGGCAACCCCTCGCGGGCGCGGCGTGCCTGCGGCGCTTTGTGAGCGCGACCGCTCTTGCAATGCGGCGGGCGCGTGGCAAAATCGGCAGCAGAGCGCGCAGCGACGGGAAAGCGCGCCGGTCATGATGACAAGAGCGGGCGAAGCGTGTAAGCCCAAAGCAGGAGACGGCCAGTGCGCTGGCCAGCACAAGGAACGGATCCGAACTGATGCGCTTATTCGACATGTCCTCGCTGTTCCGGGCCGGGCTGGCACTAGTGGTCGCGGTGACGCTTGCCGCGCCCCCGGTCGCGGCACAGGGTCTGTTTTCGGCCGCCCGCAAGGTCAATGACCGGGTGATCACCAATTACGATATCGAGCAGCGCAAGGCCTTTCTGGAGGCGCTCAATCCCGGGTCGGCAGACTTGCGCGCCGAAGCCCTGCGCCGCCTGACCGAAGAGGCCGTGCAGCGCGACCATGCGCGTCGGCTGAACCTGCGTGTCAATCGCGATGATCTGCGCGAAGGCATGACCGAGTTCGCCGCACGTGCCGAGTTGAGCGCGGATGAGTTCATTGCGCTGCTGGCAGAGAACGGGGTCGGACAAGAGACTTTCGAGAGCTTTGTCGAAGCGGGGCTTCTATGGCGACGGGTCGTCGCAGGGACCTTGAGGCCGCTTGTGGCCGTGTCGGACACCGATCTGCTCCGCGCGCGCGACACAGCGGCTATTCTGGGGCGACAGCGGGTGCTCATCTCCGAAATCTTCCTGCCCACTGACCCGCAATTCGCCGATCCGGTCGCGCAGATCATGAACATGATCGAAGCGGTCAACACCATCGATGAATTCTCAAGCATCGCGCGCGAATTCTCATTGGCCGGCTCGCGCGATCAGGGTGGTCGGCTGGACTGGGTGCCACTCGAGAACCTGCCGGGCCAGATCCAACCTATCGGGCAGCTTCGCCCCGGTCAGATTCTCGGACCGCTGGAAATCGGCGGGGCGATTGCCTATTTCCAGCTTCGGGCGACCGAAAGCACCCGTGACATTCCGGCGGACCGTGTGCAACTCACCTATGCGCGGCTGTTGCTGCCGGGCGGACGCAGCGAAGAGAACCTCGCCCGCGTCGCTGATATTCGCGCTCAGGTGCGCCACTGTGAGGGCCTCGGCCCGTTCGCGCGCGACCTGCCCGAGGAGTTCCTGACCCAGCGCGAGGCGCTGATGCAGGAGATCCCTGCCTCGGATGCCATCGAACTGGCGCGACTGGACCGCTTCGAGATTTCTGCCAACACGACCGAGGGCAACAATCTTGTGGTGCTGATGCTCTGTGCACGCGAGCTTCAATTTGACGAGCCGCCGAGCGATGACCAGACCCGCGACATCGTCTTTGACCGCCGGATCAGTGCCATGGCCGACCTGAAATTGCAGGAACTGATCGCCGACGCCGATATTCGCGATTTCTGAGGCAGGGCGGTGAGGAAGCGGCCACCCTCAGGTCACTCCAAGGCGCGATAGGCGTCTCAGCCCGGTACTCATCTGCCGCATTGATATGCCAACGCGACGTAGTCTGGCGAGCATAGTGCTGTGCTGCCCTATGCCCTCAGGAACGCCGCCAATGTCGCATGAGGCAGCTATCGACTGACCCGAGTTACGTAGACGCCAGGGAAGACGCGACTCGCTTGTGTTGCGGTGCTCTATCTCCTCTCACTCACCTTGCACGCCCACCCCCTTCGTGTCACTTACGCCCAAGAACCGCGAAGGAGGGGATCCGCCATGCCAACTCGCATCATCGCCCTGACGATCCTTGGCCTGACCTTGGGGTTCATCGTGCTGATGGCCTCGGTCACCTTATTCGTGCGTGAGCCGCTGCCCATTGTCGGCGCAAACCAGACCCTGCTTTTGCACAGCACCGAGATTACTCCCCAGATCCGCTCGTCCGTCGCGATCGATGGCAGCTACCGGGTGGATCTCACCGTCGAGCATGCCCCCGAACAGTCCCCCGATGTCCAGTTGCGCCCCTCGGGTGGCCAGCCCATTCCACTGGATACCGGCACCGACAGCCGTGGCGCCTGGTCCGGCAGCGGGCAACTCACCGGCCCGGGACGCTGGGAACTGGTGCTAACCGAGGGCAACACGCGCGAGGTGCTGCAATTCATCACGCGCGAATGATCAGCGGCGCTTGAAGAGAAAGGCGCCGTCATGGCGCGGATAGCCCGCGGCCTCGTAGAAACTGACCGCGCCGGGGGCCGAGAGTAGCAGGCAGGTCCGCACCTCGGGCGCGGCATCGGCGGTTTCCGCCAACAACGCCTTGCCGATCCCTTGCCCCTGCCATCCAGCGTCGACGCAAAGGTCAGAGCAATAGAGGCAATAGCTCCAGTCCGTGATGGAGCGCGCCAGGCCCACAAGCTGATCGTCCGCCCGCGCCGTAATCACCAGTTGCGCGTTTCGCAACATAGCCGCAAGCCGCTCGGGCTCGGCAGGGCGGCGCGGGGCGAGCCCGGACCGCTGCAAAAGGTCGGCGAAATCCGCCGCCGCAAGTGCGGGTTCCTGTGCGTAGCGGATCAATGCGCCGCCGCGCGTTCCATCGCGGGGCGGATGCGGTTGGCGACAATCTCGCGCGTGATAGGCCCGGCAAAGCGCAGGATAACGGTGCCATCCCCGGCCACGACATAAGTTTCCGGCACCCCGTAGAGCCCCCAGTCGAGACCCATGCGGCCCGCCGTATCGGCCCCGATCCCGGCGAAGGGGTCACCCAGTTCGTCGAGGAAATCCAGCGCCCGGTCGGGTTGGTCGCGGTAGTTCACGCCGAATACCGGCACTTCTTCGGCGAGTTCTTCCAGCAGCGGATGCTCGGCCCGGCAGGGTGCGCACCATGAGGCCCAGAAATTCACCAGCTTCACCTCACCGCTGCGCAGGCTGTCATCGTCGAAGACCGCCTTGTCGCCCAGTTGCGTCACCACCACGGGCGGCGCCGGTTGGCCCTCGCGCGCCGAGGGCAGCGAATCACGATCCTCGCGGATGTTTCCGAAGAAAAACAACGCTGCAATCGCCGCGAAGATGAGCGGCGGCAGCAGCATGAAGATCCGGATCTTACCCATTTTTTCCTCGACTGTTCTCGAATTCATCCAGGGCGCGGCGCACCGCGCGGCCTCTCAACCAGACCCAGAGCGCCAACACCGCCAAGAGACCCAGCGATGCGCCATAAGCCAGCGTCACTTCCAGAAAATACCTGCCGAGATCCGGCATCATGCCATCCGCTCCCGCGCCACCAACGCTTTCATACGCCGCGCCCGGATTTCCGTGCGCGTCCCGGCGATGACAAGCGCCAGAAATATCAGGCCAAATCCGGTCATGCTGACATAGAGCGGTGCCTTGTAGGCCCAGTCGATCCGGGTGCCCGGCGCGACCGAGAGCGAGGCCCCCTGATGCAGGCCCTGGCTCCAGAAGAACGCCGCATAGCGCGACAGCAGCGCAAAGACCGATCCGACCAGGCATAGAACAGCCGTCAGGTCAGCAGCAGTGTCCGGGTCATCGATCGCGGCCCAGAGCGCTATGTATCCCAGATAAAACAGGAACAGGATCAGGAACGATGTCAGGCGCGGGTCCCAGGCCCACCATGTCCCCCACATCGGCTGGCCCCAGACCGCACCCGTGATCAGCCCGATCAGCGTCATGATCACGCCCACGGGTGCTGCGGCCTTGGCCGCCAAGGCACTGACATGGTGGCGACGGATCAACCAGATGAGCGAGGCGACCAGCATCATGATCCAGGCATTGATCGCCATCAGCGCCGAGGGCACATGCAGAAAGATGATCTTGACTGTCGAGCCCTGCCGGAAGTCATCGGGCGTGAAGAAAAACCCCCAGATGAGCCCCACCGCAGTAACGATGACCGCCGCCCATGCCACGACCGGCAACAGCCGATCCGTGGTGCGCATGAATTTCAGCGGGTTTGCATATTCCCAGAGTGATGCCATGATTATCACCTATCTCGCTGCCTGCGCGCCCTCAAGCCTCGCGCGGTTGCTTCACCGAAGGTTTATCCGCAACACGAGGGCCGATGCAAAGGGCAACAATGCCACAGCCCCCGCCGTGATCCCGGCCAGCAGCGACAAGGGCGTGCCCACCGTCAGCCCCTGCGCGCCCCGGCTGACCACTTCGGCGCCGAAGACCAGCGTGGGAATATAGAGCGGCAATACCAAAAGCGATAGCAAGAGCCCACCGCGTTTCAGCCCCACGGTCAGCGCCGCGCCAAAGCTGCCAATTACCGAGAGTGCCGGAGTGCCCAGCAGCAGCGACAGGATCAGCCAACCGTAAGCTTCGGCGGGCAGGAACAACAGCAGGCCGAGCACGGGCGAGACCAGCACCAGCGGCAGGCCCGTGGTGATCCAATGCGCGAGCGCCTTGATGCTGACCACGGCCTCCAGCGGCACCGGTGCCGTGGCCAGCAGATCGAGCGAGCCATCCTCGAAATCGAGCGCGAAGATGCGATCAAGCGACAACAGGCACGCCAGCAGCGCCCCCACCCAGAGAATGCCCGGCGCGATCAGTGCCAGCGTGTCGGGTTCCGGCCCCACACCCAGCGGCACCAGCACTGCGAGGATGAGAAAGAACGCGAGCCCCAGCCCGAAGCCCCCGCCCGCGCGTATTGCCAGCCGCAGGTCGCGCAGCAGCAGCGCCCTCACAGAAAGGCCTCGTCAAACCCACCCGCACCCTCTTCGGGCAGGCGGGCCTTGTACGTGCCCAGCTCGAGAACCTGCGCCTCGGGCAGGCCAAGGTCGATATGTGTCGCGATCAGCGCCATGCCGCCCTGCTCCAGATGCGCACGCACTACCCCGGCAAAGAGTGCCACCGAATCCGTATCGAGCGAGACTGTAGGCTCATCCAGCGCCCAGATCGGGCGGCCCGTCACCAGAAGCCGCGCCAGCCCCAGCCGTCGTTTCTGCCCCGCCGAGAGCGTCTGCGCGGGGCGCGTGGCGAGCGCGCGCAGCTTCATCCGATCAATCGCGGCCTCAACCGACGCCGTGCCGAAGGTTTCCGCCCAGAATTGCAGGTTTTCGGTCACGCTCAGCACCGCCTTGATGCCATCGGCATGGGCCGCATAGGCGATCGAGTCCGCAGGCGCTTCGATCTCGCCCGCAATGCTGGGCTGCAGCCCGGCGATGGTGCGCAGTAGCGTGGTCTTGCCGCAGCCGTTCGGTCCGCGCAGGATCAGCGCCTTGCCCGGTGCGAGCGTAAAGGACACCCCTTCCAGCACGGGCAGCCCACCACGGGCGCAGGTCAGATCGTGAACACGCAATGTCATGCTTCGCTCTTAGCGTGAAAGCAGCATGAGCAAAAGCGCCTGTTGCGGACTTGATGACGGATCGCGATACGACACCGCTTGGCGCCCGTCACGCTTCGGGCTGCACCGGCAAGAGCGCCAGCGCCACGCGGCGCTGTTCGGACAGCAACACGTTATAGGTGCGGCACGCCGCAGGGCTGTCCATGATCTCGACCCCGAGCCCGGCCTCTTCCAGTCGCGCGCGCAGACCAGAGGGCAGATGCGCAATTGCACCGCCGGTGCCGACGAAAAGCACATCGACCTGACCGACCAGCTCCAGCAGAGCCTCGGCATCCTCATACCCACCCCAGGGCCGCACCTGCCCCGGCACGATCAGCAGAGGTGCCGCGTGCGCAGCCCCCCCGATACGGAAGAAATCCGGCCCATAGCCTTCAACTGGTTGCGCGGCGCCAAAATCGATCTCAGACAGGCGCATCTCAGCCCTCCTTGACTCCGAATTGCGTGCCTGCGGTGTCACCCGAGGATTTCGACCAATCGCGTTTCACACCGGTTTGGAGCAGGACTTTCGAGGCCACGAAGACCGAGGAATAGGTCCCCACCAGCACGCCCCAGATCATCGCAAAGACAAAGCCCCGGATCACATCACCGCCCAGCGTGAACAGCGCCAGCAGCGCCAGCAGGGTCGTGACAGAGGTCATGACCGTACGCGAGAGGGTCTCGTTGATCGACAGCGTCAGTACTTCCTCCAGCGGGCGTTTCTTGTATTTGATCAGGTTCTCGCGCACGCGGTCGAAGACAACCACCGTGTCATTCAGCGAATAGCCCACGATGGTCAGAAGGGCGGCGATAATGGCCAGATCGAAGCGGATCTGCAGCAGGCTGAAGATGCCGATGGTCAGCACCACGTCGTGGACCAGCGCAGCGACCGCCCCCACGGAAAACTGCCACTCGAAGCGCAGCCAGATATAGAACAGCACCGCAGCCAGCGCGAGGACGACCGAGATGATGGCCGAGCGAATCAATTCGCCCGAGACCTTTGGCCCGACCGATTCCACGGCGGCGAAAGTCAGTGTCGGGTCCACTCCCACAAGCGCCTCGCGCACAGCGTTGATCTGTTCGGGGGTGATCGCTTCGGTGCCTTCCTGCGTCTGGATGCGCACCATGGCCACATTGCGATCAGGGCCAAATGCCGGATCGAAGACTTCGGTAATTGCCACATCACCCAGCCCCAGCGGCGCGATTGCGTCGCGATAGGCGCCGACATCGACCGGAGCCTGCGCCTCGGTGCGGATCGAGGTGCCGCCGCGGAAGTCGATGCCGAAGTTCAGCCCCATGATGAAGAAGGCGAGGATCGACACCATCATCGCGACCGCAGACAGGCCGAACGTGATCTTCCAGTGCTTGAAGAACTGGATTGAGGTGTCTTGCGGGACCAGTTTCAGGCGCATGGCAACCTCCTCAGATCGCGAGTGTTTTCGGGCGCTTGCGCTCGAAATAGATGACCATCATCAGGCGCGTGATCATCAGCGCGGTAAAGACCGAAGTGATGATCCCCAGCCCCAGCGTGACGGCGAAGCCGCGCACCGGGCCCGAGCCCATCGCAAACAGGATCAGCGCCGTGATGAAGGTGGTGATATTGGCATCGAGAATCGCCGAGAGCGCCTTCTCGTAGCCCAGTTCAATGGCGCGGGCGGGGCCCTTCGCCGTGCGCATCTCTTCGCGGATGCGCTCGAAGATCAGCACCGTCGCATCGACGGCCATGCCGATGGTCAGCACGATCCCGGCAATCCCCGGCAGCGTCAGCGTGGCCCCGATCAGCGACAGCAGCGCAAAGATCATCGACAGGTTCAAGAGCAGCGCGATATTGGCGATGACCCCGAATATCCCGTAGCTCGCCAGCATGAAGGCGAGCACCGCGATCATGGCGACAATCGCCGCGAGCTGACCCGCATCGATACTGTCCTGCCCCAGTTCGGGGCCGACTGTGCGTTCTTCGAGGAAATCCATCTCGGCAGGCAATGCGCCCGAACGCAGCAGCACGGCAAGCTGGCTGGTCTCCTCGACCGTGAAGCGCCCGGTGATGATACCCGATCCACCCGGAATATGACTCTGGATCACAGGCGCCGAGATCACCTCGCCATCGAGCACGATGGCAAAGGGATTGCCGATATTCTCGGCCGTGTAGAGGCCGAAGGCGCGGCCACCCGCCGGGTTGAAGCGGAAATTTACGGCGGGTCGGTTGTTCTGGTCTGTTCCTGGCTGCGCATCGACAAGCTGATCACCCGTCACGACCGGAGTCTGTTCGAGGATGTAATACCGTCCGGGCTCGTCAATCGACGGGTAGATCACCTGCCGCGGGCCGGGCACTTCGTCAGGGTCGGAGGTGACATTGACCACCGGGTGAAAGGTCAGCCGCGCCGTGGTGCCGATCAGCGCCTTGAGCTCTTCTGCCGAGCCGATGCCCGGCACCTGGATCAGGATACGGTCCGCGCCTTGGCGCTGAATGGTCGGCTCGCGCGTGCCGGCTTCATCGACGCGGCGCCGGATGATCTCGAGTGAGAGGCGCATGGTGCGCTCATCGGTCGCCTGCCGCTCGGCCTCGGACAAGGTGACGACGATCTCCTCACCATCGACGCGGACGTCCAGATCCTGAGCCTGGGTGAAGCCGGTCAATGATTGTGTGGGCTGGGCCAGTTCGCGCACGAAACTCGCAGCTTGGTCGATCGCCTCGGTATTCGCGATGCGCACCCGCAACTCACCCGGGTCATCCGAGGGCATGCGGCGCACAGCCCCGACAATGGCGCGCTCGCTTGCCAGACGGTCGCGCACAGAGGGCCACATACCGTCGATCCGGTCGGCATAGACATCCGACACCCTGACCTCGGCCAGCAGATGCGCGCCGCCGCGCAGATCGAGCCCGAGATTGACGAGGAACGAAGGCAGGAAGCCAGGCCAACCCGCCTTGTCAGCCTCAAGCGCGTCAGAGCGTTCCCCGATCTCGAGCGCTGCGACCGCGTCATTGTGACGCTCGACCCGGTCATAGAACAGATTGGGCATCGCAAACAGCAGCGCCAGCGCGCAGGTCGACCAGATCAGGATGCGTTTCCACATTGGTATTTGCAGCATCAGCCCAAGGCTCCTGAATTGGCGCAGCTGGCTGCCACGCGCCTGTCACCCCTCTGCGCCCGCACGGGTCCGGCGGGGTGCAAGGGTGGGGG
>SLJW01000148.1 GCA_007134865.1 Paracoccaceae bacterium | reverse complement strand
CGCCGCCTGCTCGGCCCCATCGGAAACATCCCGCCAGCAGAGGCTCAAAAGAACTCCTATGCACAGCGCGAAGTGCTCGATATGGTCGCGTGAAATGAAGCTATAGGTCTCCGGTGAAACCGGGGCGATTCACTGCGCTTGCGCACATTGAACAGATTGAAGCTCATGACCATGCCTTGCGGGTCTATCGGGCAATACACGGGAATGATGCTCTCGAAATTGAGGATCTCCCGCTTACCGAAGAAATGAAACGAACGGTCCGGCGAAAGACCCTTGACGGGCTGCTTCTCGCTTTGCGCGATGGATATGTCCGGGCGACCGGTCGGCGTTCGAGCACGCGAGGATTTATGCCTCGGTCGGAGTCCGAAGCTTGGCGCCTGCATGCCTCTGACTCCACTCTGATCACGACTGCTGATTGGTGCGAGGGAGAGTTTTCTGCGCTCGACGACTCGCTTACCGGAGCGACTTGTCAATTTATTCAGATTGAGGTCCCGGATTTCATGGTGAAGGCGATCTGGCCGGATCAAGCACCGGTTTTACTGCGCCCAGCACCAGACGACATAATGTCACAATACACCACGCCCAACCTGGAACTGATGCAGGAAGCGATTGCGCATTTTGCGATCACACCGCAGCGGCAGGAGAAGAAGGAAAGCCTCGCGGCCTGGTTTCGGGCGCAGAAAGCTGAGGGAAAATTCGTATCGAGCAACCTCGCAAATTCCATGGCCACGCTGATCCAGCTACCAACGGCGCAGCGCGGTGGCGCTAAACGTTCTAGTTTTCGCCACCTGACACAAGATACCCGATAAAGGAGATTTCGGACGAAAATCCAAGGATATTGAGTTGCTTGGGCAGGTGTCGGACCGGAATCTTTACAAGACGGTCGGACAGGACAGGATACTGGATTTACAGCCGCCCAGTTCCAGGCTCTCTCCGGACGGCTTAGATTCCAGTTTCAAGCGCAACGGTTGATCTGAAGGCCGCGATTTCGTCGGCCATGGCTTCGGCGGGGGTTCTCCAGCCGAGGGTTTTCCTTGGGCGATTGTTCATCAGGGCAGCGACATCGTTGAGCCATGTCTGTCTGGCGTCGCCGAGGTCTGCGCCCTTGGGCATGAACTGGCGCAGCAGGCCGTTGGTGTTCTCCCTTGATCCAAGGGCCGGGACACCACGCGCGGCATAGAAAGGCGCGAACGCCACCAGACACCAAACGCTGCGCGCCACGCAAAGGCCTGCCACACGTCAGTCCATTCAGGGCTGTCCAGCGGGTCGTCGAGCGGATGAATCCGGCGATGGCGCAACAGGGCATGCCCCATGAATGCGTAAAGTAGATGCATGGCAGGCTCCATTTCTGGTGGGTGCTTCATCGTGGAACCAAAGTAGATGCAGGGAAGGCGCACTTTTAGGCCGAGCATCCGAATGCTATCTTTCAGAAATGAATGACTTGGCCTGGAACGACCTGCGGCTGTTCTGCCATGTTGCGCGTGAGGGGACGCTCTCGGGCGCGGCCGAACGGACCGGCATCAGCGCCCCTACGCTGGGCCGGGCGATGCGCGCTCTCGAGGCGCAGACGGGCCGCGCGCTGTTTTCCCGCCACCGCACTGGCTATCGGCTGCTGCCGGACGGGCAGGCGCTTTACGACCGCGCGCGCGGGGTGGAGGCCTCGGCCCGCGCCATCGAGGACTGGCGGGAGGGCGCGCATGCCCTGCCGATTGTCACTGTGGTCATGGGCGCCTGGATGTCGGTGTATCTCGGCGGTCGGCTCAACGCCGTCTGGACGCCCGAGGACCGGTTCCGGCTGTGCTTCAAGACCTCCGAGACGCCGGTCTATCTGGAGCGGTGCGAGGCTGATATCGCGCTGGCCCGCGAGCGCCAAGTGACCGGGAATGTTGTGGCGCTGGGGCGCGAGGTCGCGCAGACCCCGGCCGAGCGCTGGACCGATGCTGACCGCGCGCTGGATCACTGTCTGGGCCAATGCGCGTGGTATTTTCTATGATCTGACAGCGGCGGGGCAGGGCGCGCGGTGCTGCCCTGCTATCTGGGGGATAGCGACCCCGATCTGGTGCGCGCGGGCCTGGTCATCCCCGAGGTCGAGGAAACCCTGTGGCTGATCGCTCATGCCGATGAGCTCCACCGCCCGGACGTGCGCGCGATGATCGATCGGCTGCGTACCTTCTTTCGCGAGCGTGCGGCGTTGTTGTCGGGGGTGCCGGGCAGTTGATCGCCGGCGTGTGCCGTCATCGCAGCCCGAACATTGTCCGCCAGTTCTGCATCGTCATGCCCTGCGCATAGTCGCGCTGCATCGCCGGGTCGAGCGCCTCGACCAGCAGCCTGTCTTCCAGCCAGATCTCGACGCATTCGAACGGTCCGCGATTGCAGATCCGTGTAACCCAGCCTTCCGCCGCGCCGAGTCGGATAATCTCGTTGCGGTCCAAGGCAGATGCGACTGCCACACGCGCGAATGTCGCGCCTGCCTCCGGCAGGCCCGCTTCGCCAGCGATCAGGCGATGGCTCAGCGGATAGACCTCGATCGCCGTGCCGTCATCCCGCGCGGCAAAAGCGATCCACGAATCCGGGAAAGGCGGAAACGGCACGGCGTCGCCGCCAAGAAGGGTGGCAAGAAACCGGGCAACGCGCTCAGGGTTGCCTGCGTTTATCGAGAGATGCAGCAGCGCCATGTCGGTGTGATCCTTCGTGTTCAGGTCGTCTCGTGCGTGTGTCGGAGCGCTCTGACGATGCGCAGGCACAGGGACGCGGCCAAGCATATCAGCCTCAGGCTGCGCAGGAACCCAGCGCGGACGGCGACAGATCGAGCGTATCGTGGATTTCAGGATTGCGCGGCAGGATCAGCGTGAGGCTTGCGGCATCGATCGCGAAAAGCGCGCGTAGCGCCTGCAGACAAGCGACCTGCACCGGGCTCATCGCGCGGCCTAGAGCGCGGCGATGTCGGTGCCGCGAATTGCGTCAATGTTGCGCGTGATCCGGTCAACTGGCCAGTCCCACCAGGCGATCCATTCCAGCGCGGCAATGGTCTCGGCGCTGAAGCGCCGGCGGTTCAGCCGCGCCCGGTTGCCCGCCACGATCCCATAGGCGGGCACGTCGCGCGCCACGACGGCCGAGGCGCCGATGACTGCGCCATTGCCGATCCGGATGCCGGGCAGGATCTTGGCTCCATTGCCGATCCAGACATCGTTGCCGACATTCGTGTCCCCACTTGTGGGCGGCAGATGTCGGCGCGGGTCGAACCCGTTGCGCCAATGCTCGGCCATCTCGTCGAACGGATAGCCCGAGATCAGCTGTATCGGATGGTTCGCCCCGTTCATGAAGAAACGCACCCCTGTGGCAAGGGCGCAGAACTTCCCGATGACCAGTCGATCGCCCATCGCCGGGCAATGCTGCAGGACGCAGCGTTCGGCAAAGCGCTCCGGGCCATCGGGATCGTGGTAATAGGTGAAGTCCCCGACCTCGATGAAGCCAGCAGTAACCACGTTTTTCAGGAAAGCGAAGGTCGGATCACCGGGGATCGGAAAGGCGCGTGATGGATCTGGGTGGCGCATGCGGCCCTCATCTGGAAGAAACTACCCTGAGAGCTGATGGTCCGATCCAAACGACGGCAGGGCCTGATGACGCGCCCGGCAGCAGCTTACTGCGCGTTCAAGGAAATTCGATCCGTGTCGGCGGTTCAATTGGCCACCGACCGCACACTGAGCATTCGAGTGACGATCGGGCGGATATCTCGTCGACTTCGATTCGCGTGCCGAGACACCTACAGATACCTTCCCGACCGGTGTCAGGTCTCGGGGCTCTGGCAAAAGCCGTCCGCAAGCAGCATCCGGGAATGCGGATCGCGCTGTGGTGCACAGATGTGGCCCGGCTCTGCCGCTGCGGCCTTGTGCCCGGGCCTGCTATGCCGCCACGGGCGG
>SLJW01000008.1 GCA_007134865.1 Paracoccaceae bacterium | reverse complement strand
GACCAGCGGTCCAGCGGGTCGGGCGTGTTGTCCAGATATTCCGGTGAGCCGGTGAATTGCGGCCAGAAGCCGGGGCCGTCCGGGCCAAGCAGGACGAGTGTGCGCAGACCGTCGGGAAGCGATGCGGCACCCTCTGGCACAACCCCCATGACGGCCAGCGCATGATCCGCAGCCATCCGCTCGATCTGCGCCAGCAACCCCACCGCCTCAGCCCAGCGGCCTGATCTGCGGTTCACTGTCGCGGATGATGCTGCCCGCACCGTGATCGGTGAACAACTCCAGCAGGCAGGCATTGGGTGCCCGCCCGTCGAGGATGACCACCGCGCGAACGCCCCCTTCGATCGCGGCCAGCGCCGTGTCGGTCTTGGGGATCATGCCGCCTGCAATCACTCCCGCCTCGGTCAGCTCGCGCACATGGGCCGGAGAAAGCTGGGTCACCACATCACCATTGGCATCTTTCACGCCAGCGACATCGGTCAGCAACAATAGCCGGTCGGCTTTCAACGCTGCCGCGATGGCACCTGCGGCAGTGTCGCCATTGATGTTATAGGTCTCGCCCTCGCGACCCATGCCGAGCGGAGCGATAACCGGGATAAACCCGCCTGTGAATAAATGGTTCAGGAGCGCGGGGTTCACTTCGACCGGTCGACCCACCAGCCCCAGGTCCGGGTCATCGGGCTCGCAAGTGACCATCCCGCCATCCTTGCCCGAAAGCCCCACCGCCTTGCCGCCCTCGTCCTGAATCGCCTGCACGATGCGTTTGTTGACAGCGCCCGAGAGCACCATCTCGACCACGTCCATCGTAGCGGCATCGGTCACCCGCTTGCCGCGCACGAATTCGGACTGGATGTTCAACCGCCCCAGCAGATCATTGATCATCGGCCCACCGCCATGGACGATGACCGGATTGACCCCGACCTGCCGCATCAGCACCACATCGCGCGCGAAACTCGCCATCTCCTCGGCATCGCCCATCGCGTGCCCGCCAAACTTGATGACAACAATCGCGCCCGCATAGCGCTGCAGATAGGGGAGCGCCTCGGAGAGAGTCCGGGCGGTGGCAAACCAGTCCTGGGTCATGGGGCGTTGCTTCTTCATGTCATGCCAATCCGGCGATAATGGCGCGAAGGGTCGGAAGGCCAACCCCCTTCTCGGAAGAGGTGACGACCAGTTCCGGATAGGCCGCCGGGTGCTTGGCCAGCGCCGCACGCACCTGCGCCAGCGTGCGCGCCTGCTCCGCTGCGCCAATCTTGTCGGCCTTGGTCAGCACCACCTGAAACGTCACCGCAGACTGGTCGAGCAGCTTCATGATTTCATGGTCCACATCCTTGACCCCGTGCCGCATGTCGATCAGCACAAAGGCCCGGCGCAGCGTCGCACGCCCTGCGAGGTAGGATTTCAGCAGCCGCTGCCATTTCTCGACCACCGGCACCGGCGCTTTCGCGAAACCATAGCCGGGCAGGTCGACCAGGTAATGGCTCTCACCCACCGTGAAGAAATTGATCTCCTGCGTGCGACCCGGCGTGTTCGACGTGCGCGCCAGCGCACGTCGCCCGGTCAGCGCATTGATCAGGCTCGACTTGCCGACATTCGAGCGGCCGGCGAAACAGACCTCCAGCCGGTCGGCGGGTGGCATGCCGTCCATCGCGACCACACCCTTGAGGAAATCTACCTGCCCGGTCAGCAGCTTGCGACCGGCTTCCTCGGCATAGGCATCCGGCGCGGGCGCCTCTGGAAAGGCGAGCGCGCTCATGCGGCGAGTTCCACGCTGTCGCCGCAGGCGACAGCACCCCCGGCAACCACCTCGGCATAGACCCCGAAATCGGTATGGCCATAGCCTTCTTCCAGCGCGTCGAGCGTGTCCACATCAATCCGGCCTGTCGCGCAATCCACCATGGTCGCGCGGCACCGGCCAATCCGATCGACCACTTTCAGCCGCGCGCCGCCGATCATCAGCTCCTTCCCGATCAGGTCAAACTCCTCCCATGGGGCCAGCCCGTCGAGCCACAGATTCGCTCGCCAACGGTCCAACCCCAGATCGCGCCCGATGCGCTGCCCAAGCGCCCGATTGGACGACAGGTTCAGGATCGAGACAGACTCAAACGGCGTATCGGTCATGCCCCGCCCGGCCTTGACCAAGCGCGCGGGCTGCGCCCGCCCGCCCGCCATGAGCGGCCCCACCCAGTTCAGAAAGGCTTCCTGCCCCTCGGGCGTGTCGGGATTGAAACGCAGCGTCTCACATAGCGGGTGGCTCAGGGTCATCTCTCCCGCCGCCTCGTCAAACTCCGCCATGATCGCCTGCAACGCGGGTGTCTTGGCGCCACGGGTGAAATTCATGCAAGCATTCCAGCCCGGCATCAGTTGCGCGGCTTCATGCGCGACGGCCCAGTGCCGGTCGAATGGGAGGCAACGGCCCGTCTCAAGCAGAGCGCGAGGCAAAGCCTCGCGCCCATGCGCCTTGATCGGGTGGCGGAAAATATGCGCAAGCCGCCATCCCAAGCCGTTATCCCTTCTTCTTCTTCACGCCGATATTGCCCAGCAAGTCTGGTCGCGAGCCGTTCATCGCCATGATCGAGTACTGCTGCGCAAAGGTGATCACGTTGTTCGCGATCCAGTAGAGCACCAGACCCGAGGCAAACCAGCCCAGCATGAACATGAAGATCCACGGCATCCAGGTCATCACCGCCTGCTGGATCGGCTCGGTCGGTGTCGGGTTCAGCTTCATCTGCAGCCACATCGACACGCCGAGACATATCGGCAGGATGCCGATGAAGATCAGTGACAGGAAGCTTTCGGGGTGCGGCGCGGCCCATGGCAGCAGCCCGAAGAGGTTCATGATCGAGGTAGGGTCTGGCGCCGAGAGGTCATTGAACACCCCGAACCACTCGGCATGGCGCAGGTCGATGGTGACGAAGATCACCTTGTAGAGCGAGAAGAAGATCGGGATCTGCAACAGGATCGGAAGACAGCCCGCTGCCGGGTTCACCTTCTTCTCCTTGTAGAGCTTCATCATCTCCTGCTGCATCTTCTGCCTGTCGTCACCCGCGCGCTCCTTGATGGCCAGCATCTCGGGCTGAAGCTCTTTCATCTTGGCCATCGAAACGTAGGATTTCCACGCCAGTGGCAGTAGGATGGCCTTGATCAGCAAGGTCAGCGTGATGATCGACCAGCCCATATTGCCGATGATGCCATTGATGAAATACAACGTCGCGAAGATTGGCTTGGTCAGGAAGAAGAACCAGCCCCAGTCAATGGCGTCGATGAACCGGTCGATGCCCAGTTCCCGCTCGTAGTTGCGGATCACGCTCCATTCCTTCGCCCCGGCAAACAGCATGGTCTGCACCTCGTCGCGCTCTCCCGGGCCGACCGTGATCGTGGGCAGGTCAGCGCGGGTCTGGAACACATCGCGCGCTGGAATGTAGCGAGACACGGCAGTGAAGCTCTGCCCCGGTTGGGGTGCTAGGACGGCCATCCAATATTTATCGGTGATCCCAAGCCAGCCATTCTCGGCCACCTCGGTTACACGGGCGTTGGTGCGTTCCTGCTCGTGCACACTGAAATTCCGGACATTGCGATAGCTGTCCTCATCGAGGCGCCCGTCAGCGATCTGAATGAAGCCCTCATGACTGATGAAGAAGTTCTCAAGATCCGACGGCTCGCCATGGCGCGAGATCAGGCCATAGGGGGCGATGCGCGCGGTCGTGTCACCCGTGTTCTCGACCGACTGGGTGACGCTGAACATGAAGTTCTCGTCAATCTCGAAACGCTGGGTAAAGACCACACCCGCGTCATTGGTCCAGCCCAATGTGACCGGGCTACCAACAGCCAGCCGCTCGCCTTGGATCAACTCCCATGGAGTATTCGCGCCGGGTACGTCATCCCATGTCATGTCGCGCCCCGGACGCCAGCCATACAGCGCGTAGAATGCTTCGCGTTCGCCCTCGGGGATCAGCAGTTGCACGATATCCGAGTCAGGGTCGGTGGTGCGGAAGTAATCGCGCAGCAGTAACTCGTCGATGCGCCCGCCCAGCAGGTTGATCGACCCGGTCAGGCGCGGTGTGTCAATTTCGATCCGGGGGAGTTCTTCGGCCTCGGGGACTTCGGCCTCGGCCATGGTCTGAGCGTCACCGTCTTCGGCGACGGGCAATTCGGTGATCTCGGCTTCATCGCCCGGGACCGGCTCGGGCGGCGGGAACATCCACATCCAGCCCACAAGCACCAGAAGGCTCAGGGCAAAGGCCAGCAGCAGATTTCTGTTCTGATCATCCATGTAGACGCATCACCCCTGTCGCATCGCGTGTCGCGCCCGGTTCAACAGAAGCCCCGCCCAAAGGTCAAGCAGTTTTCCCTTTCATCCGGCGCAGAGTGGATCACATCTGATCGCTATTACGCTTGGCTGCACCCGTGGTGAGGCCGATGAAGTCGAACAGATCCGGGTCGGGCAGATGTGAGGGTCGCGCATTCATCAGCGCCCGGAACATGACATTCCGTCGCCCCGGGCTGCGCTTTTCCCATTCATCCAGCAGCGCCTTGACTTGCATCCGCTGGAGCCCGTCCTGCGAGCCGCAGAGATCGCAGGGTATGATAGGATAGTTCATCGCGCGGGCGAAACGGTCGCAATCTTCCTCGGCCACAAAAGCCAGCGGACGATAGACGAACAGATCCCCCTCCTCATTCACCAGCTTGGGCGGCATGGTCGCCAGCCGCCCGCCATGGAAAAGGTTCATGAAGAAGGTCTCAAGCAGATCATCACGTTGATGCCCCAGCACGACAGCAGAACAGCCTTCCTCGCGCGCAATACGATAGAGGTTCCCGCGCCGCAGCCGCGAACAGAGCGCGCAATATGTCCGCCCCTGCGGCACCTTGTCCACGACGATAGAGTAGGTGTCCTGATACTCGATCCGGTGTGGCACCTGCATCCGGGTCAGGAACTCGGGCAGCACCGTTGCCGGAAAGCCCGGCTGCCCCTGATCCAGATTGCAGGCCAGCAGATCGACCGGCAAGAGCCCGCGCCATTTCAACTCGATCAGGGCCGCCAGCAGCGTATAGCTGTCCTTGCCACCCGACAGGCAGACGAGCCAGCGCGCACCGGGCTCGACCATGCCGTATTGCTCGATCGCGGCCCGCGTCTCGCGGATGATGCGTTTGCGCAGCTTGCGAAATTCGGTGGTGTCCGGCGCATCGCGCAGGATCAGCGGCAGGTCGGTGTCATCCAGCATTTCGCCTCTCCCTTGCATCATGCTCCGGGTCTGCCCCCGGCACCGGGTCATAGCCCGAGTGCCCCCAGGGATGGCACCGCCCAATCCGCCGCATCGCCAGCCATGACCCCTTGATCGCGCCATGCCGCTCCAGGGCTTCAAGCGCATAGGCCGAACAGGTCGGCTGATAGCGGCAGTTGAACCCGACCCATGGGCTGAACACCACGCGATAGAACCGCACCGGTAGTGAGATGACCCAAGCCAGCGGCGTCATGTCGCGCGCTCGTGGACTTGGCGCAGTGCGCGGCGCAGGTCATTGCACATCGCAGCGAAGTCATGCTTGACCGTCGTCTCGGGCCGCCCGACCAGCACATAATCCCAACCTGCGCGCCCATGCTCGGGCAGGACCGCGCGCGCGACCTCGCGCAGGCGGCGCTTGGCGCAATTGCGCGTGACGGCATTGCCGACTTTCTTCGAGCAAGTGAAACCTACTCGCATCCCGTCGGTTGGCTCTTCGGATGCGCGGCGGCGCGCCTGCAACAGAAAGGCAGGAGTCGGACGGCGCGCGGCCTTGGCAGCGCGCAGAAAATCAACGCGTTTTTTCAGCGTCTCGGGTAGCGTGTATGCGAAAACCGCCGTGGCACCAGTGGGCCCGGCATCTTGCCTTGCCACATTTGCCATCGGCGGTGTCATGCTCATGCCGTCCTGCCCGCGCGTGGTGCAGGCAAGCGCTCTCAGGCCGAAAGCTTCTTGCGGCCCATGCGGCGGCGCGCGTTCAGGATCTTGCGACCGGCCTTGGTGGCCATGCGTGCGCGAAACCCGTGCCGCCGCTTGCGGACCAGATTGCTGGGTTGATAGGTGCGTTTCATCGCTCCGTTCCTTCATTCAAGGCAACCTCAATCCCGGCGGAATCGACTGCCCAAACCTGTTCAAGCCCGCCGCTTACCTGCCTCCAGAGCCCAAGTCAATTCGCAAAACCCCCGAAAAGACGCCGAAGACGGCACCCCGCGGGAAAAACGGCGCCCTTCGCTCTCGCGAGATCAAGCCCGCGTGATATGCCGCTGATCACCGGAAACATCTTTGCACCCGGTCCGTATAATGCCAAGACTGCGCACCGACAGGACAGGGACAGATGGCAGAACTTCCACCACCCCGCCCAGGCTGGCGCCAGCGCTTGCCGCTGATCGTGATCGCAGTAGTGGCTGTCATCGGCGCTCTCACCTTGCGTGATTACCTCAGCTTCGAGGCGCTCCGCGACAATCGCGCCGCATTGCTGGCGTTTCGCGATGCGCATTACCTGCTCACGGCCTCGGCCTTCATTGCGGCCTATATCGCCATTGTCGCCTTTTCACTGCCCGGCGCCACCGCCGCCACATTGACCGGTGGGTTCCTGTTCGGACTGTTTCCCGGCGCGTTCTTCAACCTGACTGCTGCGACCATCGGTGCCGTGCTGATCTTTTTGGCGGTGCGGGCAGGTTTCGGGCGGGCGCTCTCGGCACGGATCGACGCTGGTGAAGGCCGGGTCAAGCAGATCACCGCGGCAATCCGTGCTAATGAAGTGCCGGTGCTGCTGTCGCTGCGACTTATGCCGGTGTTGCCCTTCTTCGTTATGAATGTAATCCCGGCGCTGATCGGTGTCCGCCTCAGCGTCTTTGCCGCGACGACCTTTTTCGGCATCATGCCTGGCGGGTTTATATACACTTGGGTCGGAGCAGGTCTGGGCGAAGTTTTCGCCCGTGACGAGACGCCGGACATGGGCATCATCTTCGAGCCCCATATCCTCGGGCCGCTGCTGGGGCTGGCCGCGCTGTCGCTGTTGCCGGTCGTGGTCAGGGCCTATCGCAGTCGTAAAGGGGTAGAATGAGCATCATCAAAACCGATATCTGCGTCATCGGCGCAGGCTCTGGCGGGCTCTCGGTCGCGGCAGGCGCTGTGCAGATGGGCGCGCGCGTGGTTCTGGTCGAGGGGCACAAGATGGGCGGCGACTGCCTGAACTACGGCTGTGTGCCCTCCAAGGCCCTGCTGGCGAAAGCCAAGGCGGCCAAGGCCGGGGCTTCAGTCGAGTTTGCCGACGCTATGGCGCATGTGCAGACCACGATCGACGCCATCGCCCCGCATGATTCGGTCGAACGCTTCGAGGGGCTTGGCGTGCAAGTCATCCAGGGCTGGGCGCGCTTCGCTGACCGGGAAACGGTCGAGGTTGATGACCAGCAGATCCGCGCGCGGCGTTTCGTCATCGCGACCGGCTCGCGGGCGGCTATCCCGGCCATCCCGGGGCTCGATAGCGTGCCCTACATGACCAATGAGACAGTTTTCGCGCAAACCACCTGCCCCGGTCATCTGCTTATCATCGGAGGCGGGCCCATCGGCATGGAAATGGCGCAGGCGCATCGTCGTCTTGGGGCGCGTGTCACGGTAATCGAGGGCGCGCGGGCGCTTGGCCGCGATGACCCCGAAGCGGCGGGGTTGGTAGTCGAGGCGCTGCGCCGCGAAGGGGTAGAGGTCGTCGAGGGCGTGGAGGTCGAACAGGTCTCCGGGCACACGGGTGCCATCGAGATACAGGTCAAGGGTGGCACCATCTTTTCCGGCACGCATCTGCTGATCGCGGCAGGGCGCGCGCCCAATATCGATCGGCTTGATCTGGAGCGCGCAGGCATCCGCCATACGCGCGCAGGGATAACCGTGGATGCAGGGCTGCGCACGACGAACAAGCGCGTCCACGCCATAGGCGATGTTGCGGGGCTGGGACAATTCACTCACCTGGCCGGGTATCATGCCGGGGTCATCATCCGTTCGATGCTCTTCGGTCTGCCGGCAAAGGCAAGTCATGACCACATCCCGCATGTCACGTATACTGAACCCGAACTGGCGCAGATCGGCCCGACCGAGGCGGAGGCGCGCAAGCGTTTCGGTGCGCGACTTTCGGTTCACAAGGTCGCGTATGACCAGAACGACCGCGCACAGGCGGAAGGGCGCACAGAGGGGTTCATGAAGCTCATGGTCGCTGGCGGGCGGCCCGTCGGGGTGACCTGCGTTGGCACACAGGCAGGCGAAATCATCGCGCCCTATGCATTAGCCATCAGCAATCGGCTCAAGCTCACAGCCATGGCCGGGACCGTGCTGCCTTATCCAACATTGGCGGAAATCAGCAAACGCGCAGCAGGGGCCTATTTCTCACCCAAACTCTTTGATAACATAAACGTGAAGCGCGTGGTGGGGGCCGTTCAACGTTGGCTACCCTGAACCATGTGTGCAGGGTCTAGGGTATGTTTTCGAACAGTTTGTCATCGCGATTTCTCTGGCTGGTGGTCATCTTCGTGCTTTTGGCCGAAGTGCTGATCTTCGTGCCTGCCGTAACGCGGTTCCGCGAAGACTACCTGCTGGCCCGGCTTGAGCGGGCACAGATCGCGTCATTGGCGCTCCTTGCCTCGGACGGCTCCATCGCCGGCGAATTGGCTGGTGAGTTGCTGGAAAATGCCGGCGTCTTCAACGTCGTGTTACGCCGCGACGCTGTGCGAGAACTGATCCTCTCCTCGCCTATCCCGGCACCGATTGACGCTACATATGACCTGCGCGGCGCCAATGCCTTCACACTCATGCGCGATGCACTAGACGAGATGCGCCGCTCCGAGCCGCGAATCATACGGGTCATCGGCGACCCGGTGCGGCAGGGTGGCCTTCTGATCGAGATCACGCTCGATACCTCGACCCTGCAAGCCGAGATCTGGGACTACGGCAAGAACATCCTGCTACTGACCCTCGGTCTGTCCGCCTTCGTGGCCCTGCTGCTCTATATTTCGATTCGGACTTTCGTGGTCGCACCCATGCAGCGCGTCATCCGCTCGATGTCGGACTATGCCGAGAACCCGCAGGATGCGAACCGGATCATTACACCGAAATCGACCATCAAGGAATTGCGGGCCGCGGAGGAAGCGCTGAACAAGATGCAAACCGACCTGACAGGGTTGCTGCGTCAGAAGGACCGGCTGGCGCAGCTTGGTGGCTCCGTCGCCCGGATCAGCCACGACCTGCGCAACATGCTCACCACGGCTTCGATGCTGGCCGACCGGATGGAAATGAGCAAGGATCCAAGCGTGCAGCGCGCAGCGCCGAAACTCGTGAACTCTATCTCGCGAGCGATCAATCTGTGCGAATCGACGCTGACTTTCGGCAAGGCGGAAGAACCTCCGCCCAAACTGGCCCCGTTGCGCGTAGCCGCACTGGTCGAAGATGTCATCGAGAACGAGAAACTGGCCCTCGGGGACGGGGCGGATGTAACTTTCCTGACCGATGTGCCACCCAAACTGAGCCTGCGCGCCGATGGCGAGCAGATCTTTCGGGTTCTGAGCAATCTTGTCCGCAATGCCCGTCAGGCCATCGAGGCCACGAAACAGCCGGGAGTGATCGAAATTCTGGCCAAGCCCTCCGAGCAAGACGGCAAATCGGGCGTTGCGATCCGTATCGGGGACACTGGCCCGGGCCTGCCTGCGAAGGCGCGCGAGCATCTGTTCGAGGCGTTCCAAGGGGGCGCGCGCAAAGGTGGTGTAGGGCTGGGCTTGGCCATCGCCGCTGAACTCGTGCGCGGGCATGGTGGCCATCTCGAGTTGATCCGCTCAGATAGCGATGGGACCGAATTCCGCATCTGGCTCCCTGCTGCGAATTGAACTTCGAACGAAACTGAGGTGAGGGTAAATAGCCGACACCCTCTTGCAAAGCCGGAACAGGAGCGATATGCCGCCGTCAACGCGCCCGTAGCTCAGCTGGATAGAGCACCAGACTACGAATCTGGGGGTCGGGAGTTCGAATCTTCCCGGGCGCGCCATCCGCTCATTCCTTAAGATACAAGGCATCGGAAGTATTCTTCTGTAAATGCTCGGGCGTCACGGAAACTCGGCCAGACCGAACCTGAGCATTCAGCAGCTTCTCATCATCTCTCTTGAGCTAAGGTCTGCGCGGACGGGTGCAGTGGCTGGGTTCGGTGGTCATCAATGGCGGTCCCTCAAGAGAAAGCTTCAGAGCTTTCTCGGTCTCTCTATCGAAAATGGCGACCTGTTTCAGCGGTTTTTCCAAACGACACCAACACACGCAAGTAGCGGAACGCCGCTCCCTTTCTGACCTGCCGAAAAAGCACAGTCTGACCTGTATCAAAGACGGCTCGCGGTTTCTGCATCAGGCTATCCTCCAATCGACAGACTGGCTTGGGGTGAGATCACACAATACGAATCGCAGACGCGCTTGCACGATTGGGGGGAGACAATGGCAAGGACACGTATTTCGAAGGACCGCCCGGATCGCGAGCCGACTGCGCTCCCGACGGGTTGGGAGGCCGCGCGGCGTCGGCTTGAGGGGCTATCCGGGGGTGGGCTTAACATCGCGCATGAGGCGCTGGACCGCCATCTGGCGGCGGGCCATGGCGATCAGCCGGCGTTGATCTGGCTCGGCAAGGACGGCGCGCGGCAGGTGCTCAGCTATGCTGACCTCGCCGGTGAAGCCGCGCGCTTTGCCAATGTTCTGCGCGCCAATGGCATCGAGCGCGGGGAACGGCTGTTCCTGCTGTCGGGCCGGGTTACGGCGCTCTATGCTGCCACGCTGGGGGCCCTGAAAGCCGGTGTGGTGGTCAGTCCGCTCTTCGCCGCCTTTGGCCCCGAGCCCGTGCGCGCGCGCATGGAGATCGGCGAGGCCAGCGTACTGGTTACCACTGTGCAGCACTACAAGCGGAAGGTAGCACCCTGGCGCGATCAGATGCCGGGGCTGAAGCTGGTGCTGATCATCGGTGACAACGCGCCCGAGGGCTGCGTGGCGCTCGGCCCGGCGATGGCCGAGGCGTCGGACAGCTTCGACACCCGACCCACCGACCCCGAAGACATGGCGCTTCTACACTTCACTTCGGGCACCACTGGCTTGCCCAAGGGTGTCGTGCATGTGCATGAAGCGGTGGTGGCGCATTCCGAGACGGGGCGGCTGGCACTCGACCTTCACCCCGGCGACATCTACTGGTGCACCGCCGATCCCGGTTGGGTGACGGGGATGAGCTACGGCATCATCTCGCCCCTGTGCAACCGCGTGACCATGGTGGTGGATGAGGCCGAATTCGACCTGGAGCGCTGGTATTCCATCCTGGAAAACGAGCGGGTGCAGGTCTGGTACACCGCGCCCACGGCGATCCGCATGATGATGCGCGCGGGGGCAGAGGCCGCAAAGGGCCATGATTTCAGCGCGCTGCGGTTTCTGGCTTCGGTCGGCGAGCCGCTCAACGCTGAATGCGTGCTCTGGGGTCAGCAGGTCTTTGGCCTGCCCTTCCATGACAACTGGTGGCAGTCGGAGACTGGCGGCATCATGATCGCAAACACTGCTGCCATGGACATCAAGCCTGGCGCCATGGGCAAGCCGCTGCCCGGGATCGAGGCCGGGATCGTGCAAGTCGAGGGCGAGAACGTCACCGAACTGCCCGATGGTGAGATCGGCGAACTGGCGCTGCGCCCCGGTTGGCCGTCAATGATGCGCGCCTATCTGGGTCAGCCGGAACGCTACGCCAAGGTATTCAAGGGTGGCTGGTATCTGACCGGTGACCTCGCCATGCGCGACAGCGACGGATACTTCTGGTTCGTGGGCCGGGCCGATGACCTGATCAAATCCGCAGGCCATCTGATTGGCCCGTTCGAGGTGGAAAGCGCGCTGATCGAACATGAAGCGGTGGCCGAGGCCGCCGTGATCGGCGTGCCGGATGAAACCGCGGGCGAGTTGGTCAAGGCCTTCGTCACGCTGAAAACCGGGTTCGAGGCCGGGGACGCGCTGGAGCGCGAGTTGCGCGGCCATGCGCGCAAGAAGCTTGGCCCGGCAGTGGCCCCGCGCGAGATCGTGTTCCGCGAGAGCCTGCCGCGCACGCGATCCGGCAAGATCATGCGCCGGCTCCTGCGCGCGCGAGAACTGGGCCTGCCCGAGGGCGATCTGTCCACACTGGAGGGGGATGCGAAATGAGTGCCAAGGTCAAACTCGATCATGCCCACGCGCTGGACCTCTTGCGCGGGATGATCCGCATCCGCCGCTTTGAGGCCAAGTGCTACGAACTTTACACGCAGGAACATATCCGCGGCTTCATGCATCTCTATGATGGCGAGGAAGCGGTGGCGGTGGGTGTCTCGGCCGCGCTGGAAGAGCGTGACCGCGTGGTCTCGACCTATCGCGAACATGGCCACGCGCTGGCGCGCGGCATGAGCATGGAATCGGCGCTCGCCGAGATGTATGGCAAGGCGACCGGCTGCGCAGGCGGGCGTGGCGGGTCGATGCACCTGTTCGATCAGGAAACCAACCTCTACGGCGGCAATGCCATCGTTGGCGGCGGGTTGCCGCTGGCGGTGGGGCTGGGGCTGGGTGACGCCATGCAGGGCGCGGACCGCGTCTCGGTCTGCTTTTTCGGCGATGGCGCGCTGGCCGAGGGCGTGTTCCACGAATCGATGAACCTTGCCGCGCTGTGGAAGCTGCCGGTGTTCTTCGTGCTGGAAAACAACCTTTATGCCATGGGCACGGCGGTGGACCGCGTGCAGGCCAACACCGATTTCACGGCGCGTGCCGCCAGCTACGGGATGCACGCGGAAACCGTCGACGGGAACGATGTGGTCGCGGTCGAAGCTGCCTCGCGGCGGCTGGTGGCGGCGATCCGGGCGGGCGAAGGGCCTCAGTTCCTGCATTGCCAGACCTACCGCACCCGCCCGCATTCGATGTTCGACACCGAAAAATACCGCGACAAGGCCGAGGTCGCCGAGTGGCGCAAACGCTCCCCCATCACGCGGTTCCAGTCCTGGCTACTGGACAACAAGCTGGTCCGGCAGGAGGAGATCGACGCCATCGAGGAAGAGGTGGAGGCGCAGCTGAGAAACGCCGTGGCTGCCTGCGAACAGGCGCCGTGGGAGCCGGTGGAAGAACTCGCGCGCCACACGGTGGCAGAGCAGCGCCCTGCGCCGCCCGAACCGATGAAACCGGGCAACATGGTGGACAGCACCTTCCGCGAGTGCTGCAGGGCGGCGATCACCGATGCGCTGCTGCGCGACGAGCGCGTGTTCATGATGGGCGAGGATATCGGCGCGTATGGCGGCTGCTATGCGGTGTCGATGGGGCTCTTGAAGGAGTTCGGCGAGGACCGCATCCGCGACACACCGCTGGCAGAGGGCGGCTTCACCGGTGCGGGGATCGGCGCCGCGCTGGCCGGAATGCGCCCGATTGTCGAGATCATGACCGTCAATTTCTCGCTGCTGGCGCTGGATCAGATCCTGAACACGGCGGCCAGCATGCGCCACATGTCCGGCGGACAGTTCGGAGTGCCCATGGTGATCCGCATGGCCACCGGCGCGGGGCGGCAACTTGCGGCGCAGCATTCGCATTCGCTGGAGAATTACTACGCTCATATTCCGGGGCTGCGGGTGGTCGCCCCCGCCACGCTGGAGGACGCGCGCGGGATGCTCTGGACGGCATTGCAGGAGCCGGACCCGGTGATCATCTTCGAGCATGTAATGCTCTATAACATGACCGGGCAGGTGCCCGAGAATGCGGGCGCAGTGGATATCGACCGCGCGGTGGTCCGCCGCGAGGGACGCGATGTGACGCTGATCGCCTGGTCGCTGTCCCTGTGGAAGGCGCTGGAGGCGGCCGAGGAACTGGCGAAAGACGGGATCAAGGCCGAGGTGATCGACCTGCGCAGCCTGCGGCCCATCGATGACGAAACCATCATGGCCTCGGTCGCCCGAACCCGGCGCGCGGTCGTGGTGGATGAAAGCTGGCATACGGGCTCGCTGGCAGGCGAGATCGCCGCAAGGGTGCAGGAACATTGTTTCTGGCATCTGGATGCGCCCGTGAGCCGGGTCTGCTCTGCCGAGGTGCCGGTCCCCTATCCGAAGCATCTGGAAACCGCAGCGTTGCCGCAAGTGGCCGATATCGTGGCGGCAGTGAAGGGGCTGCCAGGTATCAGGCCGGGGGTGGGGCAATGAGCGTTTTCACCATGCCCTCGCTGGGCGCCGACATGGAGGAAGGCAAGCTCACCGAATGGTTGGTGGCGCCGGGCGATGCGGTGGCGCGCGGGGATATCGTGGCGGTGGTCGAAACCCAGAAGGGCGCCATCGAGATCGAAATCTTCGAGGCGGGCGAGGTGGCGGACTTGATCGCCGAGCCCGGCCAGACCCTGCCGGTGGGGGCGCCACTCGCACGGATCCGCAAGCCGGGCGAGGTAGAGGAAGACCCGCCCGAACCTGCACCGAGAACGGCGGCGGCTGCACCGGAACCCGCAGCTCCCGTGACG
>SLJW01000141.1 GCA_007134865.1 Paracoccaceae bacterium | reverse complement strand
GCAGCTTGCTAAAGGACAGGCCATGAAAGCAGCAGTGGTGGTGTTTCCCGGGTCGAATTGCGACCGCGACCTGCAGGTGGCCTTCGCGCAGGCAGGGGCCGAAGTGGTGCCGGTCTGGCACAAGGACACGTCCTTGCCCGAGGGAGTCGATATTGTCGGCATTCCCGGCGGCTTCAGCTTTGGCGATTATCTGCGCTGCGGCGCAATTGCCGCGCGCTCGCCGATTGCGCGTGCTGTCACTGAGTTCGCGGAGAAGGGCGGGCATGTGCTGGGCATCTGCAACGGGTTTCAGGTTCTGCTGGAAATGGGCCTTCTGCCGGGCGCGCTGTTGCGCAATGCCTCGCTGAAATACACCTGCCGCACGGTCGGACTGCGTGTCGAGACCACCGACAGCGCCTTCACCAGCGGATATAGCGAAGGCAGCGAGATCCGCGTGCCGATTGCGCATCATGACGGCAATTACGCCGCCACAACCGAGACACTCGCGCGGTTGAACGGTGAGGGACGGGTGGCGTTTCGCTATCTCGACAACCCCAATGGCTCGGTCGAGGATATTGCGGGTGTCCTGTCAGAAAATCGCCGTGTGCTGGGGATGATGCCGCACCCGGAGCGCGCGCTCTCCAGCCTGCAGGGCTCGGGCGATGGCAAACGGCTGTTCGATGGGTTGATGGGCGCTTTTGCGCCAGCGTGACTCCTGCACGCTTGAGCGCGCCGGGCAATCACCATATTCTTGCGCGCATGGCCAAATCGTCCGATCCCGCCAACCAAGGCCCCAGCATTCTGGGCATCCCGCTCTGGGGGCGGGTGGTGATCGTCGTGCTTTTCGTGGTGGCCGGTGTGACGGCATGGTTTCTCAATGCTTTCCTGTCCGAAAATCTGACCGACTCGACCCGCAACCGGGCCGAGCTGCGCCTCGTGCTCTATTCCGGCAATATCCAGTCTGAATTGCAGCGCAATTCGGTGGTTCCTCTGCTGTTGTCACGCGACCCGGAACTTATCTCGGCGCTGGAGGAGAGCAGTTTCACCACCACCTCACAGCGGTTGATCGACCTGCAGGGCGAGATCGGCGCCGCATCGATCGAACTTCTGGACAATACCGGCCGCGTGGTGGCCGCGACCGACCGCAACCAGTTGGGCAAGAACCGCTCGTCGGAGGCGACCTTTGTCGATGCGCGCCGCGCGTCTGATACCGCTTTTCTGGTGCAGGAGCTTGAGAGCGGCGGATTCGGCTTTTCCTTCTCGCGTTCGGTCCGGCGCGGCAGCGATGTGCTCGGCGTGGTCGTGGTGGCAGCTGATCTGTCGAAATTCGAGCGAAGCTGGGCCGGGTTTGCGGATGCCGTGGCGCTGTTGGACAGCTCTGGCCGGATCATCCTCGCGACCGAGCCGCGCTGGCGAGGCCGCACGCTGGATGAGGCGCTGGCTTTGCGCGACGCGCCTTCGGCTATCGCGCGGGCGCTACGCGCGACTGCCGACTGGGCGCAGACGCAACCGGATACCTTTGTGCGCGGCGAGGCCGTGCTGAAATCGGAAGTGCGCGTGCCCTTCCGGGGTTGGCGGCTGGTAAGTTTCACCCGCTATGACGCCGTGCGTGAAAGCGTCAATGCCGTGCTCGCACTGGTGCTGACGGTCTTTGCGCTGCTGCTGGCGCTGGTCTTCTACATCCTCAGTCGCCGGGCCTGGTCGCAATCGGCGGTGTTCCAGCAGGAATCGGAGGATCTGCGCGCGCTGAACGCGCGGTTGCAGCGTGAGATCGCGGCGCGGGTGCGGGTGCAGAAGGATCTTGCCATGGCCGAGCAGACCATCGCGCAATCGGCCAAACTGGCCACGCTGGGCGAAATGTCGGCCTCGGTGAGCCATGAGCTGAACCAGCCGCTCGCGGCGATGAAGACCTATCTCGCGGGGGCGCGCTTGCTGCTCAAGCGCAAGCGCTCAGAGGAAGCGCTGGCCTCGTTCCAGCGCATCGATGATCTGATCGACCGCATGGGTGCGATCGCCCGCACACTCAAGAGCTTCGCGCGCAAGGGCGGCGAGGCCTTTGCGCCCATCGACCTGCGAACCTGTCTGGCCGATGCCATGACCATGATGGAGCCCATGCTGCGTGACAGCCGCGTGCTGGTGGTGCGCACGGTCCCGCCCGAGCCCGTGATGATACTGGGCGACACTGTGCGGGTCGAGCAGGTCATCCTCAATCTGGTACGCAATGCCGTGGACGCCACGCGCAACGTGAACGCGCCGCAGATCGACATCATCATCAGCCAAGGTGAGACGGCGAAACTGACCGTGCGGGACAATGGCGTGGGCATTGCCGACCCCGACAGCCTGTTCGAGCCCTTCTACACGACCAAACCCGCGGGCGAGGGGGTCGGGCTGGGGCTTGCCATTTCGTCTGGCATCGTGACTGACCATGGCGGGCGGTTGACCGCGCTCAATGCGCCCGATGTGGGCGCGGTGTTCGAAGTGGAGTTTCCGCGTTACGGGATGCAGCAGGATGCGGCCGAGTAACGCCAATGTGCCCGTGGGCGGGCTTGTCCCTGCCGCGCGCTGCGGTGATGAGAGAGTTTCACTACAGAAGGGAACGCAGCGATGAGCCGCCAGATGCGTGTCGCGATTGTCGATGACGAACAGGATATGCGCCAGTCGATCAGCCAGTGGCTGGCGCTGTCGGGCTTCTCGACCGAGACTTATGGCGACGGGCAGGAAGCGCTCGCAGCCATAGGTGCCGATTTTCCCGGCGTCGTGATCACTGATATCCGCATGCCCAATATGGACGGGATGGCGCTGCTGAAACGGCTGGTCGCGCTCGATTCGACCATTCCCGTGATCATGATCACCGGCCATGGCGATGTGCCCATCGCGGTCGAGGCGATGCGCCTGGGCGCGTTCGACTTTCTGGAAAAACCCTTTGATCCCGAGAAGATGATGGCGCTCGCGGAACGCGCGATCAAGAAACGCAGCCTCGCGCTTGAGGCGCGCGCACTGCGCTCGGAACTGGCCGATGGCACCACGATCATGCGCCGCATCGTCGGGGCGTCCGAAGTGATGCAGCGGCTGCGCGAGGATATTCTCGATATCGGGCAGGCCGATGGTCACGTGTTGATCGACGGTGAAACCGGCACCGGCAAGACACTGGTGGCCCATGCGCTGCATGCAGTCGGGCCGCGTGGCGGGCGCAAGCTGGTCTCGATCTCCTGCGCGGGGCTCTCCGACAGTGACCTGACCACCCGGCTCTTTGGGCCGGTCGTGGATGGTGGCGGCAAGCCGCTCGCGGAAGAGGCGCGCGGTGGCACGCTGGTGCTCGAGGATATCGAGAGCCTGTCCGAGCCGATGCAGGCGCGGTTGTTAAGCTGGCTCAATGATCTTGGCAGCCCGCCCGAAACCCGTGTCGTCGCTGTCTGCAACACCCATCAGGCCGGGCAGACCATCGAGGATGTGCTGCGCCCCGACCTGTTCTTCCGGCTGACCGCGCACAAGATCACCCTGCCACCGCTGCGCATCCGCGGTGAGGATATTCTGGCGCTCTTCTCGAGCTATCTCGGCCAGTTTGCCGAGGAATATGGCTGCGTGGTGCCCGAAGTCACCATGCCCGAGGCAGCGCAGCTTTTGCAGGCACCCTGGCCCGGCAATGTCCGCCAGCTTGTCAATATTGCCGAGCGCGCGGTGCTCCATTCGCGCCGCGAAGAGGGCGCGCTGATGTCGCTGATCATGGCCGATAACGAGGCCACGGGCGAGGCGATGACGACCGAGGGCAAGCCGCTTAAAGAGCATGTCGAGGCGTTTGAGCGGATGCTGATCGACAATACCATGCGCCGCCACAAGGGCTCGATCACGGCAGTGATGGAGGAATTGCGGTTGCCGCGCCGGACACTGAACGAGAAGATGGCGAAATACGGGCTGGTGCGGTCGGATTACGTCTGACCGGGAGCGCGCGCTTCG
>SLJW01000025.1 GCA_007134865.1 Paracoccaceae bacterium | reverse complement strand
TCTAGGGGTATTCCCAGAAATGCGCAAGATGTGGCGACGTCTATTGCTGGATTCTTTACGGCAGAGTGTCAGGGCGACAGCAGGAAATCAAACCTGGCTGGTTGAGCGTTGGCGCTCGGTTGCGATCAACACGCAAACCCGGAGGGTTCAGCCGCTGTAACTGCCCCACACCGGCGACATCCCCGTGCACTGAGCGTAATTTCTCCAGACTTCGCACCCATCGCAGGAACCAACCATCTCACAGGCACCAGCGCAAACTCCCCAGCCGACCATGCGCATTTCACGCGGTAAGTATGGGCTGTGACCAACCACACCCAGCAGCGAGCACAGCATGAACCCCTATACGCCAGGAAAATTTGAAACTATCATGGCCTTGGAGTGGTGCCCGGGGGCGGAATCGAACCACCGACACGAGGATTTTCAATCCACTGCTCTACCCCTGAGCTACCCGGGCACGGGTGCATCCTGCGATGCGAGCGCGGTCTCTTGCGCTGGGTGAGAGCGTCTTATTGCAGCCGTTTCCTACTGTCCAGAGGGCTTTGCAAAAATCTGCGCCTCGCGCGCATCGCGCAGTTGCGTCTCAATCCTCGCGCGGCGCGTCATCGCCCTCGGGCGCTGGCGGCAGACCCTCGTCCATATCCTCGGGAGCCACGGGCACGCGGTAGTCTTCGCGCAGCCAGCGGGCCAGATCCACATCCGCGCAGCGCCGCGAACAAAAGGGGCGGTAGTCCGGGTCCGTGGGTTTGGCGCAGATCGGGCAGCTCATGCCAGCAGCTCATGCAAAGGCACACGGTCGCGCTTGCGGGTCAGCTCGAAATTCCCCAGCGGCGTCCAGCCCGCCAGCACCGTGTCGCGCCCATCGCGGCGAAAGGCCGCCTTTAGCGATTGCTCCAGTATATGGCGGTCTTTCTTGGGGAAGGGGGCGAAATCGACCAATACCTGACCACCCAGCCCGCGCAGATACAAGGCGCGGGGCAGGGCGCGCGCACAGGCGATATTGGCCTTGAGCCCGGCGGCGGGACTGGTGTCGGGGCCAGTATTCACATCGACCGCGATCAGCGCGCGGGTCGGCTCGATCACCATATGCGCGCCCTTGCCCAGCGGGGCTTCCGGGCGCAGCAGCGCGTCGATGGCCTCGATCACGCCATTGCGGGCGAAACTGCCGGGGGCTTCGTCCAAGGTGTCGGGCGTGGGCCAGTCGCGCCAGGCGGCGAGATGCGGGGCAGGGGCGTCGAACAGGGTTTCGGGCGGGCCTTTCTTGTCAGCGAGCATCGTCTCGGCGAGGTCTCGCATTCGTGCAATATCCTCGGCAATGGCCTCGTCGGGCGCGCCCTCGCAGGCCGAGCGCAGGATCAGCCCAAGCCCGTTCTCGGCCCCGTCCATGCCCTGCGCGGCAAGCTGTTCCAAGCGCTCGCGGCTGTCCGCTTCGGTGATCTGGCGCGAGACATTCAGCCCCGGTGCATCGGGGGTGATAATGGCGAAGCGGCTTTTCAGCATCAGCCGGGTGGTGACAGGCACGGCCTTGCCTGCCTCGGCCAGCCCGGTCACCTGCACCAGCACCGGATCACCTGGTCGCAACCCTTTGGTCTGGCGCAGAAAGCCGCTCTGGCCGCCGGGCAGGTCGACAAAGGCCCCACCCAGCCCCTTGACGGGGCGCCCCAGCTTGCCGCGCAGGATGGTCTCGGGCGCGATGATACTGTCGCGCAACGCGATCAGCAGGTCCTCTAGCTGGCCATCGACCATGCGTGCAGCGGCCTCGCGGCCCCGGAATGTGTCGAGCGCGATCACGCTGCCCTTCATGCCCAGACCCTCCAGCCTGCGGCGCGCAGAAGCTGCGCGGTCTCGGCAGCGGGCAGGCCCATGATGCCACTATAGGAGCCCGAGATCCACGGGATGAAGGCCGATGCACGCCCCTGGATCGCATAGCCCCCGGCCTTGCCCTGCCACTCGCCCGAGGCGAGATAGCCATTCACCTCGTCATCCGAGAGGCGCTTGAATTTCACCTGACTCACTTGCGTGCGCGCCCAGTGCCGCGCCCCACAGCGCAGTGCCACAGCCGTGATGACCGAATGTCGGCGCCCCGAGAGCATATGCAGGAAGGATGCGGCCTCGTTCGCATCGGCAGGTTTGCCGAGGATGCGCCGCCCGAGTGCGACCGTGGTATCGGCACAGAGCACGATATTGGCGGGTTCTGCGGCAATCGCGTCGAGCTTGGCGCGCGTAACGCGTTCGCAATAGCGCCGGGGCAATTCGCCCTTCAGCGGCGTTTCGTCGATATCGGCGGCCATGATCGCATCGGGCGTGACCCCGATCGTCGCCAGAATCTGTTTCCGGCGCGGGCTCGCGGAGCCTAGGATCAGCCGCACGGGCTTATTTGAAACGGTAATTGATCCGCCCCTTGGTCAGGTCATAGGGGGTCATTTCCACCTGCACCTTGTCGCCGACAAGAACCCGGATGCGGTTCTTGCGCATCTTGCCTGCCATATGCGCGTTGATCTCATGGCCGTTTTCCAGCTCGACCCGAAATGTCGCGTTAGGCAGGAGTTCCTTCACGACGCCGGGGAATTCGAGCAGTTCTTCCTTGGCCATGGTCACTCCATCATTGTTGCATGCATCCACGATGCGCCGCTTAAATGCGCTCAAAAGGGGCGGTTTTCAAGCGTTTTATGAGGGCTTCACGCGCTCGCGAAGGGGCTCGAGGCGCATTTTCTGTTCATCCCAATGCGCGTGGTTCAGCACAGCCCCCTCGCGGCGCACGTGCGCGATGGCCTCGCGGCTGACCTCGGCCATGGCCCAGCCCGGAGAGTTGAGCGTTGTCTCGGCCAGAATGCCGGTTTCGGGAAAGCCCAGATCGGGCGGGCCGTAGATGGCGGCGGCGCCTGTGTTCATATCGACGGCGGGGCACCATTGCGCCGGGCCGACTGTGGGGGAATGCACGACAACGCATTGATTTTCCAACGCGCGCGCCATGGCGCCGACCTTGACACGGGTATAGCCTGCAAGGGCCTCGGTGGCCGAAGGAGCAAGCAGGATTTCGGCACCGGCCTCGACCAGCGCGCGCGCAAGCAGGGGGAATTCGGCGTCATAGCAGATGATGACCCCGATGCGGCCTAGGGCCGTGTCGAAAACCTGCAGGCCGTGTCCGGGCGCTATATCCCATTCCTCGCGTTCGAAGCGGGTCATGATCTGCTTGTCCTGATGCCCGATCACACCTTGGGGACCATAGAGGATGGCGCGGTTCACGGGGCGCGCTGCGTCTCCCATCGCCGGGGCGCTCGCACCAAGGATATGCACGCCATGGCGCGCGGCGAGTTCTTCATGCAGGGCCATCACCTGCGGGCCGTGGCGCATGACTTCTTGCAGCGAGTCTTCCAGATCGGCGGCGACCTCGGCCCCGCCGAGCGCGGCCAGTTCCATCGCGCCGTATTCGGGAAAGACGAGCAATTCCGCGCCTTGGTCTGCCGCCCGTGCAACCCAGTCAGAGAGCTTTGCGCGATAGGCCGCCCAATCGGGCAGGAAATCGAGCGGATAGGCGGCGGCAGCGATCTTCATAGCGTGCGCATCCAGAATTGCATGGGTTTTTGGGTCTCCTCTTGCGCGCCGATATCGCGCCAGCCGAAATGCGCCGTGACACCGGGTAGCGGCGCATAGCCGCGCTTGCGCCAGAAGGCATCGAGCGGGCGGTAATCAGCGGGCCGGGCAGGGTGGTCATCGGGGCGGATCACGCCGCAGAAACAGACGCGGCGGAAGCCCAAACCGCGCGCGTGCCCCTCACGCAGGTCAAAGAAGAGATGCCCCGCGCCCTGGCCACGATATTCGGGCAGCAACACCGACTCGGCGCAATAGAAGATGTCGGAGACCTCCTGACCGTCAAAGGCTGCCTGAAACTCGGGGTCGGAATCGGAGAGCGGCAGGCCGGTCGCGGCCCCGACCAGCCTGTCACCGTCAAAGGCCGCCGCAATGACCGCGCGCGGGTTGTCCCGATAGACGCGCAGATAGCTGGCCTCATAATCGGCATCGCCATCATAGAGATAGGGCCAGTCGCGGAACACGCGGATGCGTAGAGCGGCCAGCCCTTCGATGATCGGCGCAATCGCCTCACCCGTGAGCGTTTCGAAGCGCAGGCTCATGCCGAGACCTGCCTGATCCAGTCCTGCAGATTGTAATAGGTCGTGATCCGCGTGATCTTGCCATCCGCCAAGGTGAAAAAGGACCCTGCAGGCAGGACATAGCGCTGCCCATGTGCTTCGGGCAGGCCCGGATCGGTTTGCAGATATTCGCCATGCACGGTGAATTCGGCGGCCGCGCGGCTGCCATCGTCATTCACGAAGATCACCATGTCGCGCAGCTCTTCGCGGTAGCTTACGCCCATATGCGAGCAGAACTCGGCAAAGGCCGTGCGGCCCTGCCGCAGATCGCCCTGATTGACGAAATGCTGCACATCGTCGCTGACCAGTGCCAGCATGCCCTCCGCGTCTCCGGCATTGAACGCATCGAAATAGCGTTGGATCGTCTCTTTGCTCATCTCTCATTCCTTTTCCGGCGGGCCGAAGCGCGCCAGCAGATGCTGTCTGATCTGATCGCGGGTCTGGCGATAGGCGGCAAGCTTTGCTTCGCGTGTCTCGCCCAGACCAGACGGGTCCATGATCGGCCAGTATTCTACGTCGATATGGGCGTAGCGCGTGAGCTCAAGCGCCTGTCTTTGGCTCGCGGGCGACAGCGCGATGATCAGATCGAAGCCGGTCAGGTCATCGCCCCATTCAACCATCTCTTCGAACGAGCGCGACCGGTGCCGTTCCAGTTCCACACCCTCTTCGGCACTGACCGCGATCGAAAACCCGTCAATCTCGCGATCATTTCGGACGCCCGCCGACTGCACATAGGCGCGCTGGCCGTAGAGCTTCTTCATCAATCCTTCGGCTATGGGCGAACGCACCGAATTGTGGTCGCAGCAGAACAGCACCGAAGAGGGGAAGCGCTCGGCCATTCAGCCCCCGAAATGCAGAACGCAAACAAGGGTGAAAAGGCGGCGTGCGGTGTCGATATCCATCTCGGCCTTGCCCTCGAGCCGTTCTTGCAGAATGCGCGCGCCCTCGTTGTGGATACCGCGTCGGGCCATGTCGATGGCTTCGATCTGGCTGGGCGGCAGGCGTTTGACTGCATCGAAATAGCTGCCGCAGATCTGGTAGTAATCCTTCACCACCTGCCGGAACGGCCCGAGCGAGAGGATGATTTCTCCGATGGATGTGCCGCTCTCGTCGCTGAGCGCGACAACAAGCCGCCGGTCCCGGATGGCAAGCTGCATGTGGAACGGCCCGGATGGCACCTTCTGCCCGTCGCGCGCACAGAGCGAAAAACTGTTGTCTTCGAGCAGGTCGAAAATGGCGACCTTGCGCTCCTGTTCGATTTCCGGCGTGGGCGTGGGCAGCCCGCTGTCGTCAATCTCGATCTGGCAAATTCGGCTCATCTGGGGTCTTCATGCAGGGAATTCGGCCATGGTGATGCCCTGTTCGCGCGACCAGCGCAAGGGCACGGGGTGACTCGGGCTGACCGAAAAACCCACGAAAGCGGGCGTGGCTCGAAGAACTCGCTGACGATTCTGATCACACAAATGCGAAAAACACATGACAGGCCGGCTTTTGAACCTGTCAGGGTTGATGATGCGGGCGCAGGGCCTCGCGTTGGTCAGGACTTCGCCTGTGCGCAGAACATGTCATAGACCACGCCGATCAGTCGCGCCGCCTTAGGATCGTGCAGGGCATAGTATATGGTCTTGCCTTCGCGCCGGGCTGACACGATGCCCTCGAGGCGCAGCCGCGCGAGCTGCTGGCTGACAGCCGCCTGACGCGACTGCAACAGATGCTCCAGTTCCGTGACCGATTTCTCGCCCGAGGAGAGATGGCACAGGATCATCAACCGACCCTCATGCGCCAGCGCCTTGAGGAAATTCGAAGCAGCCTGCGCCTGTTCGATCATGTCCGTCGGCGCGACGGTCGCACAGTCGCCGGTTTCGGCCTGAATCTCAAACTCGTTCGTGTCCTGCGTCGTCAAACTTTGCGCATATGCCATGGCGAATATCCTGACTTGGAGTGCATGATCGGCGGCGAATGTGTCACGGAGCCTGTCGCGGCATGCTGCTCCGCTATTCAGTTATGATTTCTTGAATATGTGTCAGCAAAGGCCGCAAGGCAAGCGCATAACCGGGAAAAAATCCCAAATCCGGCATCGCGTTGCGGATCGGTAACAAAATACTGCGATTTTGAGCGAAACCGAAAAAAAATTCTTCGGGTTTCCGAAAGAATCGGGGCCCGCCACGATATGGCGCGCCCCGAAACGTGAATATGGCGCAGGGCAAGGCCCTTGCGTGGCGCACTTATGCGTCGCGTGGATCCGTGCTCTCGCCGCGGTCGCGCGGGTCGTCATCATCCTGGCCCGCTGCGCCAATATCATCGAAGAGTTCCGCGATCTCGAATTCCGCAGCGGCCTCTTCTTCGGCAGCCACTTCCTGAATGGTCTTGCCACTCGCCTGCAACTCGGCCTCTTCGGTCGAGCGCGCCACGTTCAGCCCGATCTCGACTTCGACCTCGGGGTGCAGGACGATCTGTGCATTGTAGAGCCCCAGCGCCTTGATCGGTGCGCCGATGACGACCTGGCGCTTCTCGACCGTGACGCCGGCCTCTGCCAGCAGATCGACCACGTCGCGCGGGCTCACCGAGCCATAAAGCGCGCCAGCGTCGGATGCCTGACGGATCACGACATAGGCGGCATCATTCAGCTTGGCAGCGACGGCCTCGGCCTCTTTGCGGGTCTCGAGGTTTTGCGCTTCGAGTTCGGCCTTGCGGTTCTCGAAGGACTTGATGTTGTCATCCGAGGCGCGCAGCGCCTTGCCCTGCGGAAGCAGATAGTTGCGGGCATAGCCGGGCTTGACGTTGACCACGTCGCCCATCTGGCCCAGCTTGGCCACGCGTTCCAGAAGGATCACTTGCATGTCTGTGGCTCCTTATTTTACTGCGTAGGGCAGCAGGGCGAGGAACCGCGCGCGCTTGATGGCACGGGCGAGTTCGCGTTGCTTGCTGGCCGAAACAGCGGTGATGCGCGACGGCACGATCTTGCCGCGCTCGGAAATGTAGCGTTGCAGCAGGCGCGTGTCCTTGTAGTCGATCTTGGGCGCGTTCTCGCCCGAAAACGGGCAGACCTTGCGGCGACGGAAAAACGGTTTTGTAGCCATCGATCAATCCTCCTTCACGATGCGCGGCGGCGCTGATCGCGCTCATCACGTTTCTGCATCTGGACCGACGGGCCCTCGGCATGTTCGTCGACCTTCACGGTCAGCACGCGCATCACGTCGTCATGCAGGCGCATCAGACGTTCCATCTCCTGCACGGCGGGGGCAGGGGCATCGGTGCGTAGGAAGGCATAATGCCCCTTGCGGTTCTTGTTGATCTTGTAGGCCATGGTCTTGACGCCCCAATACTCGTGATCCACGAGTTTTCCGCCATTATCGGCCAGGACAGCGCCAAAATGCTCGACCAGCGCTTCGGCCTGCGTATTCGACAGATCCTGACGCGCGATCATGACATGCTCGTAAAGCGGCATGCGATCTCCATTCATCATTTGCGTGCATTTCAAAAGACAGGGCTCTCTTTCCGCCCCTGCCTACGAGAGCTGCACCGGTGTCATTGTCTCGCGGAAAGATGGTCGGGCCATAGCCGATCCGGGATGCGTGCGCAAGAGTGCGTGCAGGGCCGGAAGGATAGACTTGTCACAGACCGGGCCAGCAGGCATAAAGAGCGCAAATTCCATGGAGGCTGACGCTGATGACTGTTTCAACCCCGCTGATGACGGCGCTTGGTGGCAATGACACGCTGGTGCGCAAACTGGCGATGGTGCTTTTCGGTTCGATTCTGGTGGGCATGTCCGCCCAGATCAGCGTGCCGATGTATCCGGTGCCGATGACGCTGCAGACACTGGCCATTTCGCTGATCGGGCTGACCTATGGTGCGCGGCTGGCGGGCGTGACGCTCATGGCCTATCTGGCGCAGGGCGCGGCTGGCCTGCCGGTCTTTGCCGGCGGTGCTGCAGGGCTGGCCTATATGGCCGGGCCCACGGGCGGGTTCCTGATCGGCTTTGTCGCGATGGCCTGGCTGACCGGCTGGCTGGTCGAGCGCGGCTTGTCGCGCGGCTTCCCGCGCCTGTTCCTTGCGGCCTTCATTCCGGCGCTCTTGCTGTTCGTGCCGGGTGTGCTCTGGCTCTGGACCGTGACCCCGCTCGATCTGGAGCGCGCGGTGATGGCGGGTGCTGTGCCCTTCCAACTCGGCGGTGTGGTCAAATCGGTTGTCGCCGCGCTGATCGTCACCGGCGCTTGGGCGGCGTTCAAGGCACGTTGGTCCTGACCGGATTTTGAGACTGACCATTGCGGGAGCCCGGCCTTGCGGCCGGGCTTTTTCGTTGCCGCTTCGGGGCGCACCTGCGCATCGGGGGTATAACCTGTCTCGCTTCGAGCAAGGCCAGGGCGCGCGCCGTCGTCCCTCATATGGCGATTATCTGGGCGGGAGCTCGGCGTGCAGCTTGGGAGACCTGATCGCGCCGAGGCGCTCGCGCGTTGCCGCGGGCCACGAGGCACCGCAGACTGAGTATTTGTGGCAAGAAAACGCTACCAGCGGGAGAGTGCGGCCTCGTCGCTGTCTTTCGCCGCCACCCAGTCGCTGCCGGTGCGCGTGGTTTCCTTCTTCCAGAAGGGGGCGCGGGATTTGAGGTAATCCATCAGGAAATCCGCTGCGGCAAAGGCCTCGGCGCGATGCGCCGAGGCCGTCGCGACCATCATGATGCGTTCGCCGGGCGTGAGCGGGCCGTAGCGGTGCAGGATCAGCACTTCGGTCAGGCTCCAGCGCGTGGCAGCATCGCGCGCGATCTTGTCAAGCGCGCGTTCGGTCATGCCGGGATAATGCTCGATCTCCATCATTTCGAGGGCGGCGTCCTCATGGTCACGCACGATGCCGCAGAAAGTGACCACGGCGCCAGTGTCCTGCCGCCCCTTGGCAAACTGTGCGCATTCGGCGCCGAAATCGAAAGGCTCCTGCTGGACGCGGATGGTGATGGCCGTCATTGGCTCAGCCTCCGGTCATGGGCGGGAAGAAGGCGATTTCGCGCGCGCCCTCGAGGCTGGCATCGAAATCGCGCAATTCCTGATCGATCGCCACACGCACGGCTGCAAGGTCAGAAAAGGCCAGCGCGTAGCGCTCTTCGCGCGCGCGCAATTCCTCGACCAGCGCAGCCACGGTTGGCGCGTCGGTCTCGACTGTTTCGCGCGGCAGTCCGATGCGCTCGCGCAGCCAGGCAAAATACAGGATATCCAGTTTCATGGCGCATCATCTCGCAGAAGGGGCCGGGCCTTGCGGAAGTAATCCCAGCCAGTGATCAGGGTCAGGATCGCGGCCAGCCAGATCAGGGCCAGCCCTGCGTGCCAGACGAGATTGCCGCCAAGAAGGGCGACGTCAACCAGGCTGACATCTTCAGTGCCGATATCGCTCAGTGTCGCAATGAGATCTGCATGGCTGCGCAGGCTGCCCACCTCGCGCACATATTCAAGCCCCATGGCCAGAAACAGCACCGCGATGGCGGTCATCTGCGCGGTGGTCTTCCATTTCGCAAGCCCGGTCACTTTCAGCAGCCCCGCCTTGTCACCGAGGTATTCGCGCAGGCCCGAGACAAACACCTCGCGGAACAGGATTGCGGTGGCGGGCAGGATCAACCACGGGTCCATGCCGGAATAGCCGGTGATGACCAGGAGTGCGATCACCACCATCGCCTTGTCGGCAATCGGGTCGAGCATGGCGCCGAGGCGGCTTTCCTGTTTCCAGGCGCGTGCCAGGTAGCCGTCGAAGAAATCCGTGATGGCGGCGAGCGCGAAGAGCGCCAGCGCGAACCAGTCCGCCCAGGGGCGATGGAAATAGAGGAACATTACCGCCACACCGGGCGCGGCCAGCAGACGCAGAACTGTCAGGATATTGGGCACGGTCCAGAACATATTGGCGCGTCGGGCAAGGGGTGTCGGCTGCGAGGTCATGGCATTACTGTGGAAGCGCAGTGCATGAAATGCAAGTCCCGCTGCAAGGGCGATCAGACATGCCCGGCAAGCCATTGCCCGATCAGGAAATGCGCAATCGCGCCGCGTCGTGCTGGCGTGATCCGGGGATGCTGGCCGCTCCAGGCGGCCAGCACCTCTTCGCGCGACAGCCACAGCGCGTCTTCCAGCTCGTCATCAAGGGTGATGTCGCGGCTGGTCGCCTCGGCCACGCAGCCCAGCATCAGCGAATTCGGAAACGGCCAGGGCTGCGACGCAATGTAGCGGATGGCTTGTGTGGAGAGACCGGTCTCTTCCAGGACTTCGCGCGCGACGGCGGTCTCGATGGTCTCACCGGGCTCGACGAAACCGGCCAGCGCCGAATACATGCCCTCGGGCCAGCCATGCGAACGCCCCAGCAGCAGCGCGTTGCCATGCGTCACCAGCATGATCACCACCGGGTCGGTGCGCGGAAAATGCTTGGCGCCGCAGGCAGGGCAATGGCGCTCCCACCCGGCCATGGCAATCTCGCTCGGGCTGCCGCAGCGGGCACAGAAGCGGTGTGTGCGGTGCCAGTTGAAGATCGCGCGCGCCGTGGCGGCCATGGCGGCTTCAGATGCGGGCAACTGGGTCATGGCCAGCCGCAATTCACCGAAATAGGCGCCCGGCGTGGCCGCCGGGTGGACCTGATGCGTGGTGTCGGTGAACATGGCCAGCGCAGCGCGGTCGAGCACGTCCGGCTCCCAGCGCGAGATATCGGCGGCAAAATGGGCGCGCCCTTCCTGCGTTCCCAGATACAGGAACGGAGTCACGGCCTGTGCAAGGAGCGGGTCTGGCGGCGCAACATAGCCGAGAGCGCCAGAAGCCAACTGCGGCTTGCCGCGCCACATCGGCAGCACGCGGGTGCGGGCGCTGGCCAGCATCTGCGCCTGACGCGCCGCATCGCCCCGGGCCTGCGCGTCCCGGTCCTGCCATCCGCCGCTGAACGCGTTCTTCATCCTGCCTGTCCGCCTGTGATACTACTCTGCGGCACGGTTTCGCAGCTTTTGCGTATCGCGACAATGGTCTTACCCTGCCGGCCGGACGAATCTATCTAGGGTTGTGCGCATAGCCGGACTGTCGTAACTCTACGTGCATCATGTTTCGCCGTGACACAAAATGATCATGATCTTGGCCGGAATATCGCCTTGAGCCTGGTCGAATTTCGCAGCGAGTTGAACCAGAACAGTGCCCGGCAAGATGAAACAAGACGGCTTTGATACCGCATCCAGCATTCATGTGCGTACGGCAGTGGACCTGCGCATCATGGAAACGACCGATTTGCATGTCCATCTGCACCCCTACGACTATTACGCGGATTGCCCGAATCCCGACCTGGGCCTTGCCCGACTGGCCGAACTCGTCGATCATGCCCGCCAGCAGGTGCCCAATTGCCTGCTCTTCGATAATGGCGATTTTCTGCAGGGCACGCCGGTTGGCGATTATATCGCCTATGACATGGGGCTGAAGGAGGGCGACCTGCATCCGGTCACCGCCGCCATGAATGCGATGCGCTATGATGCGATCACGCTGGGCAATCACGAGTTCAATTACGGGCTGGATTTCCTGATGCGCTCCATCGCGCTGGCCGATTTCCCTGTGGTCTCGTCCAATATCCTGCGCGGCAAGGGCGGCAATCCACGCGCGGACCGGCATCTGGTCAAACCTTATCAGCTTCTGCAACGCGATGTCGTCGACCGCTCGGGCCAGCCGCATGTCATCACCATTGGAGTGCTGGGCGTGGCACCGCCCCAGATCATGATCTGGGAGCGGCAGAATCTGCAGGGTCGCATCGAGGCCCGCGACATGGTCGAGGCCGCGCGTGCCTGGGTGCCCGAGATGCGCGAAGCCGGGGCCGATCTGGTCATCCTGCTGGCCCATAGCGGCATCGGTCCGATCCGCCACACCGAGAATATGGAGAATGCCATCATCCCCCTTGCAATGATCGAGGGGGTAGACCTGATCCTTTCGGGACATGCGCACCGGCTGTTTCCATCACGCGCCTTCGCCGATATTCCCGGTGTCGACATCGACCGCGGCACTGTCTGCGGCAAGCCCACCGTGATGAGTGGTTTCTTCGGCTCGCATCTTGGGCTGATCGATCTGCAACTGACCAGGGCCGCCGGGGTCTGGCATGTGTTCGATGCAAAGGTCAGCACGCGTGCCCTGCGCGATGCCGCCAACCAGTTTGCGCCCGCCCTGCTGGAGCACCCGCGCGTGCCCCTGCGCAGCCCCAAGGTGCGCAGGATCGTGGCCCGCGCGCATGACGCGGTGCTTGAAAGCATCCGCACGCCGATTGGCAGGTCCGAAACGCCGATCAACAGTTTCTTCGCCTATCTGGGGCGCAGCGCGGCGACAGCGCTTGTCGCCGAAGCGCAGCGTGCCTTTGTCGCGCGGCATCTCGACGGCACCGATCTGGCTGATCTGCCGCTTGTGTCTTCGGTCTCGCCCTCCAAGGCCGGCGGACTTGGAGGGCCACGCAATTTTACCAATATCGCGGCTGGGCCGCTGACACTGCGTTCGCTGGCCGACCTCTATATCTACCCCAACCGGGTCGCAGCATCGCGCCTGACGGGCGCTGATTTGTGGCTCTGGCTGGAGCGCTCGGTCTCGGCATTCAACCGCCTCTCGCCAGAGGTTGACGAACAGTATCTGATGGACGCCAGCTTTCCGGGCTATAATTTCGAGATCATCTACGGGCTCGAGTACGAGGTGGACCTCACGGCGCCGGCGCGGTTCGCAGGTGACGGGTCCGAGGTGAACCCCGAGCATTCGCGCATCCGGAACCTGACATGGAACGGTGCGCCCATTGATCCGGAACAGCCGTTCATTGTCTGCACCAACAGTTTCCGGGCGCAGGGGGCGGGTGGCTTCGCGGGCACCGGGCCCGAGAGCGTCGCGCTCGAGCACCCCGCAATTACCCGCGATATCCTGCGCGATTATGTCAGCGCCAGCGATCCGCTGGTTGTCGATGATCGCGCACCCTTTCGCTTGCAGTCTGAGAACGGGGTTCAGGCCATCTTGCGTACCGGGACAGGTGCGCTTGACTACCTGGACAGGATTGCCGGGTTCGCGCCCGAGTTGTGCGGTGTGGACAAGAGCGGTTTCCTGCGGGTCAAGGTCACATTCTGAGCCGGGTTCAGGCGTCGGCCTCTGAGGGCGCAGCCGTCACCGACCGGCAGCAGGCGCAGTCGGCCCGGCGTGACACGCGCATGACGCGGGTCTCCGCCTCGAGCCCATCATAGAGCAGCAGCCGTCCGCGCAACCCTGTGCCCGCGCCGGTGATCTCCTTGAGCGCTTCCACTGCCATCATGGTTCCGATCACACCGGGCAGCGGCCCGATCACGCCGGCCTCGGCGCAGGCGGGGGCCAGTCCTGGGGCAGGGCGCTCGGGAAAGACGCATTCATAGCAGGGCGCATCGCTTGCGGGGTGAAACAGGCTGATCTGGCCTTCCCATTGCGTGAGCGCGCCTGAAATGAGCGGCTTGCCCGCTGCGACGGCGGCGCGGTTGACCAGATAGCGCGTGTCGAAATTATCGGTGCCGTCAAGGATCAGGTCATATTCGGCGAAAAGCGCGGCTGCGCTCTCCGCATCGAGCCGCCGGTGATAGGGGCGCACGGTGATGAAAGGGTTCAGCGCTTCCATCGCGCTTTGTGCCGAGAAGACCTTGGGCGTGTCGATCATCTCGTCGCGATGGATGACCTGGCGTTGCAGGTTGGTGCCATCGACTGTGTCGTCGTCGATCACCCCGATCGTGCCGACACCCGCGGCCGCCAGATAGAGCAGCGCAGGCGAGCCCAGCCCGCCAGCGCCGACGACCAGCACTTTCGCTGCCTTGAGCTTCTTCTGTCCCGCGCCCCCGATCTCACGCAGCACAATATGACGGGCATAGCGGTTGAGTTCGGCCTCGCGGAAAGAGTCCGGGTTGGTCACCGGCTCCGCTTGGCTGGGTGCATTGCGGCGCCGAAGGCGCCGCACCCCGGAAGAATAGGCCAACCCGAGCCCAGCTACACCACCCAGAACCAGCCAGGGCCGCACATCACCGCCGGTGGCCTCGCGCAATTCGGTGCCCTCGGGCAGGACCAGATTGGCCACAACCACTACGACATAGAGCAGCCCGATCATGATCAGGCGCGCCCTGACCGGGGTTTTCATCATCCAGCCAAGCGCCCAGAGCAGCGCCATCAGGAACAGGATAAACCCCATCTCAGCTTGTCCCCGTCGAGCCGAACCCACCCGCGCCGCGCGCGGTGGCCTCGAGCGTCTCGCTCAGCACAAGCTTTGCCTGCACGACCGGGGCAATCACGATCTGCGCAATCCGCGCACCATGCGCGATCTGAAAGGGCGCATCCCCCAGATTGAGCAGGATCACCCCGATGGGGCCGCGATAATCGCTGTCGATAGTGGCAGGCGCATTGGGGAGCGTGATTCCTTGGCGCAGAGCAAGGCCCGAGCGTGCGCGGATCTGCATCTCATGGCCCTCGGGGATCGCGCAGGCGAGCCCCGTAGGCACGAGTTGCCGTTCCATGGGCGCAAGTGTCAGCCCGGCCTCGCGCACCTCCGCAGGCAGATTCGCGCGGATATCGGCCCCGGCAGCGCCCTCTGTCGCGTAGTCGGGCAGGGGCACCTCGGGGTCGAAACCGGGCAGGCGCTGGAAGAGGACCGTCACGCTCATGCAATCGCCTCGGCAATCCGC
>SLJW01000157.1 GCA_007134865.1 Paracoccaceae bacterium | reverse complement strand
AGGCCCGTTTCACGGTTTTCGAACAACTTCAAACGGTTGCGCGTCAGGCCAGTCGAATTTGACGGGCAGACCCTCCTTCGTTCAAGCTGCCGCGGAAAACACGGATTGCCGATTCAGATAACCTCCGCTGCGCCACGCCCATGGGAACGGGAAGGCTGCGATGTGTCAGTTGCTAGCTCCAACGGTGCGTGGAGCAACCTGAGCCATAGCCAGTCTATTGCGGACAGACAGGGCGGGACCAGCCACGATATACGCTCCCATTTCAGTTTGAATAGAATGAACCGAAAAATTGGAGAATCCTAACTTCTGAAGCACCCATCTGACTGGACCAGAGCAGTTGATGAAGGAATTAAAGCGCTTGCAATCATTATGAAAGCGCTTTAAATTGGTCTTGAGGAGAGATCTGAGACATGAGCCGGGCAAATTCGCTATCCGATCTCGCACGGCATCTGGGACTTTCACCTGCGACTGTGTCCCGGGCTTTGGCCCAGCATGATGCGATTGCCCTGAAAACCCGTGAGCGCGTGGCGAAGGCAGCGAACGAACTGGGTTATGTGCCCAATCGCGCCGCGCAGGCGCTGGCATCAGGGCGGTCTGGGTTTGTAGGGTTCTTGCTGCCCATGCGTGGCAGAGGCCTCGCGGATCCATTTCTTGGGGAATTCGTCAGCGGACTGACAGAAGGCTTTGCCGCCAAAGGTATCGAACTGCTGCTTTCAGCCGTACCGCGCGCAGGGTCTGAACTGCACCATTTGGAAAACCTTGTGAATTCGGGGCGCGTGGACGGGATGGTTCTGAGCAGGATCGAACTTGACGATCCGCGCTTGGCGCGATTGCGCGAGCGAGAGGTTCCGTTTGTCGCCCACGGGCGCACCGGGCTTGATGGAACCGGGTATAGCTGGCTCGACACCGACGGGCGGTCGGCCTTCGCACAGGCGTTTGATCTCTTGTATTCTCTCGGCCATCGTCGCTTCGGATTGCTCAGCATTAGCGATCCGCTTACATTCAGAGTGTTGCGCGAGGAAGGCCTGCGCAGCGCATTCGATGCGAAAGGCGATCCTGATCTGTCTTTGCGTCATGTATCCTGCGCGCGTTACGATGCGGACGGGCGCGCAGGGGCAATTGCCCGGCTTCTGAACGGACCAGAGAGACCGACGGCAATCCTGGCCGTTGCCGATGGCATGGCGCTCGAACTGATGGCAGCGGCGCAGGCGCGCGGCTTGTCTATACCGGACGATCTGTCGATCATCGGTTTCGACAATATTCCCGCGGCCGCGCATGTCACGCCGGGACTCACCACATTCGATGCCCGCATCACGGAAAGTGCCACGCAACTGGCCGCCATGTTGCTTGCGCGGATTGCCGCGCCCGACCAGCCGCATGACACCCGGCTGCTAGAGGCGCAGCTTGTAGTGCGGCAAACCCATGGGCCTGCGCCACCGGCGTGACCCGTCAAGACCAACAAAAGGGAGGAATACCACATGAAAACCAGACTGAAACTTGCCATATTTGTGAGTGCAAGCGCTTTAATCTCGACATCAGTGGCTGCTGAGACCTTGTTTTGGTCAACGCAAGCGCGGCCCATCGAAGAGACGCAGGCCATGCGTGAGCAGGTGCTTGCAAGGTTCGGAGGCGCAGTCACTTTCGAGCCTTCCGATGAAGGGCCATGGCAAACACGGCTGGAAGCCGAGTTGCAGGCCGGGTCCGGGCGTATTGGCGTTCTGGGTGCGCTGCATGGCGATTTCACCGCGCTCAGCGACGGCCTGGCCGACCTGTCGGGGGTGGATTCAAGCTCAGTAGCGCCCGGCTTTATCGAGCTGGGCAAGCTTGGCACGGACGAGCAGAAATACATCCCCTGGATGCAGGCCACCTATGTCATGGCTGCGCATCGCGACGCGCTGGAATATCTGCCCGAGGGTGCGGATCTGATGGCGCTGAGCTATGACGAACTGATCACATGGGCAGCCAATATGCACGAAGCCTCGGGTCAACCACGCTTTGGTTTTCCGGCGGGGCCGCAAGGTCTGAAGCACCGGTTCTTCCAAGGCTATCTGCTACCCTCCTACACAGCGTCGATGGTCTCCGAGTTCCGGTCTGACGCTGCAGAACAGGCATGGGAAGTATTCTTGCAACTGTGGGAGCACACCAATCCCGCATCGACCAATTTCAGCTTCATGCAGGAACAATTGATTTCGGGCGATGCATGGGTGGTTTTCGACCACACAGCGCGCCTGGCCGATGCGTTCAATGAACGCCCCGATGATTTCGTGGCCTTTCCGGCCCCCGCAGGCCCCGAGGGAAGGGGCTTCATGCCGGTTTTGGCCGGTGTGTCCGTGCCGGTCACCGCACCGGACATGGACGCGTCCATGGCCCTGGTGAACTATCTGCTGGAACCGGAAACCCAGATTGCAACCTTGCGCGCGACCAATTTCTTCCCTGTCATCGATGTCGATCTGCCCGATGACATGCCAGCATCGGTTCAGGCGGCCGGCGCTGCGATCGCAGCGACGTCGGGCGCGGACGATGCCATGCCCGCCTTGCTGCCAGTGGGGCTGGGTGCGCTCGGAGGACAGTTCAACCAGATCTATAACGACACGTTCGAACGCATCGTTCTCGCCCGCCAGCCGATCCGCGCGGTGCTGGATGATCAGGCCGACGCTCTGCGCCGCCTGATTGACGAAGCGGAGGCACCGTGCTGGGCGCCAGATACGGCATCGGACGGGCCCTGCCCCGTGAACTGAAAAAACAGCGGGGCTGCACCCTCCGTCCGGCCCCTTTTGGGGTCGGGCAGCCAAGCGAGTATTCATGGGCAGATGCGCCCACCAAAGGGAGTGCGATCTCCTGAAAGGATAGGCCATGCCGCGCGCCCTACCCTATCTGCTGTTATTGCCAGCGTCCCTGTTTCTGCTGGTTTTCTTCTTCTACCCGTTCGGGCTGGTGGTGGTGGAAAGCTTAACCCGCGGCGGGGAATGGACGACCGAGAATTTCAGGCGCATGACGGGGCATTGGAAGTTCTCGACCGCGTTCTGGAACACGATCTGGCTGACGGCGATTGTCGTGCCGGTACAACTGATCATGGCTTTGACCATGGCATCGGTCGTGCAGAAGCTGAAGTCGGGGCGCTCTGGCCTGCTGTATATCTTTGCCATTCCGCTGGGCATTTCCGATCTGGCCGCAGGGCTGATCTGGCTGGCGATCTTTGAACAGTCCGGATTCCTGAACTCGATCCTGCACGCGGTCGGCGTGATCGACCGGCCGCAGCTTTTCCTGGGCTATCAGAGTTTATGGGTGATCTTTCTGGCAGTCTGTCTGGCCGAGATATGGCGCGCGACAGCCATCATGATGGTGATCATCGTGGCAGGTATGGGTCTGATCCCAAAAGAATATAACGAGGCTGCGGAAGTCTTTGGCGCAACCCGATGGCAACGCTTCACGCGCGTCACCCTGCCACTGTTGCGCCCCAGCCTGCAAACCGCGCTGATCTTGCGCATTCTGATGGCATTCGAGGTGTTTGCCGTGGTGGTCGCGCTGGGTGGCACAACCCTGCCAGTTCTGATGGGCGAGACATTCCAGTGGCAGTTCCAGCTACAGGATCGCGGTGTGGCAGCGGCCTATGCGATGGTCATTCTAGGCCTGTCGGTCGCTTTCTCGCTGGTGGTGCTCCGCTTGCTGCATGTGCCGAAAGGAGCGCGCATATGACTAAGGTGACGCCCTCTGGCATACCCCCCGCAGAGGCAAGGCGCGCGGGACGGTTTCTCTTCTGGGCGGGCATCGCGCTTCTGCTGCTGTGGGTGCTGGTGCCGATCTGGTTTTTGTTCATCAATGCGCTGTCATCGCCTTCGGAAGTGACCAGTTTCCCCAAGCGCTTCTGGCCGAGCTTCGATCTGGCTTCATTGCGGTTCTTCTGGAATTTTCAGGGCGTGACCGATGCCTTGTGGAATTCCGTCAAGGTCGCGGCGCTGACCATGATACTGTCGATCGGAATGGGGGCCCCGGCGGGTTATGCGCTGTCGCGGTTCGACTTTCCGGGCAAGGAGTTCTTCCGCGT
>SLJW01000196.1 GCA_007134865.1 Paracoccaceae bacterium | reverse complement strand
TCCGAATTCGGATAGCCTGCAATCTCGAAGGCGCGATACATGATGTCGGGCTTGTGGTTGCGGATCGCGCCCGAGAGAATTTCATATCCGTTGCACGACAGGTCATACTGGTAGCCTTTGACCTGCAACGGATCGCCGGAAAGCGCCTCGACGCCGCCTTGCGGCATCGAGAACGGGTTATGGCTGAAGTCGATCTTGCCGGTCTCGGGGTCAGCCTCATACATCGGGAAGTCAACGATCCAGGCAAAGGCGAAGCGATCCTCGTCGATCAGCTTCAACTCCCGCCCGATTTCGTCGCGCGCCTTGGCGGCCACGCCCTCGAATTGCGCGGGCTTGCCGCCAAGGAAGAAGGCCGCATCGCCTTCGCCCAAGCCCAGTTTCTGGCGGATCGCCTCGGTCCGCTCGGGGCCGATATTCTTGGCCAGCGGACCAGCAGCCTCCAGCCCTTCGCCTCCCGAACGCCAGAAAATATACCCCATCCCCGGCAGCCCTTGTCCTTGAGCAAAGGCATTCATCCGGTCGCAAAACTTGCGCGAACCTCCACCCGGCGCCGGGATGGCGCGGATCTCGGTGCCTTCATTCTCCAGGAGTTTCGCAAAGATCGCGAAACCGGAGCCGCGGAACTGTTCGGAAACCACCTGCATCTCGATCGGGTTGCGCAGGTCGGGCTTGTCGGTGCCGTATTTCAGCATCGCCTCGGCAAAGGGGATTTGCGGCCAGCTTTCCGGCGCATCGACCTTGCGGCCCTGCCCGAATTCCTCGAACACACCCGCAATCACCGGTGCCACGGCGTCAAACACATCCTGCTGCTCGACAAAGCTCATCTCGACATCGAGCTGATAGAAATCGGTCGGTGAGCGATCGGCGCGTGGGTCCTCATCACGGAAACAGGGCGCGATCTGGAAATACTTGTCGAAGCCCGAGACCATGATCAACTGCTTGAATTGCTGCGGCGCCTGCGGCAAAGCGTAGAACTTGCCCGGATGCAGCCGAGAGGGCACCAGAAAATCCCGCGCGCCTTCGGGGGAAGAGGCAGTTATGATCGGCGTCTGGAACTCTGTGAAGCCCGTCTCCCACATCCGCTGTCGCATCGACCGCACCACATTCGAGCGCAGCATCATGTTGTCATGCAGCCCCTCGCGGCGCAGGTCGAGGAAGCGATAAGTGAGGCGCGTTTCCTCGGGGTAGTCGGGCTCGCCAAACACCGGCAGCGGCAACTCATCGGCCGCACCCAACACATCCATCGACCGCACATAGACCTCGATTTCGCCCGTCGGCAATTTCGGGTTCACGAGGCTCGCGTCTCGCGCCTTCACCTCGCCTTCGATGCGAATGCAGAACTCGGCGCGGAGCTTCTCGATGTCCGAAAACGCGGCAGAATCGCTGTCGGCCAGCACCTGCGTCATGCCGTAATGGTCTCGCAGGTCGATGAACAGCACGCCGCCATGGTCGCGGATACGATGCACCCACCCCGAGAGGCGCACATTCTGCCCCACATCCGCAAGTCGGAGATCGGCGCAGGTATGGCTGCGATAGGCGTGCATGAGAGGGCCCCTCTGGCTGGTTTCAGGCTTTGCGCGATACACAATCTGGGGCACGGGAAGTCAAGGGCCGTTCCGTCTGGTGCGTCAGGTCCAGTGCATCTGCCCCTGCCCGGACAGCATCGCCTGCGCCTGCGCGACCTGCTCGCAGGCGACATCCAGCGCCCGGGCACAGTCGATCACGGTCCGGTCCTGCATCATGACAAAATCGAGCACTGCAAGCAGAAGCACCTTATCCGGCCCGCCAGGCCTGCCCAGCGCTGCGCGCAGATCCTGCGCGGTTGCACCGGTCGCTGCAAGGAAGACGGGCAACAAATCCTCTTGTGCACAGAGCCAATCCAATGCCTGCGCCGCGATCTCTTCTGCGCGATCCTGCTGCATTCCCGCTCCTCTTGGAAAGGTTAAAGAGTTTGTTAACCAGTTTCCGGTACAGGTGGTTAATATTTCTTTTGCTCAAGGGATAAAATAGATGCCAGGGCAGATCCTCATTGTCGATGATCTCTCGCTCAGCCGCATGATTCTGCGCGCGAAACTTTCCTCTGCCTGCTATAATTCCGTTTTGGCGGCCGATGGTGCAACGGCGCTCGCGCTTGCGCGGGCGCATCTGCCGGATCTCATCCTGATGGATCATCACTTGCCCGATGCCACCGGCACCGGATTATGCGAAATCCTGCGAAGCGATCCCCGCACCCGCGACATTCCCATCATCCTGATCACTTCGGACACATCCCGCGAGACCCGCCTCGCCGCGCTTCGCGCCGGTGCTGAAGATGTGCTGACGAAACCCTTGGATGAAACGCTCTTGATGGCACGCGTGCGCGCCGTGTTGCGTCGCAATGCAATCTTGCACGAATTGCGCGAACAGGCAGCCCCGGTGATGCGTCACGCCTTGAATGAGGCGCAGGGCCGCTTCGCAGGCAAACTCCGTATCGCGCATGTCTGCAGTGCTGTCGGCAGGAGAAGCTGCGCTCTCGACGCAGAGCCAAGATTGCATGATGTCACAATGTCACTGCCCGAGGCACTGGGGCTTAGCAGCCGGCACCAATTGCCCGATATATTCCTTCTGGCGCCGGAAATAACGCAATTCAACGGCCTCGACCCGCTGACTGAACTGTGCTCTCGCAATGAGACAAGGCGTATACCAATTGTCGTGCTCCTACCGCCGGGGAAGGACTCGCTTGGTGCGATGGCGCTTGATCTCGGCGCGACAGACGTGCTGCGCAGCCCACTCGACCAAGAGGAAATGCGCCTGCGGCTCGACATGATCGCAGCACGCAAGTCGCAGGCTGACGGGCTGCGCCAAGCCCTCGGTGCCGGGCTCGATCTCGCCTCTCGCGACCCGCTGACCGGGCTTTACAACCGGCGACGCGCGCTGTCGCATCTGCGTGATATGGTGGAATTCATGTCACACGACAATGTGTTACCTTTTGCATTGTTGATGATAGATCTCGATTTCTTCAAGCGGGTCAATGATGATTTTGGCCATATTGCGGGCGATGAAGTGTTGGTCGAGGTCACGCGGCGGATGCGCGCGAAATTGCGCGAAGGCGATCTTCTCGCCCGTTATGGCGGTGAAGAATTCTTGCTGATCCTGCCTCGGACTGGGGCTGCGGAGGCGCGAAGGATCGCTGCACGGCTCTGCGAACAGATCGAAATGGCGCCCTATCCGCTTCGCAGCAGGGGTGAGTCATTGACGATCACGGCCTCTATCGGTGTCTCGGTTCAGTCGAAGCTACCTTCCAGCTCCGGTGACGATGTGACGCACAGGCTGATCGATGCCGCTGATCAGGCGTTGCGGCGCGCCAAGCGCGCGGGCCGCAACCGGATTGCCTTTCGCACCGTTTCTCCTGTGACCGCTGACCATGTCCTCACTGGCACGCGCTCCGTGGTCTGAGAATTGTCGGGAATGTCTGGCCAGAGTGTCGCGCTTGGCACTCTCTTGTTCTGCGCATCAAGGGCAATCAGTTCATCGCCGGAATGCTCGGTCTTCCGGTTTGGGGAGAATATGTAGAGACATAAAGGCCAATGGCAGCGCCTGTAGAGGTCCTCCGGCACCGGAGGCTTTGTGCATGCGGCGGTTACCGGTCGGAACCCACGCCACCGCCGCGCCACCGCCGCACCCGCATCTGCTCCTGCAAGTCCTCGGCATAGGCAAGGCGCTCCTCAAGCGACATTCGCGAAACCCGGGCCACCAATCGATCATGCATATCATCACTGATCTGCAGCAGCCGTTGCTGTGCCTCACGCAGCCCCTCGGCAAAAGCGTCAGCGTCGAATTCGTCCGCTCGCAGCGCGTCAACCAGACGCGCGCTGGTTTGTGCACGCTGTTGCCCATGGCGCGCCTCGCGCCAGATCTGTCCGGTTTCGCGACGCAACGCGCGCCGGTCTTCGACCGGCAACGCCGCAACAGCGCTGCGCAGCGCCGATCCGCTATGCCCAACACGATTGATAAGCCCGACCAGCAACCCCACCAGTGCCAGATTCAGCACCAATGATAAGGTCAGAGCGAGCTTGAGCCAGGGAAAGCGACGGCGCGGTTTGTTGCTATCCATGTGTCAGAATCCGATCACAAGGGGATCAATCACGCCGCCCAGAGGCAGCAAGAAACTGTCCAGATCGGCAAGCGTGTCGAACATCCAGAACGGAGTATCAGCCGGCATCGGCGCGGCGAACCCGACCCAGAAGCCGACTAGCGCCGCTACTGCGCCACCGACTGCACCCGGAAGAGCCCAGCCCCGAAACCAACCCGAGAACCGCACCATAAGTGGCGCCTCTGATTGAAGTTGGCCTGCCTGCGCCGCATCCGCCAGGATGCGGCCCCGCAAACCTGCGCCAAGTCCGGGGGCTTCTTGTCGCGCGGCGCTCAGAAATGCCTCCAGGTCCTTCATCTCTTCCCGTTCAGTGCTCATCGCGATACCCCAGCTCCTCCCTCTGCCCGCACAGCAGTTGCGTCAGCCGACGCTTACCCCGTGCAGTCAGGCTTTCTACCGCCTCGACGCCCACCATCATGATATCGGCAATCTCGGGGTTCGACAGCCCCTCCAGATGGCGCAATACCACTGCCTCTCGTTGCCGCTCGGGCAGGCACATCAATGCGGCCTGTAGTGCCTCGGCGCGGGCGCGGGTCATGATCCGCGCATCCATGCCGGGGGTTTCGTCTACAAGTTCCGGCATCTCGGGCACCCCGCCACGCCGTCGGCGCAGCCGGTCGGTGCACAGATTCGCTGCCACCCGGAAGGCCCAGGTGATCGGCTGAGCCTGCCCTTCCTGCCATTCGGGCGCGATCCGCCAGAGCCGCAGCATGGTTTCCTGCACGATGTCTTCGGCCTCCACCGGGTCGCCGAGCATCCGGGCTGCGTAGCGCAGCAGGCGTGGCGCAATCAGATCGGTCAATGCCTCGGCCGCGCGCATCTCTCCGCCCGCGAAGCGGGCGAGGAGCTGCGTCTGATCGGCCGGTGCTTTGTCCTCGCGGCCCATGGCGCTCCTGATTTGGCCTGCCGTCGTTCACTTCCGCTCCTTTACGTCGGATTACCAGCGTCCGCCACCGCTCCTGCCCTCGCGCTGGCCACGACGTTCCATCCGATTGGCCATATGCCCGGTAAAGGCCGCGTATTCCTCGGCGCTGATTTCACCATCATCATTGGCATCGATCCGGTCGAACATTCGCTCGAGCATCTGCGCGCGCCGCTCAGGGTTTCGGGCCTCTCGCCTGCCGCGCCACTCGCGCTGAAGGTCGGCAATACCCGCGCGCAGCGCGGCCTCGTCCAGCTTGCCTTCTTCATCCGCGTGTTCCATCAGCCTTGCGATGGCCTGCTCCTGCCATGCGCCCCGCATATCCTCGAACGCGCCCGAGAACTCTTCGAAGGTCACCGCCCCGCTCTGGTCACGGTCCAGTGTCTCGAAGCTGGGCAGGCTGCCCATGCCCTGTGCCAGAACCGTCACTGGCGTCATGTTCAGGGCCACAACACCAATAATCATGGGAAGTTTGCGCGTCATTTCTGTCTCTCCTCTTTTCTGCTCAATGCCTCTTGAACGCCGTGGCCGCCTGTTTCCGTCGCATTTTGGGCAAAGTCTTGCGACAAGCTGACGCAAAAACCTGTCGCGCCCTGTTTTTCGAGGCGGCAAAGCTTTATTAGAGGAAGATGTTTTCCATGAGGCTCGCCATGCATTCGCTCGAACACACCGAGATTGATGACCGCCCCTTGAAACCTGCTCTCTTGCGTGGCCTGCGCTGTAAATGCCCTGCCTGCGGCGAGGTTTCCATGTTCGACGGTTATCTCAAGGTGCATGACACCTGCCCGTCCTGCGGCGAAGACCTCAGCCACCAGCGCGCCGATGATGGCCCTGCCTATATGACCATGCTGGTCACGCTCAAGGTCGTCACACCGCTCATGGTCGCGACCATGTATCGGTGGGAGCCGCACCCCGCGCTTGTTTTCGCACTCTTCGCCTCGCTGCTTCTCGCGCTATCGCTCTTTCTTCTGCCGCGCTTCAAGGGCATCATCGTGGCCATCCAATGGTCACGCCGCATGCACGGCTTCGGGGAAGAGAATGAGCGATATCACTGACAAGACCGCCATCCGCGACGCGGCTTCGATCCTGCTGGTGCGGGCCTCGCCTGAAGGACCACAGGTATTGATGGGCCAACGCGGCGCGCAGGCGGCCTTCATGCCCGAGAAATTCGTCTTTCCTGGTGGAGCCCTTGATCCAGGCGATGCGACTATCCCGCTGGCCACACCGCTCAACCCCGATTGCACGGCGCGGCTGGGCAGGGGTCATGCTTCGCCCCACGCGCTCGCCGCTGCAGCCATCCGCGAGCTGTGGGAGGAAACCGGCCTGCCGCTGGGCGTGCCCAGCGACTGGCCCGATGCGCCCGAGGACTGGCGCGGTTTCGCCGCACGCGGGTTGCGCCCGGATGCGGGCGCGCTGCGTTTCATCTTCCGCGCCATCACCCCCCCAGGCCGCCCGCGCCGGTTCGATGCCCGTTTCTTCCTTGCCGATGCCTCGCATGTCATCGGCGATCTCGATGACTTCTCCGCCGCCTGCGAGGAACTAAGCCACCTGCATTGGGTGCCGATGGCCGAGGCCCGCCGCCTGAACCTTCCCTTCATCACCGAGGTCGTACTGGCCGAGGCCGAAGCCACAGTCCGTGGCGAGGCCATGACCCCCTCAGTGCCCTTCTTCGACAATTCCACCGGCGTCTCGACTTTCCGCCGGATCGCATGAACCCGCATGCTCTTTTCCCTTAGGAGAGGCACCTAGTTCAAGCTTCTAAGCCTGACCTTTGGCGCAGTCGCCTTTCCGGCATAGGCGCTCATCCTCGCCGGACACTACATCTTTTTGTGGCGCGGAGGCTAATCGTCGCGAGCATGATCGGGATGAGGAAATTCTGGACAAGCCTGTTCTGTTTCTGCACTCATGCAAGGAACAGGGTTCCATGGCCGCCCCTTGCCCTGGACCCGAATACCGGGAGGAGTATGGGGATGCAAAGCCAGCCAGCGCTCGACCTTTCGCCACAGGTCAGCGACGATGTCCGCAAGACGACCTGCTACATGTGCGCCTGCCGCTGCGGGATCAATGTGCATATGAAGGACGGCAAGGTCGCCTATATCGAGGGCAATCGCGACCATCCGGTGAACAGGGGCGTGCTCTGCGCCAAGGGCTCGGCAGGCATCATGCAGCACCTCTCCCCGGCCCGCCTACGCGCGCCCCTGAAGCGCGTGGGGCCGCGCGGGTCAGGCGAGTTTGTCGAGATCACCTGGGAAGAGGCCCTCCAGACCGCGACTGACTGGCTCCGCCCCCTGCGCGAGACTGCGCCCGAGAAACTCGCTTTCTTCACCGGGCGCGACCAGTCGCAGTCTTTCACCGGCTGGTGGGCGCAGGCCTTTGGCACCCCCAACTGGGCCGCGCATGGGGGCTTCTGCTCGGTCAATATGGCGGCTGCGGGCATCTACACCATGGGCGGGTCGTTCTGGGAATTCGGCCAGCCCGATTGGGAGCGCACCAAGCTCTTCTTGCTCTTCGGCGTGGCTGAAGATCACGACTCCAACCCGATCAAGATGGGTCTGGGCAAGCTGAAAGCGCGCGGTGCCCGGGTCATTGGCATCAACCCCATCCGCTCGGGCTATAACGCTGTCGCCGATGACTGGGTCGGCATCACGCCCGGCACAGACGGGCTATTCATCCTCTCGCTGGTGCATGAACTGCTGAAAGCAGGCAAGATCGACCTCGACTATCTCATCCGCTACACCAACGCACCCTATCTGATCGACGCGAGGACCGGCCTCTTCCTGCGCGACGCGCATGACACCCCCCTAGTGCGCGACCGCCGCACCCGGCAAGCCATGCCATGGGACAGCCCCAGCATCGCCCCCGACCTGGCCCATGGTGTCGAGCGTGACGGCGCCACGCATCTGCCCGTCTTCCGCCATCTGGCCGACCGCTACCTTGCGCCCGATTACGCCCCCGAGGCCGTCGCCGAAAAATGCGGCGTCACCCCTGCGCAAATCCGCGCAATCGCTGCCGAAATCGCCCGCGTGGCGTTCGAGGAGGAGATTACCCTCAACCGGCCCTGGACCGACTTTCGCGGAGTGCGTCACGAGACCATGACAGGCCGCCCCGTCGCCATGCACGCCATGCGCGGTATCTCTGCCCATTCCAACGGTTTCCAGACCTGCCGCGCGCTGCATCTGCTGCAAATCCTGATCGGCAGTATCGAGACCCCTGGCGGTTTCCGCTTCAAACCGCCCTACCCCAAACCGCCTGAGGCCCACCCCCGCCCACATGCGCGCCATGCTCCCGGCCAGCCGCTGGACGGCCCGCATCTGGGATACCCGCTGGGGCCGGAGCATTTGCTAATCCACGAGGACGGCACGCCGAAGCGTATCGACAAGGCGTTCTCATGGGAGGCCCCACTCTCTGCCCATGGCCTGATGCATATGGTGATCTCGAACGCCCATGCGGGCGACCCATATGAGATCGACACGCTGTTTCTCTACATGGCGAACATGGCGTGGAATTCGTCAATGAATACCTCGCAAGTCATGGAGATGCTGACCGACAAGAAAGAGGACGGCAACTACCGCATTCCCCGCATCATCTATGCCGATGCCTACAGCTCCGAGATGGTGGCCTTCGCCGATCTGATCCTGCCCGACACCACCTATCTCGAACGCCATGACTGCATCTCGCTGCTGGACCGTCCCATCTGCGAGGCCGAAGCGCTGGCCGACTCCATCCGCTGGCCAGTCGTGGAACCCGACCGCGACGTGCGTCCCTTCCAGTCCGTGCTACTCGATCTTGGCCACCGCCTTGGCCTGTCCGGCATGGTTCAGGAGGATGGTTCCCCGACCTATCGCGACTATGCCGATTACATCACTCACCACGAACGCCGCCCCGGCATAGGCCCGCTCGCGGGTTTTCGCGGGAATGGCGAGGGCAAGGGCCGCGGTGCCCCCAACCCCGACCAGATCACCCGCTATATCGATAATGGGGGCTTCTGGATCGATCACATCCCCGAGGATGCCCAGTTCTACAAACCCTGGAACGCCGCTTATCAGGACTGGGCCGTCGCGCGCGGGCTTTATGACAAACCCCAGCCCTATCTCTTCAACCTTTATCTGGAGCCGCTCCGCAAGTTCCAGCGCGCGGCCGAAGGCCACGGGCCCCACCAGCCTCCCGACCACCTGCGCACCCGCCTGACCCGGAGCATGGACCCCCTGCCCCTCTGGTATCCGCCCTTCTCCGAGCCCGAAGCCGACGCCTTCCCCCTCCATGCCCTCACCCAGCGCCCGATGGCACATTACCACTCCTGGGGGAGCCAGAATGCTTGGCTGCGCCAGATCCACGGCCACACACCCCTCTATGTCTCGGGCGATATCTGGACCGAGCACGGTTTCACTGAGGGGGACTGGGCAACCCTGACCTCCCCACATGGCCGCGTTACTCTGCCTGTGGTGCGTATGGATGCGCTCAACCCCCACACAGTCTGGACCTGGAACGCCGTCGCCAAGCGCCGCGGCGCCTGGGCGCTCGACCCCAAAGCCCCCGAGGCCACGCAAAGCGCGCTTCTCAACCACCTGATCCACGAGCTACTCCCGGCGAAAGGCGACGGATTGCGCTGGGCCAACTCCGACCCGATCACCGGACAGGCCGCCTGGTATGACCTCCGCGTGCGCATCGAGAAAGCCCCCGCAGGTCAGAGCGTCAGCCACCCCGACCACATCCCGCAAAGCTCCCCCGTCCCTGCCCCTGCAGGCGACCTCGTCCATCAGACGAAGACCTGACATGCCGCTTCATCTTGCCAAAAATACTCATGCAACGCCGCTCAATTTCCCCTGCCAGCGGCAAGCCCCTGATATACAATATTTTCTTGCAAAAAATACTCAACCAACAGCACATCCCGGCACCACGCCAGAGGGACGCACGGCATGACCACCCTGCCCCAATCCACCAAGACAAAACTCGGCCTCGTCATCGACCTCGACACCTGCGTCGGCTGCCACGCCTGCGTGATCTCCTGCAAGGGCTGGAACACCGAAAACTACGGTGCGCCCCTTTCCGATCTCGACGCTTATGGCGCAAACCCCGAGGGCACCTTCCTCAACCGCGTCCACAGCTTTGAGGTCACGCGCGACACAGCCCCCCCGATGGTCGTCCATTTCCCGAAATCCTGCCTGCATTGCGACAACGCCCCCTGCGTCACTGTCTGCCCCACAGGGGCAAGCTACAAACGCGTCGAGGATGGCATCGTTCTGGTCAACGAGGACGCCTGCATCGGCTGCGGCCTCTGCGCATGGGCCTGCCCCTATGGCGCGCGCGAGATGGATGGCGTCGAGAAGGTCATGAAGAAATGCACCCTCTGCGTGGACCGCATCTATAACGAGAATCTTCCCGAAGAGGACCGCGAACCCGCCTGCGTGCGCACCTGCCCCGCAGGTGCGCGCCATTTCGGCGACCTCGCCGACCCAAATAGCCCTGTCTCGCAACTGGTCGCAGAACGCGGCGGCATGGACCTGATGCCCGAGCAAGGCACGGCCCCTGTCAACAAATACCTCCCTCCGCGCCCGCGCGACACGCTCGCCACCCCCGATCTTGCCAGCCTCTGCGACCCCGCCCCCAAAGCCGCCACCGGCTTTCTCGGCTGGCTTGACCGCGCGTTGGAGCGGCTCTGACCCATGCACCCCGCCCCCTCGCTCATCCTGTTTACGGTTCTTTCCGGCGCAGGCTTCGGCCTGCTGATCTGGCTCGGCATCGGCCTGCGCGCGCCTACAGGGCTTGCTGCTTTCCTCCTGTTCGGAATGGGTTACGCGTTGGCTGGTGCCGGCCTTCTGGCCTCCGCCTTCCATCTCGGCCATCCCGAACGCGCGCTTCTCGCCTTCACGCAATGGCGCTCGAGCTGGCTGTCGCGCGAGGCCGTGCTGGCCACCGCGACGCTTGCCACGATGGCACCTCACGCGGCGAGCTCTGTCTTCGCCGCGGTGCCCATGCCCGTCTTCGGCTGGCTGGGCGCCGCGCTCGCTCTCGCCACGGTCTTTGCGACGGCGATGATCTACACGCAGATACGCGCCGTCCCGCGATGGCACCATTGGTCGACCCCACCCGTCTTTGTCTTCGCCAGCCTGGCCGCAGGGGCGCTGCTTGTCGGTCGAACCGGGCTGGCGTTCGGCTTGCTGCTTGCCCTCGCCATCGCCATGATTGCCCACTGGGTCGCGGGCGATCGGCAATTCGCGCGGGCGGGCAGTACGATGGGCAGCGCCACGGGCCTTGGTGCCTTGGGCCAAGTGCGCCTGCTTGAGCCACCGCATTCGGGTCAGAACTATCTGCTGCGCGAGATGGTCCATGTCATAGGGCGCAAACACGTCTACAAGCTACGCCTGATTGCGCTCGGCCTTGGCGCACTCCTGCCTGCGCTTCTGCTCCTGCTACCCGCTAGCTATGTCGGTTTCGGGCTCGCGCTCCTGTCGCACCTTACGGGGCTTCTGGCGCAGCGCTGGTTGTTCTTTGCAGAGGCCGAACATGTCGTCGGCCTCTATTATGGAAAACGGTGACAGCAGCGAGGGGTCATGCTACCCCATATGACGGGCGTGCGGCGTGTGAAGGAGTAACCATGAGCCCCCTGAGATCTCTCACTGACACTGTTCTTGCAAGCGCAGGCCAGAAGGCTGGCCTCGCTGGTCTGGTCATGCAGAACCCCAGACTGATGCAGTGTGTCATCGGACTTCTTGCCAAGGACAGCCCGATCGGCGGGCTGCCCGGACTGGTATCGCAGTTCCAGAATGCAGGATTGGGCGATGTGGTGGCAAGCTGGCTCGGGCAGGGCTCGAACAAAGCAGTCTCCGGCAGCCAGATCGAAGAGGCGCTCGGCGGCCAGATCATCAATCAGCTTGCGGACGAGGCAGGAATGGCGCCCTCTGAAACCTCTGGCACGCTTGCGAAAGTGCTTCCAGTCATGATCGACCAACTCACACCCAAAGGGCAGGCCCAAGCGATGGATACAGGCAGAATACAATCAATTCTGGGCGACTTCCTGAAGGGGAGGGTCTGACCGCGACCGCTCACTTTTCTGCAAGACGCACCATGCTGCAAGAGCGACCCTGTCTGCCAATCTCACCCCAGCCATCTCAGCCCCGAAGGGCAACTGATCATGCGCAAATCCATCCTCCAGCGTTTAGAATCCCGGGGTCTGCGCATGACAGACCAACGCCGGACCATTGCGCGGGTGATCGAGACGTCCGAAGATCACCCTGATGTCGAAGAGCTTCACGCCCGCGCGCTGGCGCTTGACCCGCGCATTTCGCTGGCGACCGTCTATCGCACTGTCAAACTGCTCGAAGAAGCCGGCATCCTGGAGCGGCTCGAATTCGGCGATGGTCGCGCCCGGTTCGAGGACAGCCAGCGCGCCCATCACGATCATCTCATCGACATAGACACAGGCGAAGTGATCGAGTTCTGCGACCCAGAGATCGAGGAATTGCAGGAACGCATCGCCCGCCGCCTCGGCTACCGGCTGGAAGGCCACAGGCTGGAACTCCTCGGTCGCAAGCTTAAGTCCTGAAGCCCCTGCGCTTCATCTTGTAAAAAACTCAACTCTTACCCCAGATAGGCGCGCAGGCTCGGCGGGGGGTCCGCCAGCAGCGCCGCAGTCGCAAACGGTCCGCTGACCTGCCCATCCGCCACTAACAGCGTCTGACTGGCAATGGCTTCAGCATCGGCCATGTCATGCGTGACCATCAAGAGTGTTGCGCCCGTCTCACGGCAGATCTCGGCTACGAGTGCGAGCATCTCGGCCTTCAGCGCAGGACCAAGTGCCGCAAAGGGCTCATCCAGCAGCAGCAGAGGCCGAGCGCGTAAAAGGACGCGCGCCAGCGCAACCCTTGTCTGTTGACCGCCCGAGAGCTGCGCAGGCCGCCGGGCATCAAACCCTTCCAACCCTACCCGCGCTAGCGCCCGCACCACTTGCTCGCGCTCGGACGCATCCAGTCGCAACGATGGCTTCAGACCAAGCGCTACATTTTCGAATGCCGTGAGGTGCGGGAAGAGATTGTTGTCCTGAAACAGGATCGACACGGGCCGCGCCGAGGGACTATGCCCTGTGATCTCTACCCCAGACCAGAGCAATCGCCCCGAAGTCACCGGCACGAAGCCGGCAATCGCACCCAAGAGGGTCGACTTCCCTGCCCCAGACGGCCCGATCACTGCCGCAAGAGCCCCCTCCGGAACGCCCAGGTCGGCCACCAGCCGAAACCCTTCCTGCACAATCTCAAGCCGCTCAAACACCAGCACGGCCACGCCCCCAACGGTCGAAACTCCAGAACAGCGCAAGCGACAGACCCAACAGCAGGACAGCCGCTCCTGCGGCATCCGCCTGACGATAGGCCAGCATCAACCGGTAAAGCTGCATTGGCAGCGTCGCGCCTTCGCGCTCGGCAAAGAGCATGATCACACCCAGATCGCCCATTGACAAGGCCGCTGTCAGCCCTGCCGCAAAGCCCAATGGCCGCCGCAACCGGGGCAGGGTCACGATCCGCAAACGCGCCCAGCCATGCATCCCCAGCGCATCCGCCAGCCGCCCTTGCGTCTCAACAACCTCGCGCAAGCCAGGCAGGATCAGCCGAAGCGCGAAGGGCAGCGCGAGCCCCGCATTGACCAGCATCGTTACCACCAGCGCCCAGTCGCGCGGGTTGGTAATTGGCAGCAATAAGAGGAAGAGCCCTGTGCCGATCACAAGCGACGAGGCCGCGAGCGAGGCCAGCCCCAGCGCCTCAAGCGCTGCACCGCGCGCACCGCCCAGTGCCAGCACCGCATGCGCCAGAGACAGCGCCATGACCAGTGTCACCCCCGTCGCGCCCAAGGCCACCATCAGCGACCGGCCCGCCGCCTGCCAGACTTCCCATGGCAGGCCGGGCACCTGCGCGATACCGCGCGCGACGATCATGCCCAGCGGGGTCAGCAGGAACAGTGCCGCCAGAGCAATCAGCGCAAAATCCAGACCCCCGCGCCCCAGATCGAAGCGCTGCACCGCGCGGTCCATCCCACCACCCAGGCTGGCAGGCAGACTCACCCGCCACGCCAGAACAGCCGCCCCGGCACAGAGCCCGAACTGGATGAGCGCCAGCAACGCGGCGCGACCCATGTCGAAATCGAAGCGAAACGCCTGATAGATCGCCAGCTCCACAGTTGTGGCACGCGGTCCACCACCGAGCGTCAGTGCCACCGCGAAAGAGGTGAGGCAGATCAGGAAGATCACCAGCAACGCCCCAGGCACCAACTCGCGCAGCATCGGCCATTCGAGTTGTCGAAACATATGCCAGGGTGAGAACCCGAGTGAGGCCGCCAAGCGGAACCGCTCTGCCGGGATTGATCCCCAGCCTTGCAACAGGATCCGCGTGGCCAGTGGCAGATTGTAGAAGACATGCGCCAGTACCACGCCATGCAGCCCATAGATGCTGATCGGTTCCGCGCCGACCGACACCAGCCCCTGATTGACCAACCCGCCGCGGCCAAAGACCGCAAGCAGACCCAGCACGGCAACAAGGGTCGGCAGAATGAAGGGCGCCCCCATCAGCGTAATCACCAGCCCCCGCCCCGGAAAGGACCGCCGCGCCAACGCCCGCGCCAGCGGGACAGCCAGCAGAACTGACAGGCCCGCCGACCATAGCGCCTGCACGAGCGTGAAGCGCACCGCCGCCCAATCTGCTCCGCGCAGTGCCGAAAAACCCTCGGCACGCCAGAGAACAGCCCCTAGCGCGCCGAAATTCAATGTCAGCAGCCACAGCGCGACGACCCCGCCTGCGCCGAGCGCGCACAGCCGGGCCGTGGCGGCTGTCACCGGGTCATACCTTCCAGCCAGCGCTCGAGTGCCGGGCCGCGTGCGGCATCTGCTGCAACCTCATCAAGGAATATCGCGGTCTCGGGGAAAGGCAGATCCCGCAT
>SLJW01000268.1 GCA_007134865.1 Paracoccaceae bacterium | reverse complement strand
CGTGCGCTTGGCATGGGGGTTGCACCTGCTCGGGCTGGTGCCAGTGCTGGGGTTGATCTGGGGAATGGGCATACCGGTCTGGCTCTACCTGGTGGGGGTCGTCTGGCCGTCGCTATCGCTGATCGCGATCCGCACTTTTGCCGAGCATCGCTGGCATGATGCACCCGAGGGGCGCACGATCATTGTCGAGCGGTCGCCGCTTGCTTGGCTGTTCCTGAACAACAACTTGCACATTGTTCATCATCAGATACCCAGCGCGCCGTGGTATGCGCTGCCCCGGCTTTACGCCGAGCAGAAAGAGCACTGGCGGGCCTTGAACCACGGCTATGTATATCGGAACTATTGGCATATGTTCCGTACCCATGCCCTGCGCCCCAAGGAGCCTGTCGTGCACCCGGTGCTGCACCAGATACCCGCCCCGCCCGCGCCTGAGAGTGACCCGCCGGTGGCTCCGACGGGCGGGCAGGCCGCATGAGCGGGCTTGCCTGCCTGCCGATGTATGACTGGCCCGAGACGCGCGGCGCGGTTGATGCCTTCTATGCCCATCTGCGCACAAAGGTGCCGGAACTGCCGGAGAAACTGACACGGCCCGAGACGGAAGACGACCTCAAGGCGCTGTGGCGCGACCCTGCGCTGATGCTGGGCCAGACCTGCTGGGGGCCGCTCGGGGCTGGGCTCCGTAATCATGTCGCGATCCTCGGCCAGCCGCTCTACGACGATGTACCGGGCGGGCAGGGTGCGCAGTATCGCTCGGCCATTATAATGCGCGCTGGGTGCGCTTGTCCGCCCCCCGAGGTTCCGGGCGCTTGCCTGCCCGATGGTCTCGACACTCTGCGCCCTGCCATCAACGCAACAGATTCGCTTTCGGGCGCCATTGCACTTGCCGAGGATATGGGCTCCACCCTCGCTGCGCCGCTGGTGACCGGAAGCCACCGGGCCTCGATTCGTGTAGTGGCCGACGGCCGCGCTGATTATGCGGCGATTGATTGTCGCTCATGGGCATTGGCGCAGGCGTATGAACCCGCTGCGCGCGAGCTTTTGGTCACCGGCTGGACGGCACTTCGCCCGGGCCTGCCCTTCATCACCGCCAAGGCTACCGCGCCAGCGCTTCGCAGGCGCATCGCGCGCGCACTTGCCGAGCTTGGCGTCATTGCACCACTTGAGGAGATTGTATGACCCAGACATATCGTGCCATCGTCATTGGCGGCGGCGTCGTTGGTTGTTCGGTGCTTTACCACTTGGCCAAGGCCGGTTGGACCGATGTGCTGCTGATCGAACGCTCGGAACTCACTGCTGGCTCCACCTGGCACGCGGCGGGGGGCTTTCATACCCTCAACGGCGATCCGAACGTGGCGCGGCTGCAGGCCTACACCATTTCACTCTATGAAGAACTTGAAAAGATGACCGGCCAGTCCTGCGGGCTGCATCTGGTGGGCGGCGTGCAGATGGCCGACAGCCCCGAGCGCATGGACTTCCTGCGCATGGCCCATGCGCGCGGCCGCTATCTGGGCATGGAGACCGAACTCATCACGCCCTCCGAGGCCAAGGCCATGTTCCCGCTGATGGACGAATCACATTTCGTCGGCGCGCTCTGGGACCCGGTCGAAGGCCACCTCGACCCCTCGGGCACCACCCACGCCTATGCCAAGGCCGCCCGGATGCTGGGCGCGCAGATCGAGTTGCGCAACCCGGTCCACGAGCTGACCCAGGATGCCGACGGCACCTGGAACGTGGTCACGCAAAACGGCACCTACCGGGCCGAGCATGTGGTCAACGCCGCCGGCCTCTGGGCACGCGAGGTCGGGCGCATGGTCGGGCTGGAACTGCCGGTGCTGGCCATGGAGCACATGTATCTGCTCACCGAACCCATGCCCGAGGTCATCGAATTCAACGAGACCATGGGCCGCGAGTTGATCCATGTGATCGACTTCAAGGGCGAGATCTATACTCGGCAGGAGGGCAAAGGCATCCTGCTGGGCACCTATGAGCAAGCCTGCAAGCCCTGGTCGCCGGTCAACACCCCGTGGGATTTCGGGCAGGACCTGCTGCCCCCGGATCTCGACCGCCTCGCCCCCTCGCTCGAGGTCGGCTTCCGCCATTTCCCGCCCTATGAGCGCGCGGGCATCAAGCAGATCATCAACGGCCCCTTCACCTTCGCCCCCGATGGCAACCCGCTGGTCGGCCCGGTGCAGGGACTGACGAATTACTGGTCGGCCTGTGCGGTGATGGCCGGGTTTTCGCAAGGTGGCGGCGTGGGGATGGTGCTGGCCAACTGGATGACCACGGGCGATCCGGGCCATGACGTGTTCGGCATGGATGTCGCGCGTTTCGGCGACTGGGCGACGCTGCGCTACACGAACGCGAAAGTGCGCGAGAACTACTCCCGCCGTTTCTCCATCCGCTTCCCGAACGAGGAACTCCCCGCCGCCCGCCCGCACCTGACCACGCCGCTCTACGACCTGATGCGCGCGCAGCATGCGGTGATGGGGGACACCTGGGGGTTGGAGACGCCGCTCTGGTTCGCCCCCTCGGCGGAGGACGCCCACGACATCCACGCCTTCCACCGCTCCAACGATTTCGCCCATGTCGGGGCCGAGGTGCGCGCGGTGCGCGAGGGTGTGGGCGTTACCGAGATCGCGAATTTCGCGAAATACGAGGTGACGGGGCCGGGGGCCGAGGCGTTCCTGGACCGGCTGATGACGAACCGGATGCCGAAGCTCGGGCGGATCGTGCTGACGCCCATGCTGAACAATGCGGGCAAGCTGATCGGCGATTTCACCATCGCGCGCGCGGCGCTGGAGCGCTTCCAGATACTGGGCTCGCTGGCGGCCACGAAATACCACCTGCGCTGGTTCGAACAGCACCTGCCGCCAGATGGCTCCGTGCAGGTCCGCGCGCTGGGCATGGAACTGATGGGCCTGTCGATCGCCGGGCCGAAATCGCGCGACGTGCTGGCCGCGCTGGTGGACGAGGACGTCTCGAACGACGACTTCCGCTTCATGGACTATCGCGAGATGGATGTCGCGGGCGCGCCCTGCCGTGTCAACCGTATCACCTATACTGGCGATCTGGGCTATGAAATCTGGATGGCCCCCGAATACCAGCGCCGCGTCTATGCTGCGATCAAGGACGCGGGCGCCCCGCATGGCATCCGTGATTTCGGCATGCGCGCGCTGCTGTCGATGCGGCTGGAAAAGAACTTCCCCACCTGGTTCGCTGAACTGCGTCCCATCTACGGTCCCGTCGAGGGCGCGATGGAGCGTTTCGTCGCCTGGCAAAAACCCGATTTCATCGGCCGAGAAGCCGCCTTGCAGGAGCGCGACCAAGGCCCCCGCCTGCGCCGCGTCTCGCTGATCGTCGATGCCGACGGCGCCGACGCTATCGCCGATGAGCCGATATGGGCGCGCGTGGCGGAAGACTTCGGAACCGTCACCGCGCCGCACAGCTACGGGTCCCCGCGCTTTGACGCCGCAGGCAACCGCCAAGCCACCCCGCACCCCTCGGTCGATGGCGAATGGCGCGTGGTCGGCTGGGTCACCTCGGGCGGTTATGGCCACCATGTCGGCCTGTCGCTTGCGCAGGGCTACCTGCCCGCCGCGCTGGCCACCCGCTCTGATCCGGACCTGTTCGAGGTCGAGATCCTCGGCCAGCGCCGCCCCGCCCGCATCGCCCTCGATCCCCCGTTTGACCCGCAGGGCACAAGAATGCGAAGCTGACATTTTCTTGCCGGAAATACTCTCGCCGAAGGCACGGGCCGCAAGGCCCATCCCCCTCAGATAAAGGCCACTCGATGAAGGCAGCGCTCTGCACAAGCTTCAATGCGCCCCTGGAAATCACCGACCTCACCCTCGCCCCCCCGCGCGCGGGCGAGGTCGAGGTGACGCTCGCCGCCTGCGCGATCTGCCATTCCGACCTGCATTTCATCGAAGGCGCTTGGGGCGGTGATCTGCCCGCCGTATACGGGCACGAGGCCGCGGGCTGGGTCAGCGCCGTGGGTGAGGGCGTGGCCGACTACAGCGTCGGCCAGCCGGTTCTGGTCACGCTGATCCGCGCCTGCGGCACCTGCCAGTGCTGTAGCGACGGGCGCCCGGTGAT
>SLJW01000219.1 GCA_007134865.1 Paracoccaceae bacterium | reverse complement strand
CTTCTGGTGCCGGCTGAGGGACTCGAACCCCCGACCTTCGGTTTACAAAACCACTGCTCTACCAACTGAGCTAAGCCGGCCTGACGCCTACATAAGAGCATTCGCCGCCACGCTCAATACAGGATCGTATTTCTTTGCATCCTGCGCCCGAACCCCGGCGCAAGCGCAACAATCGCCCCAGTCTGGTCGGAATTGCGTCCATTCCATGTCATAATACGCGCATAACGTAGCGCAAACATAAGAGGCACGAGCATCATGGACATCGCATTGCATCTCGGGGCGCATCTGACCGACGAGGGTCAGTTTCGCAACTGCCTGCGCGCCAATCAGGACAGCCTGTCCCGCGCGGGCATCGTGGTCCCTCGCCCGCGCGACTGCCTGGCACTCGTCGTCGAGGCGGCGAATCAGGTCTCCGAGGGGGAAGAGGCGCCCGATTTCATGCCCAGCCTGTGCAGCGCGGTCGGCGCGGATGAGGGCACCCGTCGCCTTGTGCTTGCCGCGCCTGGGTTGCTCGCCCGCCTGCCGGAGGTGCTGGATGGCCGTGTGCTCTACCCGCAGGCAGGGCCGCGGCTGCAGGCCCTGCGGAAGCTGTTCGAGGGGCAATCGGTCGAGATCTTCTTCTGCATCCGCAATCCGGCCACCTATGTGCCGGCCTTTCTGGCCAATGCCAAAGCGAAACATGCCGCGAAGGTGCAGCAGAACCTCGCGGGCGAGGCGCTGCGCTGGTCGCAACTGGTGACCGATTTCCGCATGTTCTGGCCCGAGGCCAGGCTGACGCTGTGGTGCGACGAGGACACGCCCTTCCTGTGGCACCAACTGCTGGAAAAGGTCGCGGGCGTTGCCCCGGAGGGTGGCTTCGCGGGCAGCTACCAGTGGTTCGATAGCGTCATGGTCGACGGCGGCGCCGAGAAGCTCGAAGCATATCTGGCCGCCTCGCCGCCGGTCGATGAAGAGCATCGCCAGAAGGTGATCGCGGCCTTCCTCGACAAGTTCTGCGATGACGCCAAGCTCGATGTTGATATCAGCGCCACCGGCTGGGACGAAGCCCAGCTCGATGTCCTGACCCAACTTTACGAGGATGATGTCGCCCAGATCGCGCGGATGGAAGGCGTGCAGGTGCTGCAGCCCTGAGCCTCACTCCATCCCGAGCGCGGTCTTGTAGAGTTCGAGCACGGCTTCCTCTTCGGCAATCTCATCCGGCTTGCGCTTGCGCAGCGCGATGATCTTGCGCAGCACTTTGGTGTCATAGCCGCGCCCCTTGGCCTCGGCCATCACCTCTTTCTGCTGGTCGGTGATGTCCTTCTTCTCGGCTTCGAGATGCTCGTAGCGTTCGATGAACTGGCGCAGCTCATCGGCGGTGACGTTATAGGCGTCAGAGGTGATGTCGCTCATGTCGGTGTCCTGCTTGGTCTGCCTGAGGCGCGGTGATGCCCAATCGCGCGCGGGCATGCAAGCCCTTCGCTTGAGGGCCCAAGGCGCGTTCTCGCTGCGCGCGCAAGATAATTTTCATTTGAAAGCAGCCGCCACTCTGGTAACGTCATCCAAATGCGGTCTTGCAAGGAAGCCGATGCCCACATCATGCAAGAAAGAGCTGCGCAAGTTCGAGAAGTCGCTGCCGATCTCGCTCTTGCGCACGCGCGAAGTCACTATGCGCCTGTTCAAACCCTTTATCGACGATCATGATCTGACGATGCCACAATGGCGCGTTCTGCGCGCCCTTGCCGAGGATGAGGCTCTAGATGCCAAGGCCCTGGCCGAACGCTGCGTGATCCTGCCGCCATCGCTGACGCGGATTTTTCGTGGCTTGACGCAACGCGGCCTGATCGAGCAGGTGCCCTGCACCGATGCGCGCCGCCACATGGTCCGGCTGACGCCTGAGGGCCTCGCTCTCTTCGAACAGGTCGTGCAGGAATCCGAGCCGACCTATCGCCAGCTTGCCGACGCCTTCGGTGCAGAGCGGCTCGACACGCTGCTCGACCTGCTCAACGAGTTGCGCGACACAGTGCAGCAGATGCAGGAAGACGGCCCGGTCGCCGCGCCGCAGATGCGCAAGGTTGCCGGAATACGCTGAGCCTGAGGGGAGCGGCGTGATGGGGTTTTCAAGGGGGCAAGGCCCCCTTGAAGCGGGGGGTTCTTGGCCGCAGGGCCAGCCGGGGGGGGCGGCAGCCCCCCGTTTCCCCTTCTCGGTCAGGCGCGTCAGACGCGGCGCAGCAAAGTGACCGCGTTCAGCCCGCCAAAGGCAAAGGCATTCGACATTGCCACCTCAACGCGCGCCTCGCGCGCTGTGTTCGGCACGGCATCGATCGGGCAATCCGGGCAGGGCTCGGAAAAATTCGCGGTCGGCGCAATAACACCCTCACGCAGCGCCATCAGGCAGGCCAATAGCTCCACAGCCGAGGTGCCGCCGATCAGATGGCCATGCATCGACTTGGTCGATGACACCGGCAGCCCGGCCAGATGTGCGCCCATGACCGCGCCCAGCGCCTGCGCCTCGATCCGGTCATTAGCCGCTGTGGCAGTGCCATGCGCATTGACATAGCCCACCATATCAGGCGCAATGCCTGCATCCGCCAACGCCGCCCGCATCGCGCGCACCGGGCCGTCAAGGTCCGGCAGGACAATATCGCAGGCATCCGAGGTCATCGCAAATCCCGCCAGTTCGGCCAGAATCTCGGCGCCGCGCGCGCGGGCATGCTCATACTCTTCCAGCACAAAGACCGCCCCGCCCTCGCCCTGCACCATGCCCGAGCGGTCGCGCGAGAACGGGCGGCAGGTATCGGTCGACATGACGCGCAGCCCTTCCCAGGCCTTGATGCCGCCGAAACAGAGCATCGCCTCTGCCCCGCCTGTCAGCATCACATCGGCCTGGCCCGCGCGGATCACCTGCATGGCCTGCCCGATGGCATGGTTGGCCGAGGCGCAGGCTGTCGAGATCGTATAGGACGGACCACGCAGCCCATATTCCATCGCGACATGCGAGGTTGCCGCATTATGCATCAATCGGGGCACCACGAAGGGATGCACGCGGTTCTTCCCTTCTGCATAAACAGCGCGGTAATTGTCATCGACCGTGGTATTGCCGCCGCCCGCCGTGCCCATCACAACGCCCGCGCGCAGCCCCAGGTCTTCGGTGATCTCCAGCCCCGACTGCGCCATCGCCTGTCGCGCCGAGACCAGCGCGATCTGGGTCGCGCGGTCGAGCAGGCTCAGCCGGTTGCGCTCGAAATGTTGCTCGGGCGCGAAACCGCGAATTTCGGCCCCGATCTGGACGGTCAGCCGCTCGACATCGCGGCAGGTCAGCCGATCAATCGCACAGTGACCCGCGCGCATTGCCGTCAGAGTTGATGCAACATCATGCCCCAGCGGGTTCAGTGTCCCCGCACCCGTGATGACAACGCGCCTCATGCAGCCTGTCGGGCCACCAGCTTTTCGACCTCGGAAATGATGGCTCCGACCGAAGAGATATCGAACCCCGGTTGCTCGGGTGTATTGGCATTGAACGGCACCGTGATGCCGAATCGTTCCTCGATCCCGAAGATACATTCGACAAGGCCGAGGCTGTCGAGCCCCAGATCGGCCAGCGTGCTCTCAGGCTTGACCTCGGACGGGTCGATAAGGGCCTGTTCGGCGATGATTTCGATAACGCCTTGTGCAATCGAAGAATTGTGCTGCATGACATTGCGCCCCATTGGACATGCCTCTTGCGATCCGGTCTGTGCCGGTATTGCAACCAAATGTAACAGTTTCACAACGATGAGCAATTCAAATCGGCGCGCGCCGCAAAGCGCGCGCCGCTGTAAAGGCTCTCGCCAGACTTACATCCGCAAGCCGTTCGCCACAGCACCGGCGCGCAGCAGCGCATCGAAGATGCGTGCATCGCGGCCATAAATGTCCGCGCGGAAATTCAGCGCGCCGCTCGCATCGGTGAAAGCGGTGCGATAGACCAGATGGATCGGTACCGGGTCGTCTAGATAGACCCGTGTCTGCTGGCGCGTGTTCAGCACCGAATGATACAAGCCGCGCGGGTCATCGCTCTGGCGCGACAGCAACTCGTAGGCGAATTCACGCGGGTCATTCAGCCGGACGCAGCCCGAGGAGTGCGTCCGCACGACCGTGTTGAACAGATGCCGCTCGGGCGTGTCGTGCAGATAGATTGCATAGGGATTGGGGAACATGAATTTCACTTCCCCCAGCGCATTGCTCGGCCCAGGGGGCTGGCGCACGTTGAAGGGAAAGTTGGCCGGTGTGTAGCGCGAAAAGTCGATCGCCGCGCGTGGCACCACCCGCCCGCTCGCATCCACAACCTCCAGATGCCGCGCCCCGCCCGAGGCCAGCGCGCCCCAGTAGGACCGCGCGAGGATCGAGCGCGGCAGGGTCCAGTCCGGATTGATCTCGAGATAAGTCATGCGGTCAGAGAATTCCGGGGTCTGCCGGTCGCTTGCCTGCGCGCCAATGATCGACTTGGTCTCGAATGTGATCTGGTCATTGTCGATGATGCGTGAATGAAAATCGGTCAAGTTGACCCAGATATGCCGATCACCACGCGGGATATTCAGCCAGCGCTCGCGCTCCATTGCCACGATCACCGATTTCAGTCGCTCTTCGGGTGGTACATTCAGCGCGCGGATGGTCGCCGGTCCGGCAATCCCGTCGGCTTCTATGCCATGATGGGTCTGGAATGCCATGACCGCCGCCTGCAGCGCCGCATCATAACTCGCACTTGCCGAGCGCTCCAGATAGCCCATTGCGATCAATCGGTTGCGCAGCGCGATCACACCATCTCCCGAAGTGCCGGGCGAAAAGCGCACTTCCGGCACGCGCGGGCCCCAGCCGCCCTCGGCAATGACGCGTACCAGGTCTTCGCGCGCCCTGAACAGGCGCGCGTATTCAGGCGCGGAAGGAGCCAGATTGCGGATGAAAGCGGCAGCCGGTGCTTGCGCAAAATCGGTCAGCAATTCCTTGGGGTCAGGGCGTGGCAGGACCCGAACGATACCGCGGTCGACCTGGCGGGGGTCGATCACACCGCTATGCAGATCGCGCGCGAATTGCAGAAAGACCTTGGTGACTTTCGCCTCAAGCTGGCCGCGGTCACGCTCGCTTTCCACAGCCTCGAAGGCGGCGATCAGTCCCGGCAGATCATACCGGGCCTCGGGCAGCCCGTGATCCGCTGCCCGCGACAGCGCATTGATCAGCGCCTCGCGGCGTGGCGCGTGGTCGGGTCCGGTCCAGAGTGGCTCATAGTCATGGGCGCGATAGAAAGCCGAAATTGCTTCACTGGACGAGACACTTTCCGCGAGTGCCTGCCGGAAGGCCGGAAATTGCTGGGCCGTGGCCAGTGTCGGCGCGGCGGTGCCAAGCAGGCAGACAATACCCGTAACGAATAAACCATGCCGAAAACCCCGGCGAAGCGCTGCTGCAGTCCAACTTGCCATCATGACCCCCTAAAACCTCGAAATATCAATCAGGTTATCGCCAAGCAGGTCGATTCACAAGCTTGAGGACATCTGCGGGAGGGCAGAGAATGCGGTTTTCATGCTTTCTTAGTGAATCCTGTCTAGTCTTCCGGCATGCACAGAACGCGCAGCCCTCGTGGCACCTCCGGATCACATGCTTGGCCGATACCGATTCTGGCGGCAGATTGGCAGTTTTCCGCTCAAAATCTGCTGGGTGCCTCACTGCACAGCGAACGCCTCTTGGGCTCGCGCGTCTTCTATGTCAGTTTTCCAACAAGCAACACTGGCAGGCGCGACGCGTCAGATCGCATTCGCGACCGGAAAGCCAAGCCAGTCTCAGCAGCGCACCGACCCATGCAAGGGACGGGCACAGCAGAACAGAACGAGGGACCAAGCGACTGATGTCTTTTCCAAGCTCAGCACCGATGAACCGCCGCAACCTCCTTGGCGCTTTTGCCGCCACAGCGATTTGTGCAGCCCCAATCTTCTCCGCTGCCCCCGCCTATGCCCGCCGTTCCGGCGATGTGCGACGCCTGCGCTTCTATTCCGGTCGCACGGGTGAGAGCATCAACTTGATCTATTGGATCGACGGCGAATACGTGCCCGAGTCGCTGGCCGAGATTAATCACTTCTTCCGTGACTGGCGGAATAATCAGGTCCACAATATCGATACCCGCACAATTGATTTTCTATCTGCGACGCACAACATCCTGCGGGTGAGCGAACCCTACATGTTGCTCTCGGGCTACCGCTCGCCCCAGACCAACGCCATGCTTCGCGCGCGGTCACGGAACGTTGCGCAAAACTCGCTGCACACGCGCGGACAAGCCGCCGATGTTCGCCTGCGCTCGCGCACGGTAAACCAGATTGCCCAGGCCGCGATCGCCTGCAATGCAGGTGGTGTCGGGCGCTATTCCCGATCGGATTTCGTGCATTTGGACTGCGGCGCCGTCCGCAACTGGGGAAGCTGATCGCGGCGCGATGCTTCGGGCAGGGGACACGCCGCCCGGATCAGTGCTCACTCGGGCACGATGATCATCGTCCCATCGCTCGCGGCTCGGGCAATCGCATTGCAAGAGAGACAAGGCACCTTTCGCCTTTGAAAGCGGCAGTTCCTCCCGTGTGAGCGGCGGCGAGCGCCCTTGTTCAGCAAGGGCGCGCACCAGATCGTCGCAACGGGTCTTCACACCACCTTTACCGATACCGCGTTACCATTGCCCGAAAATCGTTTTCCGCGCATAAAGGGTGTAACAGTTTGCGCAGGACGTGGCATCAGAACCGCACGCGCAGGACCAATCGCGGGTATCGGGGCACTGAGGCATGCTGCAGTTCGAGAATGTCAGCAAGTCCTTCTGGACCGGGGTCCAGCGCAAGGTCATTCTTGACGGTGCCAGCTTTGAGGTGCGCGAAGGTATGAACCTCGGTATCCTCGCCAAGAACGGCACGGGCAAGACGACAGTCATCAACATGATGGCCGGGCTCGAAAAGCCCGATGATGGCAAGATCACCCGCAATTGCTCGGTCTCGTTTCCGCTGGGATTCATGGGCGGGCTGAACACCAAGCATTCAGCGACAGAGAATGTCCGTTATATCGCCGCGCTCTACAGCCTCGACCCGGACGAGGTCGAGGCCTTCTGCCGCTGGCTCTGCGATATCGAAGAATATTTCGACATGCCCATCGGCACCTTTAGTCAGGGGATGCGCTCGCGGTTGGCGCTGTCGCTGATGCTGGCGATGAATTTCGACCTCTACCTGATCGATGAGGGCATGCCCAGCACGACCGATGTGGGTTTCAACCGCCGCGCCGGATCGGTCATGCGCGAGCGTTTCGAAAGCTCCACGCTTGTCATCGTGTCGCATCAGGCGGATATTCTTGCCAAATTCTGCCGGTCCGCCGCCGTTCTGCATGATGGCAAACTGTATTTCTTCGACACGCTCGAAGAGGCCAAGGAACTCTATGACTACACCAGTTAAACCCAAGCGCTTCCGGCTCAGACGCAGCGCGCAGATCGGCGCAACATCGGCGAACCCAGACACTGCGAAGGTGGGCGAAGCGCGCGCCCCGGCCATGGATCGGCCAGTCAAAGACGCCGCAACCCCCGCGCCCGATGATAAAGCGCAAGGCAGCACAGCCACCCCGAGCGTGGTGGTCACACGCAAGCCCAAGAATACTGGCAAAACAGGCGGCAAGGCCCCCGCTTCCCAGACCATGCCTGCCAAAGAGCCGCCCGAGCCACAGCCGGCCCATGGTGCCGATCTCGAAGCCCCTGCCAAGGTCGAAGACACCATCGACTCCATCCGCGCAGAAGGGCTCACCGCGCGCCAGTTGCGCATGGCGATGCGCGTGGCCCAGAAGCACGGGATCCGGCCAAGCTCGGCTTATGAGGCAGTGCTGATGCTGCGCCAGCGCGGTGTCGACCCCTTTGCACGCGCCACCCTGCTTGAACTGGTCGAGAAGGATGAGAAAGAGACCACGGGGCGCGCCCTTGCCCCGCGGGCTGACACGGCCCCTGCCAAACCGGATGAGGGTGACCCTGTCTCGGCCGCGAAAGAGCGCATGGCCCGGATCGCGGCTGAGCGGGAGCGCGAGCTCAAGAAGGTCCGGCGCGAGATCGTCAAGCGGCGCCGCAAGCGCATGGCGCTTCTGGGGGCGCGTCTGCTGGTGTTCGTGACCCTGCCAACCTTTCTCGCGACCTGGTATTTCTATGTCATCGCCACCCCGATGTATGGCACGGAAAGTCAGTTCATCATCCAGCAAGCCGATAGTCAGGGCGGCACGGGCGCAATGGGGGGGCTGTTGCCATCAGCCGCCGGCATGGGCCTTGGCGGGCAGAGTGAGGCAGCCTCGGTGCAGGCCTTCCTGCAATCGCGCGCGGCCATGCGGCGCCTCGATGCCGAAGAGGGCTTCAAGGAGCATTTCAGCCAACCCGAAATCGATATCCTGCGGCGTCTGAGCGAGGATGCCAGCAGTGAAGATGCGTTCCGACTCTACCAGCGCCATGTCAAGATCGGCTATGACCCGACCGAGGGCGTGGTGCGGCTGGAAGTCATCGCTGCCTCGCCCGAAGACAGCGAGCGTTTCTCGCGTGCCCTGATCCGCTATGCCGAGGAACAGGTCGACATGATGACCCAGCGCTTGCGCGACAGCCAGTTGGGCGAGGCGCGCGCGAGCCTTGAAGAAGCGCAGCAACAGCTGATCGATGCCCGGACGGCTGTGGTCGAGTTGCAGGAGCAGTCGTCTGTGCTCTCGAGCGAGGTCGAGGTATCGCTGATCTCGCAGCAGATTTCGGCGCTCGACGCCGAACTGACCCAGACGCGGCTGAGCCTGCAGGAGTGGCGCTCGAACCCGCGCCCAAACCCGGCCCGCGTGCAGCCGTTGGAGCGCCGGGAAGAAGCGCTGCGCCAAGAGATCGACGACCTGCGAAACATGATGACCCGCGGCACGGATGAAAGCACCTCGCTGGCCCGGATCCAGAGCCAGTTGATCATGGCCGAGGCAGAGGTACAGACGCGCGAGATGATGCGCGCGCAGGCCATGCAGCAACTCGAGAATGCGCGGCTCGAGGTCAGCCGTCAGGTGCGTTATCTGGCGCTCTCGGTCGAGCCAGTGGCGCCTGACCAGCCGACCTATCCGCGCAAGCTCGAGAATTCGGCGCTGGCGTTCCTGATCTTTCTCGGGATCTATCTGTTCATGTCGATGACAGCCTCGGTGCTGCGCGAGCAGATTTCAGGCTGAGGGCAGCACACCACATCGCAGATGCCAAGCGCGGGCGAAGCCCGCGCCCCTCACACGGCCTGCCCGGCCACCCAACCGGATGACCAGGCCCATTGGAAATTATACCCGCCCAGCCAGCCGGTCACATCCACCACCTCGCCAATGAAATAGAGGTCGGGCAAGGCGCGGCTGGCCATGCTCCGTGCGTCGAGGCCATCGGTATCCACCCCGCCCAGCGTCACTTCGGCAGTGCGATAGCCCTCGGTCCCGACCGGACGCAACTGCCAATGCTGCACTGCGGCCCAGATCTGTGCCAGCGCGATTTTCGACTGATCGGCCAGATTCCCCTTCAGACCGAGACGACCGATCACCTGCCGCGCAAATTTCTCGGGCAGATAGGCGCCCAAAGAGCTGGACACAGCCTGTCGCCCGCGGCGCGCCTTTGCCTGCGCCAGCGCCGCTGCGATATCACTGCCCGGTGCAAGATCGAGCGTGATCGGCATTCCCTCGCGCCAATAGCTCGAGATCTGCAGGATCGAGGGCCCCGAAAGCCCGCGATGCGTGAACAGTAATCCCTCGCGGAAACTGGTGCCCCCGGCCGAGACCTCTGCGGGCAGCGACACACCCGCCAGCGGGCGGATCTCGTCAAGCTGCGCGTCGCTGAAGGTCAGCGGCACCAGCGCCGGGCGCGTCTCGGTCACGCGCAGCCCGAAACGCCGTGCAAGGTCATAGCCAAAGCCAGTGGCCCCCATTTTCGGAATCGATTTGCCGCCCGTCGCCACCACGAGCTTTTCCGCCTGCATCGCGCCCGCGCTGGTCTCGACCCGGAACCCCTCACCATGCGTTACCTCGCCCACCTGCGTGGCCAGATGCAAATCCACCCCTGTCGACGTCATATCCGCCACCAGCATCGCGATGATCTCGCGCGCCGAGCCATTGCAGAAAAGCTGCCCCAGCGTCTTCTGATGCCAGCCAATGCCTGCGGCATCGACGCGGGCGATGAAATCATGCTGCGTGTAACGGCTCAGCGCCGATCGGGGGAAATGCGGGTTCTGCGACAGAAAGCACTCGGGCCGTGCGTGGAGATTGGTGAAATTGCAGCGCCCACCACCCGAGATGCGAATCTTCTCGCCCGGTGCCTTCGCATGATCGATCAGCGCGACCCGCCGACCCCGACGCGCCGCCTCGATGGCGCAGAACATGCCGGCAGCGCCCGCGCCCAGAATGATCACATCATATCGGCGCATCATCACACTCGCGGTAACGCCCGCCCGCGCAGCCGGGCACGGTCCGGCGCGCGCACCCCCTCATGCCTGACACATCGCCGCAGCACCCACGCGCCGGGGGTGCCAAAGCCGGGCCGTTCCCCCGCCATCGGTTCACGCCTCTTCGGCTCTTTGCCGCGCCCACATCTGAGCATAGCGACCACCCTGCGCCAGTAGCGTCTCATGGGAGCCTTCCTCGATAATCCGCCCCTCTTCCAGCACGATGATCCGGTCGGCATCGACCACCGTCGAAAGCCTGTGCGCAATGGTCAGCACTGTGCGCCCCTGCCCCATCGCACGCAAGCTCTCCTGAATGCTCTGCTCGGTCTGGGTGTCGAGCGCACTTGTCGCCTCGTCCAGCAGCAGGATTGGCGGGTTCTTCAGCAGCGTCCGCGCAATCCCCACGCGTTGCTTCTCCCCGCCCGACAGCTTCAGCCCCCGCTCGCCCACTGCTGTCTCATAACCTTCGGGCAGGCTCATGATGAAATCATGGATGCGCGCTGCCCGCGCGGCCGCCTCGATCTCGGCCTGCGTCGCGCCCTCGCGGCCATAGGCGATGTTATAGGCGATGGTGTCATTGAACAGAACCGTGTCCTGCGGCACCACACCGATCGCGGCATGCAGACTCGCTTGCGTAACTTCGCGAATGTCTTGCCCATCGATCCGGATCGCCCCCCCGGTCACGTCATAGAAGCGGAACAGAAGCCGGCCGATGGTCGATTTCCCCGACCCCGAGGGTCCGACAATCGCCACCGTCTCGCCCCCGGTCACAGGCAAGTCGATGCCCTTGAGGATGGGCCGGGCCGGGTCATAGCCGAAGGCCACATTGTCGAACACCACCTCCCCTTCCGTCACCTCGAGTGGCTGCGCGTCTTCGGCATCGCGTACGTCGGACGGCTGGTCGAGCAGGTCGAACATCTCGGCCATATCCACCAGCGCCTGCCGGATTTCGCGATAGACCGTGCCGAGGAAGTTCAGCGGCATGGTGATCTGGATCATATAGGCATTGACCATGACGAAATCGCCCACGGTCAGATCGCCACGCTGCACGCCAATCGCGGCCAGAACCATCACCATCACAAGTCCTGTGGTGATGATCATCGCCTGCCCGAAATTCAGAAAGGCCAGCGAATAGTTGGTGCTGACAGCAGCCTCCTCATATTTCGCCATCGCGCCATCATAGCGCCGCGCTTCCATGTCTTCGGCGTTGAAATACTTGACTGTTTCGAAATTCAGCAGCGAGTCGATGGCCTTCTGATTGGCGTCGGTGTCCTGCTGGTTCATGATTCGGCGCTGTTTCACCCGCCATTCGGTCACGCGGAAAGTGAACCAGACATACAGCGAGATCGTGACCACCACCGCGGCCAGATACCAGAAATCGAACAGCCAGAAAAAGATGACCGCGATCATGAAAAGTTGCAGGATCAGCGGGAAGATCGAGAAGAGCATGAAGCGAAGCAGGAAATCGACGCCTTTGACGCCGCGCTCGATGATCCGGCTCAGGCCCCCGGTCTTGCGCGTGATATGATAGCGCAGGCTCAGGCTGTGGATATGACCGAAGGTCTCGAGCGCAAGCTGGCGCAGCGCGCGCTGGCCCACGCGGGTAAACAGTACATTGCGTAATTCCTGAAACCCGATTTCCATCAGCCGCGCGATGCCATAAGCCACAGTCAATCCGACAGCACCAACAGCAAGCATCCAGGCCGCGCCCTCACCGGCCAGCGCATCCACGGCAGCCTTGTAGAAAAACGGCGTGGCCACCGCGACCAGTTTGGCAAGGACCAGTGCCACCAGCGCCAGAACCACCCGCCTGCGCGCCCATGGCATGGACTCGGGCCAGAGATACGGCACCACGCGCCGGATCGTGCGCCATCCGCTGGCGCGTTCCTGCTCGGCAGTGGGCGTTGCAGGGGGCACCGTATCGGCAGCGGCGGGGTCTGTGGCGGTCATGTCTGGCTTTCTGGCTGGATAAGGCGCAATCTAGGCCCGCCAATGGGGAAAGACCAGAGGCGCGCTGCCGCGCTGCCCAACACCTGACTCGCCAGAGAGATGGGCGGCTAGTCCTCGGGCAGAACGAAGACCTGGCCCGGATAGATCAGGTCAGGGTCGCGGATCTGGTCGCGATTGGCGTCAAAAATCCGCATATAGCGTCGCCCGTCGCCGAATTGCTGGACCGACATGCCCCAAAGCGTATTGCCGGGCTGCACGATCAGCGCTTCTGGCCCACTGGCCTCGCGCGCAATCTCGGGCGTCATGCGCTCGAATGGGATCTCCGCACGCGAGATCACTTGCGCGGCCTCGTCCAGCTCATCCACGCGCAGGCGATAGACACCGCGTTCAATCCCGGCGAGTTGCGCCTGCCAGTTGCCGTCAGCCGTGGCGCGTGCGCGGATGATCGGCTGATTGTCGATATAGATCTGGATATCGGCCGAGCTGCGCACACTCCGCCCGCCGAGTGCGACGTCACCCTCGGCATCATAGACAACTGTATCGATGCTGACACCACCACCATTCTGCGGCAGTCGTGGCGCTTCGCCCAGCATGGTCACCGTGCCATCCGCGCGCATCAGCATGGCCAGTGGTGCCAGGGTGTCGCGGGTGTCAAGCTCGGGGGGCTCTCCTGCGGGCCGGTCGCCTTCGGGCAGCGCAGCGATCTCGGTGTCCTCCTCGGGAACAGCCCCGGTCCCACCGGGCAGCGCAAGTTGAGGCTGGGCGGGGTCGTCCATGTCGGGAAAGAGCGGCGCCACCTCGACCGGGCGCGCCATCTGCCGTGGAGCAGCCGGGTCGTCGCCCGCTGCCAGGACCCCACTGCGCGGTGCCAGCATAACCGTATCCATCGACCGCACCCGGTCCCCGCTCGGCAGGCGGACTTCCAGTTCCAGCACACGCGGTGCGGGGCTGGGCGCGACCTCGAACATCAGCACGAACTCGCCCGCCGCCGTGCTGACCGTCTGTGCCACGGGGTCCTCATCGATCAAGGCGGCGACAGTGCTGGTGGCCGGCGCCTGCCCTGCGATCAGCACATCCCCCAGATCGGTCACGCGCACGATATCGAATGCGGGCGCAAGCTCGGCATGCGGCGTGGCCATGGCAAGCTGCACATCGGGTGCGGGCTCCTCTGCGGGCACCGCCATCTCGGCAGGTTCGGTCAACACCAGTGACGGCGGGTCAAATACCGGCTCGGGCTCAGGCGTCTCGGACGGGAAGATCACAATATAGGCCACGCTGGCCGCACCGGCGACCGCGATCGTGCCCACTGCCCATTGAGCGAGCGTCTCCTTGGGGAGATATTTCAGCATGGCTTACCCATAAAGGCCCGTCCTGGACCCGTGCGAACTTGAAAGACCATAGCAAGCCCGGTAACGGGTCGCAAAACAAATCCTTACAAGGTTGCGCTGATGCCCGTTCCTTCCCTGTCCGTCTGTGTCTTCTGCGGCTCGCGCTCCGGCCTTTCCCGGGCCTATGTCGCCGAGGCGCGCGCGCTCGGGGCCCTGATCGCCGAGCGCGGGTGGCGGCTGGTCTATGGCGCGGGCGATATCGGCATCATGGGCGAGGTCGCGCGCGCATCGCTGACAGCGGGCGCGGATGTCTTCGGCGTGATCCCGACACATCTGATGCAGGCCGAACAGGGCAAGCGCAATATCGGCACGCTGGTCGTGACCGAGACGATGCACGAGCGCAAGAAGGTGATGTTCACCAATTCCGATGTCGTGGTGGTGCTGCCGGGCGGGGCCGGGACGCTCGATGAATTCTTCGAAGTGCTGACCTGGCGCCAGATCGGGCTACACGAAAAACCGATCTACCTGCTGGATGTGGATGGCTTCTGGCAACCCCTGATCACTCTTGTCGATCACGTCATTGCGCGGGGCTTCGCTGACCCGTCGCTGCGCGGCTTCTTTCAGAGCGTCGCGAGCGTCGCCGAACTTGACATGAAGCTCAAGCAACACGACCGCTGAGACAACCCCGGCTTCATCTTGCCGAAAAACACTCACGCCAACCTAGCGGTCACGAACCCTGTCAATCATGCGCCCGGCCCCGATCACATAGCCGCGGCAGCGCCGCCCGAGGGGGCTCGATGCCCCCGAGGGCGGCCCCCCTCGCAGCTATTCCGCCGCCACGCGGCGCGCCGCCAGCATCGGCGCCAGATAGCGCCCGGTATGGCTCGCCTCGACGGCCGCAACCTCTTCGGGCGTGCCCGTGGCCACAATCTGCCCACCGCCATCTCCACCCTCGGGGCCAATGTCGATGATCCAGTCCGCTGTCTTGATTACATCGAGATTGTGCTCGATCACGATAACCGTATTGCCCTGCTCAACCAATTCGTGCAGCACTTCCAACAGCTTGCGGACATCCTCGAAATGCAGCCCGGTTGTGGGCTCATCGAGAATGTACAAGGTGCGACCCGTTGAGCGCCGCGACAGCTCCTTCGAGAGCTTCACCCGCTGCGCCTCGCCGCCCGACAGTGTCGTCGCCTGCTGGCCCACCTTGATATAGCCCAGGCCCACCCGCATCAGCGCATCCATCTTCTCGCGGATCGCGGGCACCGCCTCGAAAAAGGCCTGCGCCTCCTCGACTGTCATGTCCAGCACATCGGCGATGGATTTGCCCTTGAACAGCACTTCCAGCGTCTCGCGATTGTAGCGTTTGCCCTTGCAGGTTTCGCAGGTGACATAGACATCAGGCAGGAAATTCATCTCGATCTTCAGCACACCGTCGCCTTGGCAGGCCTCGCACCGCCCACCTTTGACGTTGAAGCTAAACCGCCCCGGCTTGTAGCCGCGCGCCCGTGCTTCCGGCAGCCCGGCGAACCAGTCGCGGATCGGGCCGAACGCGCCCGTATAGGTCGCCGGGTTCGAGCGTGGCGTGCGCCCGATGGGGCGCTGGTCGATATCGATCACCTTGTCGAGTTGCTCCAGCCCCTTGATCGTCTCGCAGGGCGCGGGCGTCTGGCGCGCGCCATTGAGCCGCATCGAGGCGGTCTTGAACAGGGTCTCGATGGTCAGCGTGGATTTGCCGCCCCCCGACACCCCTGTCACGCAGACGAACTTGCCCAGCGGAAAATCGACGGTCACATCGCGCAGATTATTCCCGTTCGCCTTGACAACAGTCAGTTTCTTGCCGTTGCCCTTACGCCGCGTTTTCGGCACAGCGATATCGCGCGTGCCGCTCAGATACTGCCCGGTCAGGCTCGCCGGGTCGGCCATGATCTGATCGGGTGTGCCTTCGGCGACGATCTGCCCGCCATGCACGCCTGCACCGGGGCCGATATCCAGCACATGATCAGCGGTGCGAATCGCTTCCTCGTCATGCTCGACCACGATCACGGTATTGCCCTGATCGCGCAGGTTCCTGAGTGTGGTCAGCAAGCGGTCATTGTCGCGCTGGTGCAGCCCGATAGAAGGTTCATCCAGCACATAGAGCACCCCGGTCAGCCCGCTCCCGATCTGGCTCGCCAGCCGGATGCGCTGGCTCTCACCGCCCGACAAAGTGCCCGCATGCCGCCCGAGCGTCAGGTAGTCCAGCCCCACATTGACCAGAAAGCCCAGCCGCTCGCGGATTTCCTTCAGGATCGCGCGGGCGATCTCGTTTTTCTGCTTCGAGAGCGCCTCGGGCACGTCCTCGACCCAAGCCAGCGCCTCGCGGATCGACATTTCGGTGACCTGCCCGATATGCAGACCGCCTATCTTCACCGCCAGCGCTTCGGGCCGCAGCCGGTGGCCGTTGCAGACACCACAGGCGCGCTGGTTCTGGTAGCGCTCGAATTCTTCGCGGATCCACGCCGAATCCGTCTCGCGATAGCGCCGCTCCATATTCGGGATCACGCCCTCGAAAGCACGTGTGACATTATAGACCCGCCCGCCCTCGTCATACCGAAACGGCAATTCCTCACCATTGGAGCCATAGAGCAGCACCTGCTTCACATGCGCGGGCAGGTTCTTCCATGGCGCTTTCGCGTCGAACTCATAGTGGCGGGCGAGCGACTCGATGGTTTGCAGGAAATAGGGCGATTTGCCCTTGCGCCACGGCGCGATCGCGCCATCGGCCAGCCGCAGGGACAGGTCCGGCACAACCAGCCGTTCATCAAAGAAAAGCTCGACCCCGAGCCCGTCGCAGGCCGGACAGGCCCCTGTCGGCGCGTTGAACGAAAACAGCCGCGGCTCGATCTCGGAAATGGTGAACCCGCTGACCGGGCAGGCGAATTTCTCGGAAAAGGTGATGCGCTCACCCTCCTCCTTCGCCTCTTCCAGCACGGCAATGCCATCCGCCAGATCCAGCGCCGTGCGCAGAGAGTCGGCCAGCCGCGTCTCCATGCCTTCACGCACGACCAGCCGGTCCACCACCACATCGATGTCATGGCGGAATTTCTTGTCGAGCGTGGGCGGCTCATCCAATTCGTAGAATTTGCCATCCACCTTTACGCGCTGGAAGCCCTGTTTGCGCAGTTCCAGAAACTCCTTGCGATACTCGCCCTTGCGGTCGCGTACGATGGGGGCCAGCAGATAGGCGCGCGTGCCCTCTTCCAGCGTCATGATACGGTCGACCATGTCCTGCACCTGCTGCGCCTCGATGGGCAGACCCGTGGCGGGACTGTAGGGCGTGCCGGCTCGCGCGAATAACAGTCGCAGATAATCGTAAATCTCGGTCACGGTGCCGACGGTCGAGCGGGGGTTTTTCGACGTCGTCTTCTGCTCGATGGAAATCGCAGGGGAGAGGCCCGAGATATGGTCCATATCCGGCTTCTGCATCATGTCGAGGAACTGACGCGCATAGGCACTGAGGCTCTCGACATAGCGCCGCTGCCCCTCGGCATAGATCGTATCAAAGGCCAGCGAGGATTTGCCCGAACCCGACAGACCGGTGATCACCACCAGCTGGTCGCGGGGCAGGATCACGTCGATATTCTTCAGATTATGCTCGCGCGCCCCGCGCACTTCGATGAATTTCTGCTCGGACATCCGCACCCCCAAGGCTGGTGATGAGCAACATAGACCGCCGCGTCTGAGTCTCCAAGCGAAATGAAAGAACATTTAACGAACAAATAGGTGGCGTGGCAAAGCTGCGCGTCAGAACGGCACCGGGGCGCTGACCGTCAATCCGCGCCCGCCATCAGGGTGGCGCAGGCGCAGGCTCTGGGCATGGAGCATCAGCCGCGGATGCGCCCGCGCCGCCCCACTGGCATAGAGCGGGTCGCCGAGGATCGGGTGCCCGATGGCCAGCATATGCACCCGCAATTGATGGCTGCGCCCGGTCAGCGGCATCAGCCGCATCCGCGCGCCGGTCACTTCGCGGCGGATCACCTGCCAGTCAGTCTGCGCGGGGCGGCCTGACTCAAAGCAGACCATCTGGCGCGGACGATTGGGCCAGTCCACGGTCAGCGGTAGATCGACCTGGCCCCTGGGTTCCTTGGGGCAGCCATGGACGCGGGCGATATAGAACTTGCGGGTCTGGCGTTTCTCGAATTGCAACCCGAGGTGACGCTGCGCATGGGGCGTGCGCGCGAAGACCATCACCCCCGAGGTGTCGAGGTCGAGCCGGTGCACCAGCAGGATCTCGGGGAAGACATCGCGCAGCCGCGCGATCATGCAATCGGCCAGATGTGCGCCCTTGCCCGGCACTGACAGCAGCCCAGAGGGTTTGTCCACGAAGACAAGCTCATGATCTTCATGCAGGATGACCGGGGCGGCGGCGGGCGGGGCATAGGTGAAATCGCTCATGCTCTGCCCTTGCGCCAATGCGCGGACGAAGGCAAGCGGCGCCCGTTCAGAACGCGGCGGCAGTGCTTAACGGTTCCTGCACGCGCCAGGCCTTGAGCTGTACATCCGGGTCATTATGGTGCAGTTCATAAGTCTGCACGCCCGGGATCTCGGCGAAACTGCGCATCAGGGTCTGGGGAAAGAAGGTTCGGCGCACAGTCTCAAAGCCTGGCAATTGCCGCAGCACGCCCGAGGTCGAGGCAGCGCAAAACCCTGCGCTGACCGATCCATTCTGCAGCGCAAGGGCCAGCGCCTGCTCGGCCACCTCTTCACTGACTGGCACCCGCTGGACGACCGCGTAATGCGTCTCGCGGACATGGGTCATGTAATAGGACAGTCCGGCGCCCTTGGTCATGCCGAATACCACATCGCCGCGCAGCGCCTGATCCGGCAGCCGCCAGCTGCCTGCGGGGTCGAAGATCACACGCTCACGACCGTTGATAAACAGGCCGGTATGTTCGCCGCGATGGGTGTCGCGGGACAGGATCGTGACCAGAGTCAACTCGGGCTGTCCGCCATGGACATGGCGCGCGGCCTGGATAACGTCGTCACTGGCCCAAGCACCCTTGTCACCACAGGCAGCGAGTGTGGTCATCGAGAGCGACAACAGCAGAAGTACCGCTACGAAGCGGCGCGTCATCCCTAGGATCATGAAAAGGCTCCGGAGCAGCGTCGCGCGCCGTGCGGCTCAGGCATTCACCAGCGCCAGAAAGATCAGAACAGCGATACTGATCGCGATACCCCAGATAACGAACCGTATGAAACCGCCAAAAGTCTTCTCCTGCTCGGTGATATCCATCTTTCCGTGTTCATACTCTGCCATGGGACGCTCCTGAACGCATTTTTATGGTTTCGATAGCCGATCACATGCCCGCTGTCACCCCCCTTGCGCAAGCGGCACAAGCGTCTGGGTCAATGTCAGATCGTCGCGCCCCTTGAGGGACCTCAGAAGCGTGGAGGGCAACCAGCAGGGATTGATGTCCTCATAGCCCGGCAATTGACGCAGAAGCGTCGAAACCCCGAAGGCGCAGCCGGTCTTCGGCAGTGCCGGACGCTCGCGGGCGAGCCGCGCAGCCTCGCTCGCGACCTCGTCGCTCACCTCGGCCTCGAACAGGTATAACTCCCACGATTCAGGCTGCACGACCGACTGCAGCACCGTGAGTCCCATCGGCGCCTCGTCGCGCAGAAGAAACGCGCGCTCGGTCTCGGGTGTGACCGAATAGGTCACGTCCACACGGCGATGCCCGCGCGGGTCCGGCGTCCAGCCTGCCGGGTCATAGATCAGATGCCCCTCCGGCGCGTGTATCACCATTGCCGCATGGGGCACGAGAAGCGGGCGCTGCGGCTCATAGATGGCGATGCGCAATTTCGATGGCCCGTCCCCGGCATGGCCCGGCCCCTCACTGCCCGCCACCCCCATGAACAGCGCTGCGCAGCCAGCCAAGGCGACGGAAAAGACCGCAAGCAGCGCCGCGGCAAAACCGCGGCGTGCGCGTATCATGCCTGCCAAATCCAGACCCCGTCTTCGCGCAGCCAGCGCCGCGCACGTCCGCGCGCGTGCAGGTAATTCAGATGCGCGACTGTCTCGGCCAGTGCGAGGCCATAGCTGGCCTCGGACACACGGCGCTTGAACAACATCTCGAAACACTCACTCGCCACGCGCGGTGTGTCCAGATAGGCCTCCAGCCGCTTGAGCGCGCCGATATGGTTCTCGATTTTCTGGGTCAGGCGCAGGGGAAGGCCGGTGAAGGGCAGTTTGTGACCCGGCAGCACCAGATGTTCCGACCGCGCATGCTCTTGCAGTTGCGCGCAACTCTCCAGCCAGTCGGCCACCGGATCGGCCTCGGGTTCGGTCGCATAGACCCCCAGAACGGGCGAGATTCCCGGCAAGAGTTGATCCGCGCCCAGCACCAGATTGCAGTCGCGACTCCAGAGTGTGATCTGATCGGGCGCATGACCCTGCCCCAGGCGCACGTCCCAATCTCGCCCGCCCGCATGCAGAACATCGCCCTCGCGCAGCGCGCGATAGCCCAGCGGCAGGGGCGCGACCGTGTCACAGAAATTGAACGGACGCTCCTTGGCACGGGTCTCGATCATCTCGGATGGCATTCCCGCACGGTGCCAGAAGGTGAGCATCTCGGGGGGCGGTGTGGCCTGCGCATCCAGTGTCAGCATCCGCGCAAAGAGCCAGGCGGTACGCGTCGTCACAAGTTCGGCACCCCCGGCCTGAAACCAGCCCGCAAGCCCGATATGGTCGGGGTGATGGTGGCTGGCAATCACGCGCCCGACCTGCTTGCCACGCAACGGCCCTGCCAGCAGCTTGACCCAGATGCCGCGAGCCCGCGTGGTGTCGATGCCCGTGTCGAAAACGGTCCAGCTATCGCCCTCGTCAAGGATGTAGACATTGACATGATCGAGCACCATCGGCAGCGGCAACCGCGCCCAGAACACACCTTCGGCGATACGCGTGACGCAGCCCTCCTCGGGCGCGTCGGCGAAGGGGTGGCGAATGCCTGCTGCGTCAGAGCCGTCCATCATGCTGCGAGATCATCATCCGAAAGGGCATAGAGACACTCGGCCCCGGCGCGTGCTTGTGCCAGAAGCCCGACATGTTCGGGGAGAATACGGAATATGAACACGCGCGCAAGAGCCCGGCGCGCGCCATCCTCGGTCAGCGCGGCTTTCAGGTGGTAATGCGCCCCCAGGACGCGGGCGAAGGCGCGCAGATAGGCGGTCGCACCTGCAAAACGCTCGTTAAGCTCCTGCGCCAGAAGCCATTCGGTTGTCTCGCGCAGTGATTCGGCGGCCTGCCAGACCTCTTCGGCCAGATCGGGCAGCACGGCACGGGCGGCCTCGGCGCTGTCTTCGATTTCCTGCAGCAGGCGATAGGCCGCCTCGCCGCCATCGCTCATCTTGCGCGCGACCAGATCCATGGCCTGAATGCCATTGGTGCCCTCATAGATCGCCGTCACCCGGACATCGCGAAGATATTGCGCAGCTCCCGTTTCCTCGACAAAACCCATGCCGCCATGGATCTGGATGCCCAGATTGGCAACTTCGATGCCGATATCCGTGCCATGGGCCTTGGTGATCGGAGTCAGGAACGCTGCCCGCGCGGCCCAGTCCTCCGAACCGGTGGCAGTGGCCATGTCAATCGCAACCGAATTGGCCAGCGCGATGGCGCGGATCGCGAAAATCTCGGCTTTCGTGACCGCCAGCATCCGGCGCACATCGACATGTTCAATGATCGCGCCCTTGGCCGAGCGCGGCGTGCGGCCCTGCCGACGGTCCTGCGCGTAATGCAGCGCATGCTGATAGGCACCCTCGGCAATGCCGATACCCTGCACTCCCACACCGACGCGGGCATTATTCATCATGGTGAACATCGCCGCCATGCCGCCGTGTTCCTCGCCGACCAGCCAGCCTGTGGCACGGTCGTACTCCATGACCGCAGTGGGCGAGCCATGCAGGCCCAGCTTGTGCTCGAGCGAGACCACGCGCAGCGCATTCCGCTCGCCCGGATTGCCATTCTGATCGGGCAGCAACTTGGGCACCATGAACAGGCTGATCCCCTTTGTGCCCGGTGCTCCGTCGGGCAAGCGCGCGAGCACCAGATGGCAGACATTGCCACCGAAATCATGGTCGCCCCATGTGATGTAGATCTTCTGCCCGGTGATCGCATAGCTGCCATCCTCATTGGGCTCGGCCTTGGTCCGCAGCGCACCCACATCAGAGCCAGCTTCCGGTTCGGTCAGGTTCATCGTGCCGGTCCATTCGCCGGAAATCAGCTTGGGCAGATAGAGCGCCTTGATCTCGTCGTTGGCATGATGCTCCAGCGCCTCGATCTGCCCCAGCGACAGCAAGGGGTTGACCTGCAAAGCGAGGCAGGCTGCCGACATCATGTCATTGACCGCGCTGGCAAGCGTCTGCGGCAGGCCCATTCCGCCATGCTCGGGGTCTGCGGCAATACCCAGCCAGCCGCCCTCGGCAATGGCGCGATGGCCCTCGGCAAAGCCCGGTGGGGTCCGCACCACCCCGTTCTCCAGCCGCGCCGGATGCAGATCGCCTGCGCGGTTGAGCGGGGCCATGACCTCTTCGCAGAGCCGCGCGGCCTCTGTCAGGATGGCCTCGGTGGTCTCGGGCGTGGCCTCGGCAAAGCGCTCCGTCGCGCGGACCTTGTCGAAATCGACGATCTGGTCGAGCAGGAAGCTGAAATCGGTGAGGGGCGCGCGGTAGGGCATGGCGGGGCTCCGTGAGGTTGTATCGGGCAGGACTTGGCAAGATCAGCGCAAGCGCCTATGGCAAGGCCAGCCTCAGTCATAAAGCCTCGGGGCCCATATCTGAACTGAAACGCCACGTCACCCGATGCCTGTCGCGCCCATTGCCACCGAAGAGTTGCGCCCCGATACCCAAGGGGTTGCGCGCGCCTGCGCGCTGTTGCGCGAGGGTGCACTGGTGGCGCTGCCGACCGAGACGGTCTACGGGCTGGCCGGGGATGCCCGGAACGCGGCGGCGGTGGCCGCGATCTTCGCGGCCAAGGGCCGGCCTGCGCATAACCCGCTGATCGTGCATCTGCCCTCGCTTGAGGCCGCCGAGGAGTTGGCGGAATTTTCCGAGGGGGCGCGGGCTTGCGCCCGCGCCTTCTGGCCCGGCCCGCTCACGCTCGTCGCCCCGCTGCGGGCAGGCCATGGTCTGCCCGAGGCAGTAACCGCGGGCCTGCCCACTATCGCGCTGCGCGTCCCCGCGCATCCGCTGGCGCAAGCCGTGCTTGCCGGGTTCGGCGGGCCGCTGGCCGCGCCCTCGGCCAATCCCTCCGGGCGGATCAGCCCGACCGAGGCGCGGCATGTGCTCGAAGGCCTGGGCGGTCGGATTGCAGCCGTGCTCGATGGCGGGCCCTGCCCGGTGGGGGTGGAGTCGACGATCCTCGGGTTCGAGGACGGGCGCGCGGTGCTGTTGCGCGCAGGCGGTGTCAGTGAAGAGGCGCTGACGCGCGTGCTGGGGGCCGCGCCTGCGGCGCGGGTGGCAGGTTCCAGGGTGACTGCGCCGGGGCAACTTGCCTCGCATTACGCCCCGCGCGCAGCGCTGCGGCTCGGGGTGCACGAGCCAGCGCCGGGCGAAGTCTGGATCGGCTTCGGATCGGGCTGCGCGGGAGCGGAGCTGACGCTCTCGGAGTCGGGCGATCTGGAAGAGGCCGCAGCGCGGCTCTTTGCCGTGCTGCACGCGGCCGATGCTATGGGCAGGCCGATTGCCGTGGCGCAAGTGCCGGAGGTTGGGCTGGGGCGGGCGATCAATGACCGGTTGCGGAGGGCAGCGGCGCCGCGCGCGCCTGAGAAAGAGGATTGAGGGGCTGCCGCCCCTCAAGCTCCTTGCCTCAAGGGGGGCACGCCCCCCTTGAGAAACCCCGTGAGTATTTCACGGCAAGATGAAGTCTCAGTCGCGCAGAAGCTCGTTGATGCCGGTCTTGGAACGGGTCTGGGCATCCACCCGCTTGACGATCACGGCGCAATAGAGGTTGATGCCGTTCTTCGAGGGCATCGAGCCCGACACCACCACCGAATAGGGCGGCACTTCGCCATAACTCACCGCCCCGGTCTCGCGGTCCACGATCTTGGTGGATTTGCCGATGAACACGCCCATGCCCAGCACCGAGCCCTCGCGCACGATGCAGCCCTCGACCACTTCGGACCGCGCGCCGATGAAGCAGTTATCCTCGATGATCGTGGGGCCGGCCTGCATCGGCTCGAGCACGCCGCCGATGCCGACACCACCGGAAAGGTGGACGTTCTTGCCGATCTGCGCGCAGCTTCCGACCGTGGCCCAGGTATCGACCATGGTGCCGCTATCGACATATGCGCCGAGATTGACGAATGAGGGCATCAGCACCACGCCGGGCGCGATATAGGCGGATTTGCGTACCACGCAGTTGGGCACGGCGCGAAAGCCGGCGGCCTTCCAGTCCTTCTTTTTCCAATCCGCGAATTTGCTGTCGACCTTGTCCCACCAGTGGCCACCCTGCGGGCCGCCCGAGTGCTTCTCCATGTCATGAAGGCGAAACCCTAGAAGAACGGCCTTCTTCGCCCATTGATTGACATGCCAATCGCCATTCTCCTGCCGCTCGGCGACGCGCAGCGCGCCGGAGTCAAGCGCCTCGAGCGTCGCCTCGATCGCCTCGCGCGTTGCGCCACCAGTTGCGGGCGTGATGCTGTCGCGCGCCTCCCATGCGGCCTCGATGGCTCTCTCCAGTGCGGCTGTGTCAGTCATTGGCGGGCTCCATGGCTCTGGTCATCTGTTGGCCCTCGCTATAGCCTCGGGCGCGAGAGACTGCAATTCACGCAAGGACGCCCCCCGCATGAAAGACCAGAGCAAGTTTCGGCCCTTCCCCGATGCACAGGAAGATATCCGACATTGGGACGAGGCCCCGGACACTGCCCAAACGCGCCATCCGGCCTATCGTCTGGCCTTTGCCGATGGCGATTTCATGCTGCGCGACGAACTGCGCCCAGTGCGGCTGCAACTGGAACTCCTGAAACCCGACCTGCTGATGACCGAGCGCGGCATCCAGTCCACCATTGTCATGTTCGGTGGCGCGCGCATTCGCCGCCCCGACGACCCCAGCGCCCCGCGCACGCCAATGATGAAAGACCTCGCACGCTTCTATCAGGTCGCGCGCGAGTTTGCCCATGCGATGACCCTGCGCTCGGTCCAGAGCTACGGGCGCGAGGATGTGATCGTGACGGGCGGCGGGCCGGGCGTGATGGAGGCGGGCAATCTGGGTGCGAAGGAGGCAGGCGGGATCTCCATCGGTCTCAATATCGTGCTGCCGCATGAGCAGGCCCCGAATGACTATGTCACACCCGATCTGTGCTTCAACTTCCACTATTTCGCCATCCGCAAGATGCATTTCCTGATGCGCGCCAAGGCGATCACGGTCTTTCCAGGCGGCTTCGGCACAATGGACGAGCTATTCGAGACGCTGACGTTGATCCAGACCGACCGGATGCACAAGATGCCCTTCATCCTGTTCGGGCGTGATTTCTGGACCAGGATCATCAACTGGGAAGCACTGGCCGAGGCAGGCACCATAAGCCCGGAGGATCTGAACCTGTTCCATTATGCCGAAACCGCCGATGAAGCGATTGCGATCATCGACGGGTTTGAAGCGGAATGCTGAGCGTCGCGCGCTTGATTGGCCAACTTCGACGCGCCGCCTGCTGAACGAGGCGTCGCACAATGCCTAACCGAGGCCTGGGTTGGATTACTCCGGGCGATGAGCATCACGCATTCCTCCTGATCGGGATGGAGCAGCAGCACAGGCCCGACCTCGGCATCAAGATACCGGCCGATGGCCCGCGCGGCATCGATCTCACCGAATTTGACGACAGTGACCTCCATCAGATGCGCATCCTGCTTGCCCGCGATCAGTTGGAGGAAGGCGAGATCCAGAGACCAGATCAGAATTCAGGCGGCTTCATATGTCTGTTGACTCAAAGCAATGTGCGAAATCGGCGTTGCGTGGTATTCTCTGCGGTTGGAGGAGGATTGAACCATGATCAATGAAAACGACATCCTGGACATGACATGCCTGAGCCGCGAACAAATCGAGGCCATTGCGGTTCACGAGCATCTGGACACCGTCACGGCAGCAGAACTGGGCGAATATCTGATGCACATCCATCATGGACCGCAGAAAGTGCAGCAGATGATCTGCGAGGACATTGCCGATGCCCTGCACCACGATGATCTGACGAGCGCGCGCGCACTCTACAAGGCGTTGAAGGCTTTTCTGGCCGAGCACCCGGAGGCACTGCGCGGGAACAATTGACCATCCTGACGGCTCTGTGCTGGCTTCAGGGCCCATTTTCCCAGCGTTGCAATGTTGAGGTGACGCTCCGCGAAGACAGCGCCTGCCCCGGGTCCGGGTCCCGATTCAATGCGTCCAGACCTGCCGCCGGTTGGTCGCGAAATTGTCACCATAGCCACCCGGGCGCAGGTTGGGACGGCGGGTCTTGGGCTCGATCACGATAGCGTCGATGCCATGTGCCTCGGCGTAGGCTTCTGCCGCAACTCGGTCCTCAAACCGCAGTTGCACCTGCGATTTCATGTCGCCAGAGGACGTCCAGCCCATCAACGGATCAATCCGCCGCGCCTGTTCGGGGGAGAATTCAAGCACCCAGTGTTGGGTCTTGGCATTGCCGGACTGCATTGCGTTACGGGACGGGCGATAAATCCGGGCGCGCATGGCGTGACCTCTCGTTACTCTGCTGTCTTATCCGAAAAAACGGGGCCATATGCAAGCGATGGGACGCATCAGTTGCGGGTGCAGGCAGGAAAGGGTCCACCGAAAGGAGGGAACGAGGAGTAAGTCTTCCGGCTAACGGCCTTTTCCTGCCTGCGTCCAAAAAGTAGGGCTGGCCACTATGCCCGGCAACAAAAAAATCAATGTTAGATAAATCTTTTCCGGCGAGGCCTGCAGGATCTCTCCATTAGCGCAAACCCTGCGCTCACGACAAGTACCCCTCTGCCGTGACGGTGGCCGGACACTGCGCATGCGCAGTGTCCGGCCTTGCCCGTCAGATACTCAGGCAGACATATTTGATCTCGAGATAATCCTCGATCCCATGGCGCGACCCTTCACGCCCGAGCCCCGATTGCTTGACGCCGCCAAAGGGCGCGACCTCGGTCGAGATGATGCCGGTATTCACGCCGACAATCCCGTAATCGAGCGCTTCCTGCACACGGGTGATCCGACCCACATCCCGGGCATAGAAATAACAGGCCAGCCCGAAGATCGTGTCATTGGCCATCGCGATGACCTCGTCCTCGCTCTCGAAGCGGAAGAGCGGTGCCAGCGGGCCGAAGGTCTCTTCCTGCGCGACCTTCATCGATTGCGTGACCCCCGTCACCACGGTCGGCTCGAAGAAAGTGCCGCCCAGCGCGTGACGCTGGCCACCGGTGACGACCTGACCGCCATGGTCCAACACGTCGCGGATGTGCTCTTCGACCTTGTCCACGGCCTCTGCATTGATCAGCGGCCCGGCCTGCACCCCGTCCGCGAGCCCGTCGCCCACTTTCAGCGCCGCAACGGCCTTGCCCAGCTTCTCGGCAAAGGCGTCATAGACGCCGGCCTGCACATAGATGCGGTTTGCGCAGACGCAGGTCTGGCCATTGTTGCGGAACTTGGACATCATCGCGCCCTCGACCGCCTTGTCTAGATCGGCATCATCAAAGACGATGAACGGTGCATTCCCGCCCAACTCCATCGAGCATTTCATCACCTGATCGGCGGCCTGCCGCAGCAGGATGCGCCCGACTTCGGTGCTGCCGGTAAAGGTCAGCTTGCGCACCGCCGGGTTTTCGCAGAATTCCTTGCCGATATCCGAAGACCGCGAGGACGTGATCACGGAAAGCACGCCCTTGGGCACACCCGCCCGCTCGGCCAGCACCGCCATGGCCAGCGCCGAAAGCGGGGTCTCCGCCGCAGGGCGCGCCACAAAGCCACAGCCCACGGCCAGCGCGGGACCGACCTTGCGCGCGATCATCGCATTGGGGAAATTCCAGGGCGTGATCGAAGCTGCCACGCCAATCGGCTGACGCAGCACCGTGATCCGCTTGTCGGGCTGATGTCCGGGGATGGTCTCGCCATAGACCCGCTTTGCCTCTTCACCGAACCACTCGATGAAGCCAGCGCCATAAGCGACCTCGCCCCGCGCCTCGGCGAGCGGCTTGCCCATTTCCGCCGTCAGGATCAGCGCGAGATCCTCGGTATTCTCGATCATCAGATCATACCACTTGCGCAGAACAGCCGCACGCTCCTTGCCCGTGCGCGCCGCCCAAGCATGGCGCGCCTCTTCGGCAGCGGCAATGGCGCGCGCGGTTTCAGCACGGCCCAGATCGGCGACCTTGGCGATGACATCGCCGCGCGCGGGGTTGCGCACATCGAAAGTGGCGCCGTCATCGGCATCGACCCACTCCCCGGCCACCAGCGCACGGGTTTCCAGCAGTGACGGGTCGCTGAGCATGGATTTCAGATCGGTTGTCGTATCGAGCATGGTCTCTCCTTTCTGGTGAGATGTCCCTTGCAATGGAGGTCTTTGCCTCTTCGCAGATTCTGGCGGCAACCTATCGCCTTTGCGCGGGAGTGTCACGCGCTGCGCATGGGCGCCCCGCAAAGATCCGGGCGAAAGAAATTGTTAAGTTCTCTGTCCTAGTCTGGCCGCAGAGCGACAAGGACATGTCATGAGCGCCAGTCAGACCGTGCCGCAAATCGTGCCACAGCCGATACCGGATGCCGAGAGCTTTTATGCCGATCTGGTCACGCGCCACTCTTCGGATTGCGTTGTTATTGCCGACCCCGAGCGGCGCGCGCTCTGGGTGAACCCGGCCTTCGTCGCTCAGACGGGTTACGCTCTGGCGGATATTCTCGGCAAGGAGCCGGGGACTGTCCTTCAGGGGCAAGACACCGACTTGGAGACGATGCGCAAAATCCGGCAGGCCTGCGCGCAACGGCGCGAGATTCGCGCCGATATCCTGTGTTACACCAAATCGGGCGAGCCCTTCTGGGTCGATCTGAAAGTCATGCCCGTCTATGATGCAAACGGGCGGCACACACATTTCATCTCGACGATGCGCGACATCACCGAGCGCAAGGCACTGGAAGAACAGAATGAAGAGATGCGCCATTCCGAGCAGTTGCGCCAGTCCGAGCGCCAGTTGCTCGCGCTGACCAGCGAATGGCTCTATTCCGCGAAATCCATCGACGAATTGCTGATGGTGATCCAGCGCGCCATGCACACGCTTATCCCCGAGGCCGAGGGAGCGCTCTATATCTATGACGACAACCGCACCAGCCTCAAACTGGCAGCAAGCTGGGGCACCATGCCCGATTTTGCGCCCCATATCCTGCCTGATGATTGCTGGGCGCTGCGCCGGGGGCGAGCCTATGCCTTTGGCATGAAGCCGATTCAGTTCACCTGCGATCATGTGCGCAGCAAAGGCGCCCCCTATTTCTGCCTGCCCATCATCGCGCATGGTGAAACCATCGGCTTGATGCATGTGGTGTTCGAAGGGTTCGAGGAAGGTGGCATCATGCGGCATATGCGCGACGAGGTGCTGCGCAACCGCTGGGACATCTCGCTGATCTGTGGCGAGCAGATCAGCCTCGCGATTGCCAATGTCCGTTTGCGGCAGGAATTGCATGACCGATCAGTCCGTGACCCGCTCACCGGGCTGTGGAACCGCCGCTGGTTCATCGAGCGCGCGACACGTGAATTCAGCATCGCCGCCCATGAGGATCGCCCGTTGGCGCTGATCTCGCTCGATGTGGACCATTTCAAGGCGTTCAATGACCAGTTTGGCCATGAGGCTGGCGATCTCGTCCTGCGCGAGGTCGGGCGGGTTCTGGCGGCCGCCGCTGATGACAGCGTGCACCCCTGTCGGATCGGGGGCGAGGAATTTGTCCTGCTCTGCCTCGGCCATGACGAAGCGGCCTGTCTGGAGCGCGCGGAAAACCTGCGCGAGGCAATCGCCGCGATGACACTGAGTTCGGGTGGGCGCTCGTTGCCGCAGGTCACGGTCTCGGCGGGGCTGGCCATGCTCGGGCGGGACGGCACGCAGCTTGAAGCAGTGCTCAAAGCCTCGGACCAAGCGCTTTACCGGGCCAAGGCCGAAGGTCGTAACCGCGTCTTCGCTGCCTGCAATCCGGCGGCAACGCCCAGCGCGCCTGCATAGGCCGCGCCCGCGCAAACGCCACCCTGCCTGCTGTCGTCCTGTGCTTTGCTCTGCCGCCTGACCAACCGAAACCCTCCTGTTGTCATCCGGTTTGCAGGTCAGAAACCTTACCGGGCAAACCGGGCGCAGCCTCCAAAACGGCTGAGCCAGCAGGCTTTGATACCCTGACAATGCGCCTGCACTCGGCACCAATAGGCGCAGCGCCGAAACAGAGGCAGCAAAGCCGGAAACACACCCCGCGACCGCAGAGCACAGCCCACAACCCGCGCAAAAATTGACAAGGCGCAGGGTCGCGCCTATCACCCAAGAAGTGGCTCGTTGCACCAGTGCCACGTGACGGGATCAAGATGGACGGCAGTTCCAGGTGGGCGCAGAGTTTGCGTCCGAAACACAGACAGACACCGCGCGCATCGCGGGCCGTTCGCAGGGGTTGACCCTGCCCGTCCCTGATGCCGCCTGCGTATCAGGGGATCGAAATTGACAGTTCAGACACCGCTCAGCGACATCCGCTTCGACCGCGACTCGAATGACGCGGATTTCGACGCTGCCTTCATCGCAGTCGAAATCCAGCGCCTGATGGATGAGAAGCGCGACGACGAAGTCCGAGAGTTCGTCTCGGCTCAGGAACTGGCCGATGTCGCAGCGCTGATCGAGGAACTGCCCGAAGATGTCGATCTGCAGGTAATGCGCCTTCTTACACTGCATGACCAGGCCGAATTGCTCGGCTATCTGCGACCAAGCTCGCAGATCGCGATTGCGCACTGCATCCCCCGGCGCGAATTGGTGGCGCTGATGACGGCGATGAGCCATGACGAACGCGCCGACCTCTACAAGCAACTCAATGAAGAGGCACAAGAGGCCATCCTGCCCGCCTTCGCCAAGGCCGAACGCGAAGACCTGCGCCGCCTTGCCGCCTATGAGGAGTGGACCGTCGGCTCGGTCATGACCTCGGATTACGCTACCCTCGCCCCTGACCTGACCTCGACCAAGGCCATCGAGGCGCTGCGCGCGCAGGCGATTGATGCCGAAACGATCTACTACGCCTATATCATCGACGATGACCGCAAACTGATCGGTGTGGTCAGCCTGCGCGACCTGCTGGTCGCCCGCCCGAGCCAGCGCGTCTCGGAAGTGATGGATACCGAGCCGGTCTGGATCCGTGCCGATGACGAGCAGGAAGATGCAGCGAAACTGATTGCGCGCTATGACCTGCTCGCGCTGCCGGTCCTCGACAACAATGACCGCCTCGTCGGCATCGTGACCGCCGACGACGCCATGGACGTGACCGAGGAAGAAGTCACCGAGGACTTCTACAAGGGCGCAATCGTGCAACCCATCGAGATGTCGCTGGCCGAGGCGACCATCGCAACCCTCTACAAGGCGCGCATCTTCTGGCTGGTGCTCCTGGTCTTCGGCAATATCTTCTCGGGCGCGGGCATCGCTTATTTCGAGGACACGATCGCTGCGCATCTGGCGCTACTGTTCTTTCTGCCCCTGCTGATTGCGTCGGGCGGCAATGCCGGCACCCAATCGGCCACGCTGATGGTCCGCGCGCTCGCCACAGGCGATGTACGCCCCGCCGATTTCGGACGGCTTCTGTCGCGCGAGGTGGTGGTGGCGCTAACGCTTGGGGTGACGATGGCCGTGGCGGTCTCGACCATCGGGGTCTGGCGCGGTGGACCGGAAATCGCGCTGGTGGTCGCGCTGGCCATGATCTCGATCGTGCTGATGGGGGCCTTGATCGGCATGTGCCTGCCCTTCATCTTCGCCAAATTCGACCGCGACCCGGCGGCCGCCTCTGGTCCGCTTGTCACCTCGATCGCCGATGTGCTGGGCGTGCTGATTTATTTCAGCATTGCGGCGCAGCTTCTGGGCCTCTGAGCACGGCTTGCAATCGGCAGGGCGATTGGCTACCTCCGCGCCAGACAGCGAAAGGCAAAGATTATGGACGCAATCGCAGAGCTGCGCGGCAAGTTTCTCGAGCAGATCGCTCAGGCCCCCGATGCCGAGGCGCTTGAGTCCGTGCGTCTGGCCGCGCTCGGCAAGAAGGGCGAGGTCAGTCTTTTGATGCGTAGTCTCGGCCAGATGAGCCCCGAGGAACGCCAGAGTGCGGGGCCCGCGCTGAACGGGTTGAAATCCGAGATCGACTCGGCGCTGAAAGCGCGCCGCGCAGCCCTCGATGACGCAGCGCTTGATGCGCGTCTCCAGACCGAATGGCTCGATGTCACTCTGCCTGCCCGCCGCCGCCCCATGGGCACGATCCATCCGATCAGCCAGGTGATGGACGAGTTGACCGCGATCTTCGCCGATATGGGCTTTTCGGTCGCCGAAGGCCCGCAGATCGAGTCCGACTGGTACAATTTCGACGCGCTCAACATCGCGCCCGAACACCCCGCCCGGCAGGAGCATGACACCTTCTTCATGCACCGTGCCGAGGGCGACAACCGCCCGCCGCATGTGCTGCGCACGCATACCTCGCCGGTGCAGATCCGCGCCATGCAGGTGCAGGGCGCGCCCATCCGCGTCATCGCCCCGGGCCGCGTCTACCGCATGGACATGGACCAGACCCACACGCCGATGTTCCACCAGGTCGAGGGTCTCGCCATCGACCGCGACATCACCATGGCGCAACTGAAATGGACGCTCGAGGAATTCTGCCGCGCCTTCTTTGAGGTCGATGAGGTGGAACTGCGCTTCCGCGCGTCGCATTTCCCCTTCACCGAACCCTCCGCCGAAGTCGATATCCGTTGTTCATGGGAAGGCGGTCAGCTCAAGATCGGCGAGGGCAATGACTGGATGGAAATCCTCGGCTCCGGCATGGTGCATCCGCATGTGCTGCGCTCGGGCGGGATCGACCCCGACGCGTGGCAGGGCTTTGCCTTCGGCATGGGGATCGACCGCATCGCGATGCTGAAATACGGCATCCCCGACCTGCGCGCCTTTTTCGAGAGCGACCTGCGCTGGCTGCGCCATTACGGCTTTGCCGCGCTTGACCAGCCCTCGCTGCCCGCTGGCCTCAGCCGCTGATCCTTCATCTTGCCGTGAAATACTCACGGGGTTTTCAGGGGGAGCGTGCTCCCCCTGAAGCGGGGGGTTCTGGCCGCAGGCCAGCCGGGGGGCGGCAGCCCCCCGTTCCCCCTCAATGAAAAAGCCCCCGCCAGCGGCAGGGGCTTTTCCTTGACGCTCCAGCGCCAATCAGCAGCTGTAATACATCGTGTATTCCACCGGGTGCGGGGTGTGCTCGTAAGCGTAAACCTCTTCCCATTTCAGGTCCATATAGGCCATGATCTGGTCTTTGGTGAACACATCGCCGGCCAGCAGGAAGTCATGATCCGCCGCCAGTGATTCCAGCGCCTCACGCAAGGAGGCACACACCGTCGGGATGCCTTCCAGCTCTTCGGGTGGCAAATCGTAGAGGTCCTTGTCCGACGCTGGACCCGGATCGATCTTGTTCTTGATCCCGTCAATTCCCGCCATCAGCAGGGCGGCAAAGGCCAGATAGGGGTTGGCCGATGGGTCTGGGAAGCGGGCTTCGACGCGCTTGGCCTTCGGGCTCTCGGACCACGGAATACGAATGCAGCCAGAGCGGTTGCGTGCCGAATAGGCGCGCAGCACAGGTGCCTCAAACCCCGGAATCAGGCGCTTGTAGCTGTTGGTCGAGGGGTTGGTGAAAGCGTTGAGTGTCTTGGCATGTTTCAGCACGCCACCGATGAACCACAGCGCTTCCTGGCTCAGGTCGGCATATTTGTCGCCTGCGAAGAGCGGCTTGCCATCTTTCCAGATCGACATGTTGACATGCATGCCGGTACCGTTGTCGCCCTTGACGGGCTTGGGCATGAAGGTCGCGGTTTTGCCATAGGCATCGGCCACGTTCTTGATGACATACTTGTATTTCATCAGCTCGTCGGCCTGCTTGGTCAGCGAGTTGAAGATCAGGCCAAGCTCATGCTGCGCGGAGGCCACCTCGGTATGGTGCTTGTCCACCTTCATGCCGATGTCTTTCATCGTGGTCAGCATTTCCGAGCGCATGTCCTGATTGGCATCGATAGGGTTCATCGCGAAGTAATGGCCCTTGATCCCGGGGCGATGGCCCGAATTGCCGTGCTCGTAATCCGTGTCGGTGTTCCACGCGGCCTCTTCGGCGTCGATCTCGTAGCCGACCTTGTTGAACTTGTCCGAGAACTTGACATTGTCGAAGACAAAGAACTCGGCTTCAGGTCCGAAATAGGACACATCGCCAATGCCGGTGGATTTCAGATAGGCCTCGGCCTTCTCGGCGGTGCCGCGCGGGTCACGCTCGTAGGGCTCGCCCGTGTCCGGCTCTACGATGGACGCGTGAATTGCCAGGGTCTTCTCGGCATAGAACGGGTCGATATAGACCGAGTCCAGATCGAAGACGAGTTTCATGTCCGACGCCTCGATGCCCTTCCAGCCCGGCACCGATGAGCCATCGAACATGAAGCCTTCCTCGAGGAAATCTTCATCGACCAGATCACCGACGATCGTGACATGCAGCATACGGCCACGCGGGTCCACAAAGCGGATATCGAGATAGGCGATATCCTCGTCTTTCATCATCTTGAGAACGTCTGCTGAACTCATGTTCTTTTCCCTTGTTGCTGGAGAAACTGTTGTGGATGCGGTTACGCGCATCCTGTCATCTGTGGTGCTCTAGAGCGCGTCATCGCCACTTTCGCCCGTGCGGATGCGGATGGCCTGTTCAACCGGCGAGACGAAAATCTTGCCATCCCCGATCTTGTCGGTTCGGGCCGCCGCGATGATCGCCTCAACCGCCGCATCGATCTGGTCATCCGGCAGGACCACTTCGATCTTCACCTTGGGCAGGAAATCGACTACATATTCGGCGCCACGATACAACTCGGTATGCCCTTTCTGCCGCCCGAAACCTTTGACCTCGACGACCGACAGACCTTGCACGCCGATCTCCTGAAGCGCCTCCTTGACCTCATCGAGCTTGAACGGTTTGATGATTGCCTCGATCTTCTTCATGCTGTGGTCCTCATTCCCTCTCCCCGCCCCGGTTTGACCGATGACACGCGTTGTGCCCCTGTTCAGATCAAATTCGTGCATGGGCCACAATCTGTTAGGGTCCGAGGAGAGGGTGAACCGGGTGGCAATGCAAACAGTCGATCAAAACTTGACCTTTTAGCCTATTTTTTAGGCTTTTTTGAAACAAGGGGGCTCGCAGGATGGTCGAAATTCTGACATCTGCCCAAATGCGCGCCGTTGAGGTGGGGGCTATCGATTCTGGTCGTGTCACCGGGCTGGAGTTGATGGAGCGCGCGGGCGCGGGAGTGGTCGCCGCGATTACGGCACAATGGCCTGAGGCTGAGCGCCGCGCTGTGGTGCTCTGCGGGCCGGGGAATAATGGCGGCGATGGATATGTGATCGCGCGCCTGTTGCATGCGCGGGGCTGGCAAGTCCGTCTCTGGGCACCAACATCTGCCATGACGCCGGATGCCGCGGCAAATGCCGTACGCTGGGCCGAGATCGGGCCGACTCTTTCCGAGCTTGAACCGACCGACCTGACGGGGGCGATCGTCGTCGATGCGCTCTTTGGCACCGGGCTCGGGCGCCCGGTTGGCGCGCCGTTTATCGATGCGCTTGCGATGGCGCAGAAGTCGGGTGCGCGATTGGTGGCCGTGGATATCCTCTCGGGTCTTTGCGCCGACACTGGGCGGATCCGCACCGAAGGCGCCGCGCTGCCGCGCGGCGCTGACCTGACAGTCACCTTTCAGGCAGCGAAACGCGGCCATTATCTGCTACCCGCGGGCGGGCTTACCGGCGCGCTGCATGTCGTCGATATCGGTCTGGGCGCGGAACTGGCAGCGCTGTCAGGGGAGGATGTGGCTCTTGCGCCTTCCAACCCAATGGCAGCGCGGCTGCATAAAGGTGCCGGTCACAAGTTCAGCCATGGCCATGCGCTGGTGCTCGCGGGTGGGGTCGGGCGCGGCGGAGCCGCGCGGCTGGCCGCGCGCTCGGCCTTGCGCGCAGGCGCAGGGCTGGTGACGCTGGCCTGCCCGCCTGCGGCGCTGATCGAGAATGCCGCGCGGCTCGATGCCGTGATGCTGCGCCCGCTGCGCGACGCCGCCGCCCTGCCCGCGCTATTAAAGGAAATGCGCATCTCGACCATCTGCCTCGGCCCCGGCTTGGGGTTTGGCGCGCGCGAGGCGAGCCTGCTTGATGCGACCCTGCGCAGCGGGCTGCCGCTCGTGCTCGATGCCGATGCATTGACGCTGATCGCGCAGGATGCAGGCCTGCGCACGCTCTTGCACCCCGACTGCGTTCTGACCCCGCATGAGGGCGAATTCCGCAGGCTCTGGCCTGCGCTTGCCGCTGACACGTCGCTCTCGAAATGTGACCGCGCCGTGAAGGCCGCGCGTGACGCGGGCGCAGTGGTCTTGCTCAAAGGTGCCGATACGGTCATCGCCGCGCCCGAGGGCGGGCCCGTCATTCACGCGGCTTTGGGTGAGCGCGCCGCCCCGGAACTGGCCACGGCCGGGTCAGGCGATGTGCTGGCCGGGCTGATCGCCGGGCTGATGGCACGCGGCTTGCCGCCCGCAGAGGTGGCGGCAACCGGTGCCTGGTTGCATGTCGAAGCCGCCCGACAGATCGGCCCCGGCCTGATCGCGGAGGACCTGCCCGAGGCGCTGCCCGCAGTGCTGCGCGCGCTGCGCTAAGGCGGGCACGAGCGCGGGCAAGCCATTGGCGAGGATCACGCAACCCGCATCAAAGCTCAGTTGGTAAAGCTGGCGCGGGGTTGCGAGGCGTCGCACGCGTTGCCCGTCCACCATCCGCACAGCGCGGGTCAGCGCGCCCTGCCCGTAGAGAAGCTCGGCCCGCCAGTCGCGCAATTCCAGCTTCTGGCCCGCACCGACGAAAAGCGGCCTGGCCAGCCCCGGCAGGGACTCAGACGGCACGAGCCGCACCATATCGCCCGGAGCGGCCCGCATCTGGCGGATGGCGCGCAGCTCGATGAGTTGTCCCTCGGCATCCAGCAGCAGGTCCCCCGCCATCAGGCGTTCGACCGGGCGCAGGCCGAACACGCTGCGCAGCAGCGTGCCCCGGCCAAATCCAAGCAGACGCTCCTCGGCCGGAGCGGATTTGCGCAAGGGCGGCGCGAGGGAAATGCTGTGTGCGACCATGGCGGGTCCTCCTGTCGTGACCCTGACACCCAAAGGTAAGCACAGGGTAAACGGGCGGGATGAGAATTACTGTTTCTCTGTCCGCGACAATCACGCCGGATTGGGGCAGAAATACGTCAAGAACGCGGAGTCTTCCCGGTAGGTCCGCCTGCGAAAAACCCTCTCGCATCCGGCAGGCCGATTTGCTAGAGAGCCCTCGATGCGGGTGTGGCGAAATTGGCAGACGCACCAGATTTAGGTTCTGGCGCCGCAAGGCGTGGGGGTTCAAGTCCCTCCACCCGCACCAAAATTTGCAAGACGGTCCGGTTCAGACGTCCAGTTCTTCCACAAACCGCGCATTCTCGCTGATATACTGAAACCGCAATTCCGGCTTCTTGCCCATCAGCCGCTCGACCAGGTCCGAGGTCTCGCCCGGCATGTCGTCATCCACGGACACCCGGATCAGCCGCCGAGACGCTGGGTCCATCGTCGTCTCTTTAAGATCCTTCGCATCCATCTCGCCCAGACCCTTGAAGCGCGAGACATCTATCTTGCCCTTGCCGCCCAGCCCCTCGGCCAGTAGCCGCTCTTTCTCGGCCTCATCAAGCGCATAGACCCGCTTCGCCCCCTGCGTCAGCCGGAACAGCGGCGGGCAGGCAAGGTAGAGATGGCCGCCGTCGATCATGGGCCGCATCTGGGTGAAGAAGAAAGTCATCAGCAGCGCCGCGATATGCGCGCCGTCAACATCGGCGTCGGTCATGATGATGATCTTGTCATAGCGCAGATCATCAAGCCGGAACTTCGTGCCCAGCCCCACGCCCATCGCCTGACAAAGGTCATTGATCTCGGCATTCTGGCCCAGCTTGTTCGACGCCGCCCCCAGCACATTGAGGATCTTGCCGCGCAGCGGCAGGAGCGCCTGCGTCTTGCGGTCGCGTGCCATTTTGGCGCTGCCCCCCGCTGAATCGCCCTCGACGATGAACAATTCGGTACCGTCGCGATTGGTGGCCGTGCAATCGACCAGTTTGCCCGGCAGGCGCAGTTTCTTGGTGGCAGACTTGCGACTGGTCTCCTTTTCCTGCCGCCGTCGCAGCCGTTCTTCGGCGCGCAGCACGAGGAAATCGAGGATCGCACCTGCCGCCTTGGGGTCGGCGGCCAGCCAGTTGTCGAAATGGTCGCGCACGGCACCCTCGACCATGCGCGCGGCTTCGGTCGTGGCGAGGCGGTCCTTGGTCTGGCCGACAAACTCGGGCTCGCGGATGAAGCACGACACCAGCGCGCAGCCCCCGGCGGCCATGTCCTCGCGCGTGATCTGCGCAGCCTTCTTGTTATTCGCCAACTCGCCATAGGCGCGGATGCCCTTCAGCACGGCCGCCCAGAAGCCCGCCTCATGCGTGCCGCCCTCGGGCGTGGGGACCGTGTTGCAATAGCTCTGCACGAAGCCGTCGCGCGCGGGCGTCCAGTTGATCGCCCATTCGACATAGCCGGGCTGGCCGAATTTCTCTTGAAAACTGACCTTCCCGGCGAAGGGTTTGTCGGCATAGGTGACATTCCCATTAAGCTGCTCGCCCAGATAATCGGCCAGCCCGCCGGGGAAGTGGAATGTGGCCTCCTGCGGGGTCTCGCCGTCCTCGATAGCGGATTTCCAGCGAATCTCGACGCCCGAGAACAGATAGGCCTTGGAGCGGACCATCTTGAACAGCCGCGCGGGTTTGAGCTTGAGCGAACCGAAGATCTCGGCATCGGGGTGGAAGGTAACGCTCGTGCCGCGCCGGTTGGGGGCGGGGCCGACCTTGGCAACCGGACCCAGCGGCACCCCGCGCGAGAATTCCTGCGCGAAGAGTTCGCGATTGCGCGCCACCTCGACCCGCATGCTGTCCGAGAGCGCATTGACCACCGAGGCCCCGACCCCGTGCAAGCCGCCACTGGTCTGATAGGCTTTACCCGAGAACTTGCCGCCCGCGTGCAACGTGCAGAGAATGACCTCGAGCGCGGATTTCTCGGGAAATTTGGGGTGCGGGTCGATGGGGATGCCGCGGCCATTGTCGCGGATGGTGATCGAATGATCACCATGCATCTCGACCTCGATGCGGGTGGCATGGCCCGCAACCGCCTCATCCATCGAATTGTCGAGCACTTCGGCCACCAGATGGTGCAGCGCGCGCTCATCCGTGCCGCCGATATACATGCCGGGGCGTTTGCGGACGGGTTCCAGTCCCTCCAGCACCTCGATCGAGGACGCATCATAGGAGTCGGATTGGTGCAAGAGGTCGTTCATGACGGCGCTGCTCGATTCTGTCTGGAGAATTCTTACCATCACTAGACCACTCAGCCGCCAAAACCGCAAGACTTGGGTCGAAAACGCTGTGGCAACCGGCGGGCGCGCAACAAATGAAAAGATCGCGGGCCATATTGCGCAAGCCAGCGTGTTTTCGCCATTGACGCGCTCTCGCCAGAGGCTTAACTTCCGCTCACGCGAGAAAGCGGTGAATGGCAATGAAGAATGCAATCGTACTTGTAGTGGGACAGATGCGCATGGGCCGGTAACGGTTTCCCTGACAGGACCCCATGCGCCCCCGAAGCAGACGGGGGCTTTTTTTATTGCCAGAGTTGGAATGACGTCGGAGGAAAACAGCATGTCACGTCAGATGACCGGAGCCAAAATGGTTGTTCAAGCGCTGAAGGATCAGGGCGTGGAAGTGGTATTTGGCTATCCGGGTGGGGCGGT
>SLJW01000028.1 GCA_007134865.1 Paracoccaceae bacterium | reverse complement strand
TCAGCCCCAGCGCATGGGCTTTCTCGATGATGGCGTCGAAATCGGCCATCGTGCCGAAAACCGGGTCGATGCCGAGGTAATCCGAGACATCATAGCCCATATCCTTCATCGGCGAGGGGAAGACCGGCGAAAACCAGATCGCATCGACGCCAAGGCTCGCAACATGGTCTAGCTTTGCGACAATCCCTTTCAGATCACCGATCCCGTCACCATCGCTGTCCATGAAGGACCGCGGATAGATCTGATACGTCACCGACCCGCGCCACCAGTCTTTGGTCATCTGCATCTGCTCTGCTGCCCCTGAATGAGAATGTCCAATATTCCGCTCGCCTCTAGTTGATAGGGCTAACATGAGCCACAGTAAATGTGAGCCTCCATTCCATGACAAGCGAATTGATCCGCGACAGACTGCACGCTAGCGCTTTCGGCAGTTCAGGAGGCAATCGGCCCGCATGGCCGTGACCGCCCAAGGTGCGGCAGCAGCATGCTGGCAGGTTTCGGTGGTGAATGGAGCGCTGAAGCCGTGTTCCTGCGCAAGCGTCAGCGCTATCACCCGCCTCACGCCCCTGTGAGTCTCTTGCAATGCAGCCGCGCAGGCTCTAGGCACTCCGCATCACAACCACCGAAGCGGAGATCACCGATGGCCAGACCCAAGATAGCACTGATCGGCGCAGGACAGATTGGCGGCACGCTCGCCCATCTGGCCGCGATCAAGGAATTGGGCGATGTCGTCCTGTTCGACATCGCCGAGGGCATCCCGCAGGGCAAGGCGCTCGACATTGCGGAATCGGGGCCGTCCGAAGGGTTTGACGGGCGTTTCAAGGGCACCAATGATTATGCCGATATCGCGGGCGCGGATGTCTGCATCGTCACCGCCGGTGTGCCGCGCAAGCCGGGCATGAGCCGCGATGACCTCCTCGGCATCAACCTCAAGGTCATGAAAGCCGTGGGCGAGGGGATCAAGGCGCATGCCCCCGATGCGTTCGTCATCTGCATCACCAACCCGCTTGACGCGATGGTCTGGGCGCTGCGCGAATTCTCGGGACTGCCGCATGCAAAGGTCGTCGGCATGGCGGGCGTGCTCGACTCGGCGCGCTTCCGGCATTTCCTGTCGCTCGAGTTCAATGTCTCGATGCGCGATGTCACCGCCTTCGTGCTCGGTGGGCATGGCGACACAATGGTGCCGCTGGTGCGCTATTCGACCGTGGCGGGCATTCCGCTGCCCGATCTGGTCAGCATGGGCTGGACCTCGCAGGACAAACTCGACGCGATCGTGCAACGCACCCGTGATGGTGGCGCCGAGATCGTCGGGCTGTTGAAGACCGGCTCGGCCTTCTATGCGCCGGCAACCAGCGCCATCGAAATGGCCGAGGCCTATCTGCGCGACCAGCGCCGCCTTCTGCCTTGCGCGGCCTGGTGCGATGGCGAATTCGGGCTCAAGGGGATGTATGTTGGCGTGCCCACGATCATCGGCGCGAACGGGATCGAGAAAGTGGTCGATATCAAGCTGACCAAGGACGAGCAGGCCATGTTCGATAAATCGGTCGACTCGGTGCGCGGTCTTGTCGAGGCCTGCAAGGGAATCGACCCCTCGCTGGCCTGAGCTCTTGATTGACCAGATTTGACTGTTTTTCGGGAGGCCGCGCGTTTGACGCGGCCTTACTTTATTGTGGATTCTCATGCTTGCGCTCACATTCGCGTCTCGATGCCATTACAAGCCCTGATTTGTGATCACTGCCCGAAAATTCGTGATCACAAAGGATCGAATTTGTGCCCTTTGCGAAGAAATGCGACAGTTTGTCATTGTTTTCCGCGCCAGTTCTGGCATTCACAGGGAAAGACAGCATCAGATGGGACAGTGCCATGAACATCCATGAGTATCAGGCCAAGGGGCTTTTGCGCGCGGCAGGAGTGCCGGTTTCCGATGGGCGGATCGTCCTGAGGGCCGAAGAGGCAAAGGCGGCGGCGGGCGAGCTTGACGGGCCGCTCTGGGTGGTCAAGGCGCAGATCCACGCTGGTGGGCGAGGCAAGGGCAGCTTCAAGGAAGCCTCGGCCGGAGAAAAGGGCGGGGTGCGGCTGGCCAAATCGGTGGCCGAAGCCGAAGAGATGACCAAGCAGATGCTGGGCCGCACGCTGGTCACGCATCAGACCGGCCCCGCAGGCAAGCAGGTCAACCGCATCTATATCGAGGACGGCTCGGATATCGAGCGCGAACTCTATCTCGCGCTGCTTGTGGACCGCCAGACCAGCCGCGTCAGTTTCGTCGTCTCGACCGAGGGCGGCATGGATATCGAAGAGGTCGCGGCCTCGACGCCCGAGAAGATCCTCTCTTTCAGCGTGGACCCGGCGACGGGCATTCAGGGCTTCCACGGTCGCCGCGTGGCCTTCGCGCTTGGGCTTGAGGGCAAGCAGGTCAAGCAATGCGTCGATCTGGTCGGCAAGCTCTATCGTTTCTTCATCGAGAAAGACGCCGAGATGGTCGAGATTAACCCGCTGATCGTGACCGACAAGGGCGATCTGAAATGCCTCGACGCCAAGATGGGCTTTGACTCCAACGCGCTCTATCGCCAGTCCGACATTCTCGCGCTGCGCGACGAGACCGAGGAAGACGCCAAGGAACTCGCTGCTAGCAAGTATGATCTCAACTACATCGCGCTCGATGGCGAGATCGGCTGCATGGTCAATGGCGCGGGCCTTGCCATGGCGACGATGGACATCATCAAGCTCTATGGCTCGGAGCCTGCCAACTTCCTAGATGTGGGCGGCGGCGCGACCAAGGAGAAAGTGACCGAGGCGTTCAAGATCATCACCTCGGACCCGAACGTCAAAGGCATTCTGGTCAATATCTTCGGTGGCATCATGCGCTGCGACATCATCGCGGAAGGCGTGATCGCGGCCGTCAAGGAGGTCGGGCTGCAGGTGCCGCTCGTGGTGCGTCTGGAAGGCACGAATGTCGAGAAGGGTAAGGAGATCATCGAAGCCTCGGGGCTCAATGTGATCGCCGCCGACAACCTGTCGGATGCGGCGGAAAAGATCGTCAAGGCAGTGAAGGGGTAAGACCGATGGCCGTTCTCGTAGACAAACACACCAAAGTCATCTGTCAGGGCTTCACTGGCAGCCAAGGCACTTTCCATTCCGAACAGGCCATCGCCTACGGCACGCAGATGGTGGGCGGTGTGACGCCCGGCAAAGGCGGGCAGGAGCATCTGGGTCTGCCGGTGTTCAACTCGGTGCATGAGGCCAAGGCCAAGACCGAGGCCAATGCCAGCGTGATCTATGTGCCCCCGCCCTTCGCTGCCGACTCGATCCTTGAGGCGATCGATGCCGAGATGGAGCTGATCGTCTGCATCACCGAAGGCATCCCGGTGCTGGACATGATGAAGGTCAAGCGCGCGCTGGAGGGGTCGAAATCGGTGCTCGTCGGTCCCAACTGCCCCGGTGTCATCACCCCCGATGCCTGCAAGATCGGCATCATGCCCGGACATATTCACCGCCGCGGCTCGGTGGGCGTGGTTTCGCGTTCGGGCACGCTGACTTATGAAGCCGTGAAGCAGACGACCGATGTTGGCCTTGGCCAATCCACCTGCGTGGGCATCGGCGGCGACCCGATCAAGGGGACGGAACATATCGATGTGCTGGAATGGTTCCTCGCCGATGACGAAACCGAGTCGATCATCATGATCGGCGAGATCGGCGGCAGCGCCGAGGAAGAGGCGGCGCAGTTCCTCAAGGACGAAGCCAAGCGCGGGCGCAAGAAGCCCTGCGCCGGTTTCATCGCCGGGCGCACGGCGCCTCCGGGGCGTCGCATGGGCCATGCTGGCGCGATTGTCGCGGGCGGCAAAGGCGGCGCCGATGACAAGATCGAGGCAATGAAATCGGCGGGTATCGTGGTCGCGGACAGCCCGGCGGGTCTGGGAGAAGCCGTGCTCAAGGCGATCGGGTAACAGGGCGCTATCGGCGCCAGAGGGAGGACGGAGGAATGACATTCGTGCAAGCCGTCAAGAGCGGCTTTCAGAACGCTCTGAATTTCCAGGGGCGCTCACGACGGCCCGAATACTGGTGGTTCTTCCTCTTCGTCTTCCTTGGCGCCTTTGCCATCGGCGTGATCGAACATGCCGCGCTTGGCGGTCAGCAATGGCTGACGCGCATCTTTCAACTGATCGTGTTCCTGCCGTTTCTTGCTGTCGCCTGGCGCCGGTTGCAGGATACCGGGCGTCCGGGATGGTGGGTGCTGCTGCCCTCGGCCGTGGTGATTGCCTCGGCGGTGGTTGCGGGCTCGATCAGCCGTCAGATGATGCTGCGCCTGGTCGATGGCACCACCCCGCCCGAATCGGCGATGATGGGCGGTCAAGCAAGCCTAGTGTTGCTTCTGGCCGTGCTTCAGGTCGTTGCGGGGGCGGTCATCATCTGGTGGATGAGCCGGCCCAGCCAGCGCGGCGCCAATGCCTATGGCCCGGAACCCAAGGTGCGCTAGGGTGGCGCAAGAGAGACCATGAACCTTAACTGCAGCACAGAGGTGCGCCCATGAACGAACAAAGCCCCAAGGACCAGATCCACTCCGAGAGCTTTCTCGAGGGTCAGAACGCGCATTACGTCGAGGCTTTGCAGGCGCGGCACGCGCAGGACCCGGCCTCGGTCGATGATGTCTGGGCTGAGTATTTTCGCGCTCTGGGCGAGGGTGCACAGGATGCGCAGGCCGCGGCCCGTGGCCCGAGCTGGGCGCGCGGTGACTGGCCGCCCATGCCGCATGACGAGCTGACCTCGGCGCTGACCAGCGATTGGCCGGTTGTCGCACCGCCTGCCGAGAAAAAGGCCGCTGCCGAGAAGATCACCAAGAAAGCCGCTGATAAAGGCGTCACGCTGACCACCGAACAGGTGCGCGCAGCCGTGATCGACTCGCTGCGCGCGCTGATGATCATCCGCGCCTATCGTATCCGGGGCCATCTGGTGGCCGATCTCGACCCGCTGGGCATGCGCAAGGAAGAGCCGCATCCCGAGCTTGACCCACAGAGTTATGGCTTCACCGAGGCCGATATGGATCGGCCCATCTTCATCGACAATGTGCTGGGTCTGGAAGTGGCCAGCCTGCGCCAGATCATCGACATACTGCAGCGAACCTATTGCGGCACCTTCGCGCTGCAATTCATGCATATTTCCGACCCCGAGCAGGTGTCCTGGTTGAAAGAGCGCATCGAAGGCTACGGCAAGGAAATCCAGTTCACCAAGCAGGGCCGCCGCGCGATCCTCAACAAGCTGGTCGAAGCCGAGGGTTTCGAGAAGTTCCTGCATGTCAAATACATGGGCACCAAGCGCTTCGGGCTGGATGGCGGCGAGGCCGTGATCCCCGCGATGGAGCAGATCATCAAGCGCGGTGGCGCGCTTGGGTTGAAGGAAATCGCCATCGGCATGCCCCACCGCGGCCGCCTGTCAGTGCTGGCGAATGTGATGGGCAAACCCTATCGCGCCATCTTCAACGAGTTTCAGGGCGGTAGCTTCAAGCCCGAAGAAGTCGATGGGTCGGGCGATGTGAAATACCACCTCGGCGCCTCCTCCGATCGCGAGTTTGACGGCAATTCCGTGCACCTCTCGCTGACCGCGAACCCCTCGCATCTCGAGGCCGTGAACCCGGTTGTGCTGGGCAAGGTGCGCGCCAAACAGGACCAGTTCGGCGATACCGAGCGGCGGCAGGTCATGGCCGTGCTGTTGCATGGCGACGCAGCCTTTGCCGGGCAGGGTGTCGTGGCCGAAGGTTTTGGCCTTTCCGGGTTGAAAGGGCACCGCACTGGCGGCACCATGCATATCGTCGTAAACAATCAGATCGGCTTCACCACTGCGCCGCATTTCTCGCGCTCCTCGCCCTATCCGACAGATATCGCGTTGATGGTCGAGGCGCCGATCTTCCACGTCAATGGCGATGACCCGGAAGCCGTGGTGCATGCGGCCAAGGTGGCGACCGAATTCCGGCAGAAATTCCTCAAGGATGTGGTGATCGACATCTTCTGCTATCGCCGCTTTGGCCATAACGAGGGCGACGAGCCCATGTTCACCAATCCGCAGATGTATACGCGGATCAAGAAACACAAATCCACGCTACAACTCTATACCGAGCGGCTGGTGGCCGAAGGGCTGATCCCCGAGGGCGAGATCGAGGACATGAAGGCTGCGTTCCAAGCCTTCCTGAACGAGGAGTTCGAGTCCGGCAAGACCTATAAGCCCAACAAGGCCGACTGGCTGGACGGGCGCTGGTCGCATCTGAACCGCGAGGGCGAGGAATATCAGCGCGGCCAGACCTCGATTTCGACCGAGACGATGCAGGAACTCGGCGCGGCGCTGACCCGCTACCCCGAAGGTTTCAACATCCACAGGACCGTCGCACGCCAACTCGACGCCAAGGCGGAGATGTTTTCTTCCGGCAAGGGGTTCGACTGGGCCACGGCTGAGGCGATCGCCTTTGGCAGCCTGCTGACAGAGGGCTATCCGGTACGTCTCGCCGGTCAGGACTCGACGCGCGGCACGTTCTCGCAGCGTCACTCGGCCTTCATCGACCAGCAGACCGAGGATCGCTACTACCCGTTGAACAACATCAAGGACGGGCAGTCGCGCTACGAGGTGATCGACTCGATGCTCTCGGAATACGCGGTGCTGGGCTTCGAGTATGGCTACTCTCTGGCCGAACCCAATGCACTGGTCATGTGGGAGGCGCAGTTCGGCGATTTCGCCAATGGCGCGCAGATCATGTTCGACCAGTTCATCTCGTCGGGCGAGTCGAAATGGCTGCGTATGTCGGGGCTGGTGATGCTTCTGCCGCACGGGTTCGAAGGGCAGGGGCCGGAGCACTCTTCCGCGCGGCTCGAGCGCTTCCTGCAGATGTGCGGGCAGGATAACTGGATCGTGGCGAATTGCTCGACGCCTGCCAATTACTTTCACATCCTGCGCCGTCAGATCCATCGCAGCTTCCGCAAGCCGCTGGTTCTGATGACGCCGAAATCGCTCTTGCGCCACAAGCTCTGCATCTCTGAAGCTGCCGATTTCACCGAAGGATCGAGCTTCCACCGCGTGCTCTGGGATGATGCGCAGAAGGGCAATAGCGACACCAAGCTGAAGGCGGACAAATCCATCAAGCGCGTGGTCATGTGCTCGGGCAAGGTGTATTTCGACTTGCTTGAAGAGCGCGACGCGCGCGGGATTGATGACATCTATCTGCTGCGCGTCGAACAGTTCTACCCTTTCCCGGCGATGGCGCTCTTGAAGGAGCTGGAGCGCTTCCCCAAGGCCGAGATTCTCTGGTGTCAGGAAGAGCCCAAGAACCAGGGCGCATGGAACTTCATCGAGCCAAATATCGAATGGGTTCTGGGACGGCTCAAGGGCAAGTCCAAGCGTCCCCGCTATGTCGGGCGCCCGGCCTCGGCCTCGCCCGCGACAGGGCTTGCCAGCCAGCACAAAGCACAACAACAGGCGCTCGTGGATGAAGCGCTGACAATCGAGGGATAACAAGGACATGTCCACCGAAGTTCGAGTACCGACACTGGGCGAAAGCGTCACCGAAGCCACGGTCGCGACCTGGTTCAAGAAGCCCGGCGATGCCGTCGCGGTCGATGAGATGCTGTGCGAGCTGGAGACCGACAAGGTCACGGTCGAGGTGCCCTCGCCCGTCGCGGGCACGCTGGGCGAGATCGTCGCCTCCGAGGGCGACACAGTGGGCGTCGATGCGCTGCTCGCCATGATCTCCGAGCCGGGCGCGTCCGAGGCCCCGTCCGCCTCTGAGAAACCCTCGAAACCCGCGCCCAAGGAGAGTGCGACGGCTGAGAGTGCGCCTGCCGAGAGCGTCGATGTCATGGTCCCCGCGCTGGGCGAGAGCGTGTCCGAGGCGACGGTGGCAAGCTGGTTCAAAAAGCCCGGCGACGCGGTCGAGCAGGACGAGATGCTCTGTGAGCTGGAGACCGACAAGGTCTCGGTCGAAGTGCCTGCGCCTGCTGCGGGTGTGCTGGGTGAAATCCTTGCGGAAGAAGGCAGCACGGTCGCCGCCGGTGGCAAGCTCGCGGTCATTTCGGGCAGCGCCGGGGCCGCTGCCAGCGCACCGGCTGAGGCACCTGCGAAGAGCGCCGAGCCTGCAGGGCGTGATGTCGAGGATGCCCCCTCGGCCAAGAAACTGATGGCCGAGAAGGGGATCAGCCGCGATCAGGTCACGGGCACCGGCCGCGACGGGCGCGTCATGAAGGAAGACGTGCAATCCGCCAGCGCCACCCCCGCCGCGCAAGCCCCGGCCCCGGCACCTGCGCCTGCCCCGCGGGCCCCGGTCCCCGCCGATGACGCCGCCCGCGAGGAACGCGTCAAGATGACACGCCTGCGCCAGACCATCGCGCGCCGCCTGAAAGAGGCGCAGAACACCGCCGCCATGCTGACCACCTATAACGAGGCCGATATGGGTGGCATCATGGATTTGCGCAACGAATACAAGGACATGTTCGAGAAGAAGCACGGCGTGAAGATGGGCTTCATGTCCTTCTTCGTCAAAGCCTGCTGCCACGCGCTGATGGAAGTACCCGAGGTCAATGCCGAGATCGACGGCACTGATGTGGTCTACAAGAATTACGTCCATATGGGCGTCGCGGTCGGCACGCCCACGGGCCTTGTGGTCCCCGTGCTGCGCGACGCGCACAAGATGGGCTTTGCCGAGATCGAAAAGACCATCGGCGATTTCGGCAAGCGCGCCCGCGATGGCAAGCTGACCATGGCCGAGATGCAGGGCGGCAGCTTCACCATCTCCAATGGCGGGGTCTATGGCTCGCTGATGTCCTCACCGATCCTGAACCCGCCGCAATCGGGCATTCTGGGGATGCACAAGATCCAGCAGCGCCCGATGGTCGTCAACGGCCAGATCGTCGCCCGCCCGATGATGTATCTCGCACTCAGCTACGATCACCGCATCGTCGACGGCAAGGGCGCCGTGACCTTCCTCGTGCGCGTGAAAGAGGCGCTGGAGGATCCGCGGCGGCTGTTGATGGATTTGTGACACCTCAGATAGGGACGCCTGTCGGGCGTCCCTTCACATTCGCGGAGCATGGCCATGACCCCCGAACTCCTCGTCCTCGCCCTCGCGCTGCTGCTGCAAGTCGTGCAATACATGCTGCTCTCGGTCACGGCCAATCTGCAACTCGGCACCCGCTACACCACCTCGCCGCGCGATGAACACCGCCCGCTGTCCGGCATCCCCGCCCGGCTCGAACGCGCCCTGCAAAACCATTTCGAGGCGCTGACCCTCTTCACCCCGGCCGTGCTCGTGGTCACGCTCGCCGACCAGTCCAGCACTGTCACCACGGCCTGCGCCTGGATCTACCTCGCAGCCCGCACCCTCTACATCCCGGCCTATGCCTATGGCTGGGTGCCGGGGCGCAGCATCATCTGGGGCGTCGGCTTCTTCGCCACCATCATCATGCTCATCGCCGCCCTCTTATGACCCATTTTCTTGCCGAAAATACTCTCGGGGGGGTCGGGCCATTGGCCCGACGGGGGCAGACAGCCCCCCACCTCTCCGCCTGAACACAGGAGACACCCTATGTCCTACGATCTCATCGTCATCGGTTCCGGCCCCGGCGGCTATGTCTGCGCTATCCGCGCGGCGCAACTCGGCCTGAAAGTCGCCTGCGTCGAGGGCCGCGAGACCCTTGGCGGCACCTGCCTCAATGTCGGCTGCATCCCCTCGAAAGCGCTCCTGCACGCCACGCATCAACTCCACGAGGCCGAACATAATTTCGACGCGATGGGCCTGACGGGGGCGAAACCCAAGGTCGATTGGAAGAAGATGCTCGGCTACAAGGCCGACACAATCGGGCAGAACACCAAGGGCATCGAATTCCTGTTCAAGAAGAACAAGGTCGACTGGCTCAAGGGCTGGGCCTCGATCCCGGCGCCGGGCAAGGTGCAGGTGGGTGGTACGACCCATGAGGCGAAGAAGATCGTCATCGCCTCGGGCTCGGAATCCAGCCCGCTCAAGGGCGTGGATGTGGATGAAAAGGTGATCGTCACCTCCACCGGCGCGCTGGAGCTTGCCAAGATCCCCAAGAAGATGATCGTCATCGGCGCGGGCGTGATCGGGCTGGAGATGGGTTCGGTCTTCGCGCGCCTCGGCGCCGAGGTGACGGTGATCGAATATCTTGACCGCATCATTCCCGGCAATGATGGCGAGGTCGCCAAGACCTTCCAGCGCATGCTGAAAAAGCAGGGAATGGAATTCATCATGGGCGCGGCGGTCCAGAAGGCCGAGGCGCTCAAGACCAAGGCCAAGGTCACCTACAAGCTCCGCAAGGATGACAGCGAGCACACGATTGACGCGGACACGGTCCTGCTCGCCACCGGACGGCGGCCCTTCACGGATGGGCTGGGGCTCGACAAGCTGGGCGTCAAGCTGACCGAACGCGGCCAGATCGCGACCGACAAGCATTATGCCACCAGTGTCGAGGGCGTCTATGCCATCGGCGATGTGATCGAAGGCCCGATGCTCGCCCACAAGGCCGAGGATGAGGGCATGGCGGTGGCCGAAATCCTCGCCGGGCAGGCGGGTCATGTGAATTATGGCGTCATTCCGGGCGTGATCTATACCTGGCCCGAAGTGGCGAGCGTGGGCGAGACGGAAGAGACGCTGAAAGAGGCCGGGCGCGCCTATAAGGTCGGCAAGTTCAGCTTCATGGGCAATGGCCGCGCGAAAGCGAATTTCGCGGGCGATGGGTTCGTGAAAATTCTAGCCGACAAGAGCACTGACCGCATCCTCGGCGCGCATATTATCGGCCCCTATGCGGGCGACCTGATCCATGAGATCTGCGTGGCGATGGAATTCGGCGCGGCGGCCGAAGACCTTGCGCGCACCTGTCATGCGCACCCGACCTATTCCGAGGCCGTGCGCGAGGCGGCGCTCGCCTGTGGCGACGGAGCGATCCACGCCTGAGGAATGCCGAGCCGGGGCTGCCCCACAGGGGCAGCCCCGGCCCCCTCAATGCGCCTCGGCCCAGCTTGCCCCTGTGCCGGCATCCACCACCAGCGGAACATCCAGCCGCAAAACTGGCTCGGGTGCCTCCGCCATCACCGCGCGCACGCGTTCGATGGTCTCATCCACCGCATCCTTCGCCACCTCGAAGACCAGTTCGTCATGCACCTGCAAGAGCATCTTCGCAGGCAGGTCCGCTATCGCCTCGGGCACGCGGATCATCGCGCGGCGGATGATATCCGCCGCGGTCCCCTGAATTGGCGCGTTGATCGCCGCGCGACGCGCGAAGCCCGCTGCGGGCCCCTTGGCATTGATCTCGGGCGTGTGGATGCGCCGCCCGAACAGCGTCTCGACACGGCCTTCCTTCTTTGCATAGGCGATCGTGTCATCCATATAGGCGCGAATGCCGGGGAAACGCTCGAAATAGGTGTCGATAAAGGCCTGCGCCTCGGCCCTCGGAATGCGCAGGTTGCGCGCCAGCCCGAAGCCTGAAATCCCGTAGATCACCCCGAAATTGATCGCCTTGGCCCGCCGCCGGACCTCCGAGGTCATCTCGTCCATCGGCACGCTGAACATCTCCGAGGCCGTCATCGCGTGAATGTCCTGCCCCTCGCGGAAAGCTTCCTTGAGGCTGTCGATCCCTGCCACATGCGCCAGAATCCGCAGCTCGATCTGGCTGTAATCGAGTGCGACCAGCGTGTTGCCCGGCTCGGCCACAAAGGCGGTGCGGATGCGCCGCCCCTCCTCGGACCGGATCGGGATATTCTGCAGGTTCGGATCGGTCGAGGACAACCGCCCCGTCACGGCCCCGGTGATCACATAAGACGTGTGCACGCGGCCCGTCTCGGGGTGGATATGTTCCTGCAGCGCGTCGGTATAGGTCGATTTCAGCTTGGAGAGTTGCCGCCAGTCGAGCACCCGCGCGGGCAGGTCGTGCCCCTCGGCGGCGAGGTCCTCCAGCACATCGGCGCCCGTCGCATAGGCCCCGGTCTTGCCCTTCTTGCCGCCCTCCAGCGACATCTTGTCGAACAGGATTTCGCCCAGTTGCTTGGGCGAGCCGACATTGAACTTTTCGCCCGCCAATTCGTGAATCTCGGCCTCCAGCCCCGCCATCTTCTGCGAAAAGGCATTCGACATGCGCGACAGCGCCTCGCGGTCGACCTTGATCCCGTGACGCTCCATTGCGGCCAGCACCGGCACCAGCGGGCGCTCCAGCGTCTCATAGACCCGCGTCACCTGCGCGCCATGCAGACGAGGCTTGAACAATTGCCATAGCCGCAAGGTGATCTCGGCATCCTCGGCCGCATAGGGGGTGGCGTCCTCGATGGCGACACGGTCAAAGGTGATCGCGGATTTGCCCGACCCCAGCAGCGATTTGATCGCAATCGGCTGATGGTTCAGATAGCGGTCCGCCAGCGTGTCCATGCCATGCCCGTGCAGGCCGCCATGCAGCGCATAGGACATGAGCATCGTGTCATCGATGGGCGCGACCGTGATGCCAAGGCCCGCGAAGATCTTGGCATCATATTTCATGTTCTGCCCGATCTTGAGGATCGCCGCGTCCTCCAGCACCGGCCGGAGCAGCGCGAGCACTGGCTCCAGCCCCAACTGCCCCTCGACCAGATCGGTGCTGCCGAAGAGATCACCGCCACCGGCGCGATGGCCCAGGGGGATATAGGCTGCGCGCCCTGGCTCCACGCAAAGCGAGATACCCACCAGTTCCGCGCGCATCTCATCGAGCGAGGTGGTCTCGGTATCGACCGCCACATAGCCGCGTTCGCGGATCTCCGCGACCCAACCCTCCAGCTCGGTCATGTCGCGAATGCAGACATATTCGGACGCGCTCAGCGCGGGCACCTCGGGGGCTTCAGGCGTTGCCGGTGCCGCCGCAGGCTCGGGCGCCGGGGGCGGGTCCATCTCGAAGCGCTCTGCCACTCGCCGGGTCAGGGTGCGGAACTCCATGGTGTTGAGGAAGTCCAGCAGCGCCTCGGGCTCGGGCGCGCGCACGTCGAGATCGTCGAGCGTGAAATCCAGCGGGGTGTGGTCATCCAGCAACACCAGTTGCTTGGAAACCCGGATCTGCTCGGCATTGTCCACAAGGGTCGCGCGGCGCTTGGGCTGCTTGATCTCGCCCGCGCGCTCCAGGAGCGTCTCCAGATCGCCATATTCATTGATCAACAGCGCCGCCGTCTTGACCCCGATTCCCGGCGCCCCCGGCACATTATCGACCGAATCGCCCGCCAGCGCCTGCACATCGACCACACGCTCGGGGCCGACGCCGAATTTCTCGACCACTTCCTCGACCCCGATGCGCTTGTTCTTCATCGCATCGAGCATCTCGACACCGTCACCCACCAACTGCATCAGGTCCTTGTCCGAAGAGATGATCGTCACCCGCCCGCCGGCCTCGCGCGCCTGCCGCGCCAGCGTGGCGATGATGTCATCGGCCTCGAAATCCTCAATCTCGATCGTCGCGAGGTTGAAGGCCCGCGAGGCATCGCGCGTCAGCGGAAATTGCGGCCGCAGATCTTCGGGCGGCTCGGGGCGGTTGGCCTTGTAATCGGGGTAGATCTCATTGCGGAAGGTCTTGGAGGAATAGTCGAAGATCACGGCGGCATGGGTGGGCGCATCGGCGCTCGCGTCATTCTCGCCCAGATAGCGCCAGAGCATGTTGCAGAACCCGGCGACGGCCCCGACCGGCAGCCCGTCGGATTTGCGCGTCAGCGGCGGCAGCGCGTGATAGGCGCGGAAGATATAGGCCGATCCGTCGATCAGATGCAGATGACTGCCCTTGCCGAAACTCATCTTGCTGCGCCCCCTTTGCCTGGCCTAGTCTCGCGCCCGTCACGGAAAACCGAGGTCGCGATGCGTAATTCCTACCCAATGGCAGTGCTGATGACGATAGCTTTCTGTGTGCCGGTGCAAGCGCTGAACCTGCCGGACTGCGAGAACCTGCCGGGATCGCCCGAGAGCTGCGCGCCGGTCGTTGCCTGCATGCCCGGCGAGGGCGTCTATTTCGTCGGCCGCGCTGTGGGTTGGAATGAGGGCATTCTGGAGGGCGAGACCAATACCGGCGTCACCTGCACCGGTTACTGGGCCGTGAGCGAGACCTTGCGCTTCGGGCGCGCGCGATTCGAATGCGATGACGGTTTGGCGGGCCGGATCGTGTATTACTATCAGGACAGCGTGACCGGCACCGCGCGCGGGGGCGGGCTGATCACCGGCTTCGGACGGGTGCAGGCCTGGGCGGGCGAGAATATCGAGCCGTTCCTCGACCGCACCCGGACCCGCGTCGATGGCGAGTTGATGTGTGGCGAGACGCCGATGCTCCTGAGCGACGCTCAGGCCGCCTTGTCGTCGGCCCAATCCTCATGGACGAAGCGCTTGTCGCAATAGGGGCATTCGACCATGCCGGTCTCATGGCTGATCGACAGCCAGACGCGCGGATGCCCCAGCGCCCCCTCACCCCCATCGCAGCAGACGCGCATGGCGGTGACGATTTCGGTCTCGGGGGGATCAAAGCTCGTGGGGGCTGTCATGCGTCTGGCCTCTGTTATACGTGGTTCAAAATATCATACAGGATGGGCCGCCACTCGGGCAAGCGCCAAGGCGCTCAGGCCGGGGGTGGGCCATAGGCGTTGGGCTCCGGATCGCCCTTGAGAATGCCCAGTTCGATCAACGCCCATATTCCCACACCCAGCGAGATCACGCCCAGGATCATGCTGATTGTGCCGGGCACCATCATCATGCCATCGGCCCCGGGAAATCCTTGAACGGGGCGATATCCGATCCGGAATGTGTCGATCACGGTCAGCAGAATCCCCGGGGCGAGGAAGATCGCGAGTTTCGGCATCGGCGGCTGGCCCCGGTCGGCGAGCCGTTTGGCGCCCAGCGCGGCCCATGGGTAGACCAGCCCCAGAGTGATGAGCAATGTCAGAAACCGGCCGAAGAACGAGTCGCCGAAAAGCACCCCGACAATGGCCATCACTACCACGGCCGCGATCACCAGAACGATGATCCCCAGCCAGTATTGCCCGCGCCGGATACGTCCGTCAAAACTTGTCAGCAACTCGACCATGGTCCCCTCCTATGGTTCAGATT
>SLJW01000205.1 GCA_007134865.1 Paracoccaceae bacterium | reverse complement strand
GCATCCGGTTGAATTGCGCGAACGCGTCGTGTCACTTGTCGAGCAGGGCAACACGCACACCGAAGCGGCGCGGCGGCTGTGCGTTTCGATCAAGTTCGTCAATGACATGGTGCGGCTGAAGGGCGAGACCGGCTCACTTGCACCAAAGCCGCAGGGAAATCCCGGTCGGGGTGACCTGCCCCCAAGAATCCGGGCACGGCTCTGAACCACCCGGCGTCCGGCTGCGCGACGACGCGGCCGGTCTGCCGGAACCGCGCAAGGCGGTCCATGTTGCACTTCGTGCCCGCGCTTCACTCGCGCGGGCTAAAGTGTTGCCATTGGCATCAAGCTGCGATCGGGCTCCCGGTGCCCCTACCCGACCGGAGTGAAAACCCGCCCTCATCGGGTGGATCAGTTTGGAAATTTGTGTACGATGGGTTGCCACGCCAGCGGGAGCTTGGCCGTCGTAGCTATCTGAGGTTGTGGAGATTGCCACTCGTCGGCAGTCTGTAGCTTGCCGACCCCTGCTGGAGGAGGAGCCAACAGATGCCCGAAAAGAAAACCGTCTCGACCCCTGACACGCCCACCGAGATGCCCACGGATTCCGGCCTGATTAAGCGACTGCGCTCGATCGTTGGCGCGCGCCATGTGCTTACAGGAGCGCGTCAGACCGAACGCTTCCGCAAGGGATGGCGGTCGGGGGAAGGTGACGCGCTCTGCGTGGTCCAGCCCGGAACACTGCTGGAGCAGTGGAAGGTGCTGCAGGCATGTGTCGCTGCCGACAAGATCGTCATCATGCAGGCGGCGAACACCGGACTGACCGAGGGCTCCACGCCGAAGGGCAGCTATGACCGCGAAGTCGTGCTGATCAACACCCGCCGAATGACTGCCATCCATCCATTGCAGGGCGGAAAACAGGTGGTGAGCCTGCCTGGCGCGACCCTGTTCGCACTGGAAAAGCTGCTGGCCCCGCTGGGCCGCCAGCCCCACTCGGTGATCGGGTCGTCCTGCATCGGCGCGTCGATCGTGGGCGGCGTGTGCAACAATTCGGGCGGAGCATTGGTGCAACGCGGCCCGAGCTATACCGAGCTGAGCGTCTTTGCCCGCGTTACCTCGAAAGGGAAGTTGGAACTGGTCAACCATCTCGGTATCGCGTTGGGCGACACGCCCGAAGACATCCTGACCCGGCTGCAGGAAGGCCGCTTCGGCGACGGCGACCTGGAACCGAGCAACCGCAAGGCGAGCGACACCGACTATGCCACGCGCGTGCGCGAGGTGGAGGCCGACACACCGGCGCGATTCAACGCCGACCCGCGGCGGCTGCATGAAGCGGCGGGCTGCGCGGGCAAGCTGGCGGTGTTCGCCGTGCGACTGGACACCTATCCCGCGCCCGTCGCCGACCAGGTGTTCTACATCGGCACCAACGACCCGAACGAACTGACCGATCTGCGCCGAGATATCCTGTCCGGATTCGAGACGCTGCCAGTTTCGGCGGAATACATGCAGCGCGAATGTTTCGACATCACCGAGCGCTACGGGAAGGACACGGTGATGATGATCGACTGGCTGGGCACCAACCGGCTGCCGACTTTTTTCGCACTCAAGGGGGCGATCGATGCGCGGCTGAACAAGCTGCGGCTGACCCGCGGTTTCACCGATCGTTTCATGCAGGGGCTTTCCTGGCTGGCGCCACGGCTGTTGCCCCGGCGGATGATGGAATTCCGGGACCGCTTCGAACATCACCTGATCCTTAAGGCGCAGGATGACGGCATCGCCGAGGCGCGGGCCCATCTTCAGCAGTTTTTCGCGCATCGATCGGGCGACTTTTTCGAGTGCACCCCACGCGAGGGCAAGCTCGCCGGGCTGCACCGATTTGCCGCGGCCGGCGCTGCGATCCGGTATCTCAACATCCACCGCGCCAAGGTAGCCGATATCCTTGCGCTCGACATCGCGCTCAAGCGCAACGACCGCGCGTGGCTGGAAGACCTGCCCCCCGAAATCAGCGACAAGCTGGTACACAGGATGTATTATGGCCACTTCCTGTGCCATGTCCTGCATCAGGATTACATCGTGAAGGCGGGTGTTGACGTGGCCGCACTCAAGGACGCGATGCTGGCGCTGCTGGATGCGCGCGGGGCGGAATACCCCGCGGAGCACAATGTCGGCCATCTCTATGCCGCCAAACCCGACCTGGCCGCGTTCTACAAATCGGTCGATCCGACCAACGCGTTCAATCCCGGCATCGGAAAGACGTCAAAGCGCAAGCACTACGCCTGACAGAAATACACGGCGGCAGGGGCTGGCATGACCGCGCGAGGACACACAGCCCCCGCATCCCCACGGTCAATGTGGGGATGCGGGGGCTGCTTTGCTCATGCCAAAGAAACAGCGATCAGACCGATAATCCCGGTGAACACAAGGTAGTAGATCGTCGGAATGATGGTTTTCGACAGCACCGCCCCTTCGCGCCCCAGAAAGCCAACAGTTGCGGCCGCCGCCACGACATTGTGGATCGCGACCATGTTGCCCGCCGCAGCGCCGACAGCTTGTAGCGCGACGATCCAAGCGGTGGACTGCCCAAGTTGGTCGCCCACCCCATATTGGAACTGGCTGAGCATCATGTTGCTGACGGTGTTGCTGCCAGCGATGAAAGCGCCAAGTCCCCCGACCGTTGCGGAAAAGAACGGATAAACATCGCCGACCACCCCCGCCAGCCAGGCGGACATTGCCACCGGCATGCTCATCAAGTCCGCCGTATTGACCCCTGAGTTGATCAGGATCCGCACCATCGGAATCGTGAAAGCCAGAACGAAGCCCGCCCCCACCAGCAGCTTGGCGGACTCACCAACCGCTTCGGCGAACTGGGCAACTTTCATGCGATGAAGCAGCACCGTGACCAGCGACACGAATACCAGGATTCCGCCGGGCAGATAGAGTGGCTGAATGCTGGCCGATACCCCCGTCTCGCCGAAAATGTTCGACATTCCGAACGAGACCGAGGTCAGGAATTCCCTGAAAGGGGTCCAGACGCGGCTGAGCACGAGGACGACCGCGACCAGAAGGTAGGGCGTCCACGCCATGGTTGGCGAAATCGGCGCCTTGTCGGTCAGCTTTTCAAGCTTGATCTCAAGGTTTCCGATCCATTCCGAAGGCCAATGTGCGGCCGGTGCGAATTCCCACGTTTCCTTGGGCAGCAGAAAGCCCTTGCGTGCCGCAGTCACCACGATCCCAAGCGCCACGAGTGCGCCGATCAATGATGGGAATTCCGGCCCGAGGAACACACCGGCAAGAATATAGGGCACCGAGAACGAAGCCGCCGCGAACAGCGCGAACGGAACGATGGAAAGCCCTTCGGTCCAGGAACGGTTGGCGCCAAAGAAACGGGTCATCATCATCACCATGAGGATCGGCATAAACAGCCCGACGATCCCGTGGGTGATGGCGACATTGGCCGTCACCGCGCCATAGAACGCCTCCCAGGTGGAACCCTGCGCTTCAAGCTGCGCCGTCACAGCCACCCGGTCGAGGCCCGTGGTCACACCGATGACGATCGGCGTGCCGACCGCGCCGAACGAGACCGGCGTGCTTTGCACCATCATGCCCGCGACCACTGCCGCCATCGCCGGGAACCCGATCGCCACCAGCAGCGGCGCGACGATCGCGGCTGGCGTGCCGAAGCCCGACGCGCCCTCAATGAAGGATCCGAACAGCCAGACGATAATGATCATCTGCACGCGTCTGTCCGGACTTATCTCTGCGAATCCGGATCGGATGGTCTTGATCGCCCCGCTATGCTTGAGGGTGTTCAAGAGCAAGATCGCGCCGAAGATGATCCAAAGCACTGAAATCGTGATCAACAGGCCCTGCACTGTCGAAGCAGCGACGCGGCTGAACGGCATGCCCCAGAAAAAGAGCGCAATAAGCGCGGCTGCCAGGTACACGAGCGGCATCGCATTGCGCGCGGGCCATCGCAGCCCCACGAGCAGGATTCCCGCGAGCGCGATTGGCGCAAAGGCGAGTAGAGCCTGAATTCCCAGTGTCATGATCCACGTCCTCCCTTTCCGTTCTCACAAGGCTAGCGGCCTTTGCGACATTTGGTCAACGCCGCATTGACAATCGCCGCTTTCGAAAAGCCTTGTTCGGAACTC
>SLJW01000099.1 GCA_007134865.1 Paracoccaceae bacterium | reverse complement strand
GGCGGCACCGGCGCGGCGCATCCGATGATCGCGCTCGAGATCAAGAACCCCCTGCCCCTGCGCCTGCCTGCCGGTATCATGACGCTCTACGAGGCCGGGCGCGGCCATGCCGGTGATGCGATGATCCCCGAACTGGCCCCCGGTGCGCGCGAGATGGTGGAATTTGCCCGCGACACGGCGATGCGCATCGCCGAACAGGCCTCCGAAGCGCAACGCCTGCAATCCGCGCGGATCGTGGACGGGGTGCTCGTGGCCGAGGACCGGATCGAGCGGCGCAGCATCTACCGTATAGAAGGCGCACCCGAAGCCGACCGGGTGCTGACACTCCTGCACCCGCTGCGTCCTGGCTGGGAGATGCAGACCGAGGGCGGAGAGGTCAGTTTTGACGCCACACGCTTCACGATCCCGGTGCCTGCGGGCGAGCAGGTCAATCATGACGTGTTGGAAACACGCACCACCGCCACGCGCATCGCTCTTCTCGACCTCGAAGCCGAGGCACTGGCGGCATGGTCCACACGCCTGCCCGACCCGGAGCTCGTGGCGCTCCTGCGCGAGATGCAGAGCCTGCGCGAAGAAGAACGCGAGTTGCAGCGGATGCTGGCGCAACTGACCGCCGCCGAGGCCGAACTGATCGCCGATCAGGAGCGGCTGGTCGGGCTGATCGTGCAACTTGGCGATGACAGCCCGGCGACACGCGAGCGCCGCGCGCGCGTCGATGCAATAGAGGCCGAGATCACGGCGGGTCGCGCCGAACGGGCAACCACGCAAACGCGCCTCGACGCTATCGCCCGCGACCTGCGCGCGTTGATCCGCGATGCGGGCTGAGCGGGCGCAACCCTGAGAATGCCCGCACATCCCGACCCAGTGCGGAAATCATCCCGTCGAGACCGGCCCTGCCTTCCAGCGACACAGAGTTCGATTGATCCTGCATTTTCTTGCTCAAAATACTCAAATCCTGCCATTCAATCGACGCCTGAGCCAACCATGTCTCCCGAGGTCGCGATACCACCGCGTCGAAACATCACGCCATCAAACCGGGCGGTGGCCGTCGCCGAAGGCGACGGCCACCGAAACAGCAGGATCGACCGGGTGCCGAATTGCCCCCCAACTACAAACGCGCTATCTCTCGAAGTCTGACCAGAACCTTCCCCACCGTTTACACACTCGCGGAGAACGCCATGCCAGCCGCTCTCATTTTCCGCCGGTTTGCAGCCCTCCTCGCCCTGCTGCTGGTTGCAAGCTGTGCCATGGTCCCGCCACCACCGCCAGTGGCCAGCGCCCCCGCGCGCCCGGCGGCAACTGTCACACGCGCGCAATTCGATGCCGTGGTGCGCCGCATGTCGCCGGTGGCGACCGAAGTCTGTCGCGAGCGCAGTCCGCAACTGCGCTGCGAATTCACCGTCATCCTCGATGACCGCCCCGGCCAGCCCCCCAATGCCTTTCACACCCGCGACCGCGACGGGCGTCCGATCATCGCCTTTACCGACGCTCTGATACGCGAGTTGCAGACCCCTGACGAGATCGCCCTCATCTTCGGCCATGAGGCCGGGCACCATATCGGTGATCATCTGCCGCTGATCCAGCGCGAGGCGCAGCGTGGCGCGATTCTGGGCGGGGTGGCCGCGCTTCTGATCGGTGCGGATGAGGCCACCGCGCGGCAGATCATGGATGTCTCGGCCACGGTCGGTGCGCGGCGCTATTCCAAACCGATCGAGCTTGAAGCTGACCGCCTTGGCGCACTGATTGCCGAACGCGCGGGCTATGACGCGCTGCGCGGGGCCGAAATCTTCCGCCGCATCCCCGACCCCGGCAACCGCTTTCTGGCCACGCACCCGCCCAATGCAGAACGGCTGCGCGAAGTCGAGCGTACGGTCGCGCGGGTGCGCGCAGGGCAACCGATCTGACAGGAGGGTTCACATGCATTGGCTCTATCTTGGCGTGGCGATCCTGTTCGAGACCATCGGCACCACGGCGCTCAAGGCCAGCGACGGCATGACGCGGGCTTTGCCCGCGCTGGTGGTGGTACTGGCCTATGCGCTGTCATTCTGGCTCCTGGCTATCGTGCTGCGGGTGATTCCGGTCGGCGTGGCCTATGCCATCTGGTCGGGGCTCGGCATCTGTTTCATCGCGCTGATCGGCTGGTTCGTCTTCGGCCAGAGGCTTGATGCGCCCGCCCTGCTGGGCATTGGACTGATCATCGCAGGGATCGTCGTCATCAACCTGTTCAGCGCCAAAGTCTGAGAGATGAGCACCGCCGAGGCCCATACACCTTTCGAGGATGCGCAGGGGCTGGTGTTCGGCACTGCCATGTGTGCCCTCGGCGTCATGGTCCTGACCGGCGCCGGCCTGGTGACGGGCCAGACCGCAGGTCTGGCCGTGCTCATCGCCTATGCCACGGGCTGGGGTTTCGGGCCGGTCTTCTTCGCCATCAACCTGCCCTTCTACTGGCTCGCCTGGCGGCAGATCGGGGCAGCCTTTGCTATCAAGACCTTCATCGCGGTGGCGCTGATCTCGGGCTTTTCCATGATCATCCCGTCGCTGCTCAGCATCAACCCAGTGCATCCGGCGGTGGCCTCCGTACTCTTCGGGATGGTCGCGGGCGCGGGGTTGCTGGCAATCTTCCGCCATCGGGCGAGCCTTGGCGGCATTGGCATTCTGGCCTATTGGATGCAGGAGCGTATGGGCTGGCCTGCGGGCTGGGTTCAGCTTGGCTTCGATCTGGTGCTATTTGCGGCGGCGCTGACCCTGCTGGAGCCAATGCTGGTGCTCTGGTCGCTCTTGGGGGCCGTGGTCATCAATGCGATCATCGCCATCAACCACCGCCGTGATCGCTACATTGCCGTCTGAGGCGGGCCTCAGGGCTTGCGCGGCACGGCCACCAGACGCTGGGCAAGGTCGTCGGCATTCATGCCCAACACCTCTGCAGTCTTCTGCAAATCATACTGGCTTTGGGCATAGGCTTCGCGGATGCACATATCCTCCAGCACCTTTGCCGTTTGCGAAACGATCTGAGCGACAGGCTGCCGTCCCAGTTCGCCCAGTGTCTGATTGACCAGCATCTGCAATTGCGCCTCTGCAGCGGGCAGATCTGATGCGCCGCCGTTGCCATTGCCGTGACCGTTGCCGTTTACATCTGTCAGGGACGGGGCGGAAGGCGGGGCGAAAGGATCATCGAAGGAATCCTGATAGCTCTGCTCCATCTCCATCATGGCGGCATTGAACTGCTCCTGCATCCGCACAGCCGGGCGCAGATCGCGCCCGAGCAGGATCGACGCCCCGCCTCCGACATCGATGCGCTTTATCAGAAGCGGCAGGGTTTCGTCTCCTCGGTCGGTCCGGAAATTGAGATGCCGCCACCCGGTGATGGCATCGGCGCCCTCCTGCCAGAGCAGGTCAATCTTGCGCTGCCCTTCCGGCGCCACGACGCTGCGCAGTGGCGCACCCTCCCAACGCGCGCAACTTACGTCCTCAAGCGCATTGCCGATAAAGACCTCCTGCACGCGCAAATCTGCATCGACCATTATGCAGAGATCGGCCGCCGCGAGCACGAGCTCGCTGGCGACCTCTGTCGGGAAGGCTGCGAGTTGTTGTGACATGCGTGCGATGTCACTGGTCGTGATCGTCATGTCAATTCCACCTCTCGGCAGGGATCGCTGGGGTCATATTTGATAGATAAGATGCCACTTCGTCAATTGCGAGCCCTACCCGGTCCGCGCCCAGAAAATCATATTGTGCAAAGGGTGGTTGGATCGCCGCCCCGCCGACAATGACATTGAGCTTAGGGCTGGTGCTTGCCGCCCGGCTGGTCATCACGAAATCCGCAAGACCGTCGAGGTTTTCGTCACAACTGACCGAAATGGCCAGGGCCGAATAGCTTTGCCGTGCCAGAGTCGGCATCACTTTGTCCCGCTGCCGATGGCCGCAGAATGTGACCGGCCAGCCCGACAGGCGCAGACTTTGCGACAGGATTTGCGCACCGAAATCATGCGTGTCGCCCGGCGCCACCGTGACCATCACCCGCGCGTCATGGAGCGGCAAAGCAGTTTGGGGCGCGCTTCCGGTGCCATTCCTGCGCGCGATATGCTCGAGCAGCCGGTGCAGCAGTATATGCGCCAGTGATGTCTGCTCGAAAGTCGCGCTGTCATCCGCC
>SLJW01000102.1 GCA_007134865.1 Paracoccaceae bacterium | reverse complement strand
TCTCGATGCGATGCTTGGCGAGATGAAAGAAGGCGATGCAAGCAGGAACGCTGAAGTCATGCAGCTTCGACCAGAAGGCCGCGCTAAAGATTCGATGGGCTATCGATACAGCTTCAGCTCACTGCCGCGATTGCACTGCTTACGCGAATTTTCCACGTAAGCACTAGGTCCACAAATGCGCGAAAGTTTATGTTATTGATTTATAGTGTTTTTTGGCGCACCCGAGAGGATTCGAACCTCTGGCCTCCGCCTTCGGAGGGCGGCGCTCTATCCAGCTGAGCTACGGGTGCATACCGTTCGCGAAATGCTTACGTCATGCTTACGCGAGTTTTTCGTCGACCTGAAGAGCGAACCTGACATTCGCTCAAGCCATTGTTTAGTAACTCCCTTTTCCTAGCACCCTCAGCCATCACCAGACTTGACTTCTGCCTTCGGAGGGCAGCGCTCTATCCAGCTGAGCTACGGGTGCCTCGTGCGAACTCTATACCGGTCAGCGTCAGCGCATGCAATCAGCTAAAGCGCAGCAGCGCTCACGCGAAGAGATCGTGGCAGAGTTCCAACCCGTCGATCAGCGCATCGACCTCGTCGCGCGTGTTATACATCGCGAAAGAGGCGCGGCAGGTCGCCGAAACACCCAGATGCTCCATCAACGGCCCGACGCAATGCTGGCCCGCCCGCACGGCGATGCCGCGCTTGTCTAGCACGGTCGAGATATCATGCGCATGCGCCGCCCCTTCCAGCGTGAAGCTGAAGATCGCGCCCTTTCCGGGGGCATTGCCCTGCACATTGAGCCAGTTCAGCCCCGCCAGCCGCGCCTGCGCGTAATCGCGCAGATCGGCTTCATGCGCGGCGATGGCCTCCATGCCCACGCCCATCATGTAGTCAAGCGCCACGCCCAGCCCGATCTGCTGGACAATGCCGGGGGTTCCGGCCTCGAACTTGTGGGGCGGGTCGTTGTAGATCACGCCGTCGCGCGTGACCTCGCGGATCATGTCGCCACCGCCCATGAAGGGGCGCATCTCGGCCTGACGTTCTCGGGAAATATAGATCGCCCCCGAGGCAGAGGGACCATAAAGCTTGTGGCCCGTAATAGCGTAGAAGTCGCATCCGATCGCCTGCATGTCGACCGACATATGCACCGCTGCCTGTGAACCATCGACCAGAACCGGAACGCCCTTCTCGCGCGCGCCTGCGCAGATGGCGGCCACATCGACCACTGTACCAAGCACATTCGACATATGCGTCACGGCGACCAGTTTGGTGCGCGGGCCGATAGCGTCGATCACCGCTTGCGGGTCAAGGCTGCCATCTGCCGCAGGCTCGACCCAACGCAGCACCGCCCCCTGCCGCTCGCGCAGGAAATGCCACGGCACGATATTTGCGTGATGCTCCATCACGCTGAGAACAATCTCGTCTCCCGGTTCAAACCGCGGCATGGCCCAGCCATAGGCGACCAGATTGATGCCCATCGTGGTGCCGGTGGTGTAGATGATCTCGTCCTCATGCGCAGCATTCAGAAACCGCTTCAGCTTGCCGCGCACGGCCTCATACTTGTCGGTCGCAAGATTAGAAAGGTAGTGCAAGCCACGGTGAACATTGGAATATTCCTCGGCGTAGGCGCGCGTCACCGCGTCGATCACGACTTGCGGCTTCTGCGCCGAGGCACCGTTGTCCAGATAGACCAGCGGGCGCCCGTTAACCTGACGCGACAGGATCGGAAAGTCATCGCGTATGGTTGTCACATCGAGCATGTCAGACATTTGCCCCTACACCAAAGATTGCGAGCACGATCGCCATCAGCATCGCCACACCAAAAAACGAAAAGATGATGCCGACAAACACTTTAACCGGCGATGTGAAGCCATGTAGCACGAGAACGAACTGTGTCAGCATCCAGAGAAACACAACCAGCGCCGCAACCGCAATCATTCCGAAAAGTGGGGGTATCAGAAACAGCGCCACGATCTGCGCGAGTTGAAACACCAGCATCACGAATTGCAGCCACGCGATGAGCAGCAGCGTGTCGGGGAATGTTCCGGTCCCGCCTAGCGCGCGCCCGATCCCCTGCACAGCCACGACCATTCCCAAAAGCACCGAGGTCTGAAACATGGCCATGAACAGCATGCCACCGCCAAAGCCATCCTCGCCCATGCCAAGCACCGAGACCTGGCCCAGCAGCACACTCAGCACCACCACGATGACAAAGCCCAGCCAGCGGGCGTCATCGGGCACATTCATCGCCAGCAAGCGGGCAGCGGCCTCATGCGGGCGCGTGAGTGTTTCGCGCACCATCGCACTGACAGTTGCAAGGTTCAGATCCATCCCGTGGCGCCTCTCTTGACCAATCATTGCCCGGCCACTTCGCCACGTGTCAGACGCACGATCCTGCCAAGCCCTGCGCCTAGTATGTAGAGAAAACTCCCAAGGACCACAAACCCGAACAACGTAACAACCGGGTTCGCGCCCAGAAATCCGCTGAGCCCCCCCTGCAGCAGCATCAGCGGCGTGACGCTCAGCAGCGCCCAGAACAGGGCCAGTCGCACCCGCAAGCCCGTTACCGGGGTCCCGGCAAGGCGCAGCACAAGCTGGATCAGCCCGGCAACACCATAAAGCAGCAGGGGCAGCATGAACATCACCGCGAAAAGCGCCCCGCCCATGCGTTGCTCCAGCGTCACCGACGGATCAAGCGCGGCCGCCCGCGCCAGACCGGGCCATTGCGCGACAAAGATCAGTCCGCAGGCCAGCAGCCCGAAGAACAGAACCTGCGGCTCGCGCAGGCCCTGCCGGTCCAGATCATCGACCACCTGCCCGGGCTCGCGATAGGTGCGCACGAGATTGCTCACCAAAGACATTGGCGCCTTGCCCCCGTCTTGCGTTTCGGCCTAGACGCGCCGTTTCAGCCAGGCTTCCATCCGCTCGCGCAGATCCTCGGCCAGCTCAGGATCGGCAATTTCGTCCAGCGCTTCGGCAAGAAACGCAAGCACCAGCAAGAGTTTCGCCTGATCCTCGCGCAAGCCCCGCGCGCGCAGATAGAACAGCTGGTGCGGGTCGATCTCGCCCGAGGTCGAGCCATGGCTGCATTTCACGTCATCGGCGTAGATTTCCAGCTCCGGCTTGGCGAGGAATTGCGCATCCTCATCAAGCAGCAGCGACTGGCTTATCTGATAGCCATCGGTCAGTTGCGCGACCTGATCGACCAGAATCTTGCCCTGAAACACCCCGATCGCGCCATGCCGCAGCACCTTCTTGAAAACCTGACGGCTTTCGCAGCGCGGCGCGGCGTGGTTGATGAAGACCGTGTCATCATGGTGGAACGAACCATCCCCCACAGTCGCCCCGGCGATATGGGCCGAGCCTTCCTCACCATCAAGCCAGATCACGGCCTCGTTGCGGATCAGCGCACCATTGGCCGTAAGCGTGAAGGATTTGAGCTGCGACCCGGCACCAAGCTGCGCGAAGAGATGCGCCGCACCTGCGCGCTCATGGTCGCGCCCCTGCGCGCGCACATGGTGGAGCGTCGCACCTTCGGCGATATCGACCTCCATCACCTGATTGAACCGCGCCGCGATGGGCCCGTTTTCAAGGATGGTGGCCTCGGCGCCGGGTTCGACACGGATGACATGACGCACCAAGGCCTCGCCGCTGGTGGCAGAACGGCGATAGATGATCGACAGCGGTTTCGCGGGTTTGCCCGTCACGCGGATCAACAAGCCTTCGGTCGCATAGGCCGTGTTCAAGCTCGCGAGACTACGCTCGACCGGAGCCTGCGCGCGTGCCTCGAGCGTGCCGTATAGGTCACGCGCCCAATGCAGATCGGCCCGTGCGGCATCGGCCAGCGTGCAGAGTTCAACCCCGTCCAGCGTCAGCGGGTCCGACGCCTCGGCATCGAATACGCCATCGACAAAGACGAGCTTGACGCGGTCGAATGCATCAAAAACCGGCGCCTCGCCCTGCGGGTCCAGCAAAGCGGCTTCTTGCGCGGCTGTCTCGGTCAGTCGGCGCGGATCTGTATAACGCCAGTATTCATCACGCTTGACCGGCAGACCCATATCGGTGAGGCGCGCCAGTGCGGCCTCACGCGCCCGGGTAATCCACGCGCCGCCCTCGGGCAGAGCGCGGTCGGCAATGAAAGCCTCCGCAACATCGACCTTCTGCGCCTTGAGT
>SLJW01000195.1 GCA_007134865.1 Paracoccaceae bacterium | reverse complement strand
GGCGCGCGCGCAGCGCGCGCCCCCCGAGAAGGGCCACGCCTGTGGCACAGTTTTCTTCGTCAAAGAGCACCTGCGCAACTTCGCCCCGCACCAGTTCCACACGACCGGTCGCGAGTGCCGGGCGCAGATAGGCGCGGGCCGCCGACCAGCGCTGGCCCTGCCAGATCGTGGCCTCCATCGCGCCGAAGCCCTCCTGCTGGGCGCCATTGTAATCCTCGGTCACCGGATAGCCCGCTTGCCGCCCTGCCTCGATAAAGGCGTCAAAAAGCGGGTTGTCGCGCGCGCCTCGGCTGACATGCAGCGGCCCGCCCTGGCCGCGCCATTCGGACGCCGCGCCGCCATGCCAGTCTTCCATGCGCTTGAAATAGGGCAGCACATCCGCAAAGCCCCAGCCGGTGGCGCCCGCCTCGACCCAATGATCGAAATCCCCCGCATGACCACGGACATAGACCATGCCATTGATGCTCGATGAACCGCCGATCACCCGCCCGCGCGGACAGGCGAGCTCGCGCCCGCCGAGGAATGGCTCTGGCTCGGTCCGGTATCCCCAGTCATAGCGGCGCATGTTCATCGGATAGGAGAGCGCACCGGGCATCTGGATGAAAGGCCCGGCATCGCTGCCCCCGGCCTCGACCACCAGCACCGAATGCCCGGCCTCGGCCAGCCGGTAAGCCACTGCGCAGCCGCCCGAACCCGCCCCGACAACAATGTAATCCGCCTCGCGCATCTTCCGACCAATTCCCTCGAGGGAGGCAGGCGGGCCTGCGGCCCGCCTGCTCGAAAACCCATTCACCTGCGTCAGTGACCGCGGGCCGTCAAGCCCGCCCAAAGTATCTCTTCACGCCCCGCGAGGGGCGTGGCCGCTGGATCAGGTGGCACGGCCCACACCTGCGCTCAATAGGGCGCATCCACATCACCAAGCCCCAGATAAACCGACTTCACCCGCGTGTAATATTCCAGCGCCGCATGCCCGTTCTCGCGCCCCACGCCCGAGGCCTTCACCCCACCGAAGGGCATCTCGACCGGTGTCAGGTTGTAGGCATTGATCCAGCAGGTACCTGCCTCGAGCGCGGCCACGACCCGATGCGCGCGCGTCAGGTCGCGCGTGAAAACCCCGGCCGCAAGCCCGAATTCGGTCGCATTCGCACGCGTCACGACCTCATCCTCACTCTCGAAATCGAGCACCGCCATCACCGGGCCGAAAATCTCCTCGCGCGCGATGACCATGTCATCGCTCACGTCAGCAAAGACTGTCGGCGCGACGAAACAGCCCGTGTCGCCCCAGCGCGCCCCGCCGCAGACCAGCCGCGCGCCCTCCTTGCGGCCCTGTGCAATATAGCCCAGCACCTTGGCCATCTGCGCATCCGAGACCAGCGGACCCATTTGCGTCGCCGCATCCAGCGGATCGCCCAGCACGATCTTCCCCGTTCGGGCCGCGAGCTTTTCCAGAAACGCCGCTTTCACGGCGCGATGCACGAAGACGCGGGTCCCGTTCGTACAGATCTGGCCTGAGGAATAGAAATTCCCCAGCATTGCAGCACCCACGGCATGGTCGAGATCGGCATCCTCGAAGACGATCAGAGGCGATTTGCCGCCAAGCTCCATTGTGACCGTCTTGATTCCCTCGCCTGCGGTCGCATAGACGCGCCGCCCGGTCGGCACCGAGCCCGTGAGCGAGACTTTCGCCACCCTTGGATCACTGACCAGAGCGGCGCCGCAGGCGCCGCCCCCCTGAATCACATTGAACAGCCCTGCAGGAAGCCCCGCCTCGGTCAGAATCTCTGCCAGTGCCAGCGCCGATAGCGGCGTCATCTCCGAAGGTTTGAACACCAGCGCATTGCCGAAAGCGAGCGCAGGGGCGGCTTTCCAGCAGGCGATCTGGATCGGATAGTTCCAGGCCCCGATGCCCACGCAAACCCCCAGAGGCTCGCGCAGCGTATAGGCCATGTCACGCCCCAGCGGGATGGTCTGGCCGGTGACCGTGGGTGCGAAGCCCGCGAAATACTCCAGCGCATCCGCCCCCGAAGCGGCATCGGCCACCAGCGTTTCCTGCAGGGGCTTGCCCGTGTCGAGTGTCTCGAGTTCAGAGAGTTCTCGGTTGCGGGCCCGAATGATCTCGGCGGCGCGATGCAGGACGCGTCCGCGCTCGATGGGCGGGCGGGCGGCCCAGTCCTCTTGTGCCTCCCGCGCCGCCTCCAGCGCGCGGTCGATGACAGTCGGCGTCGCCTCGTGCAGATGCGCGATCACCTCTCCCGTCGCCGGGTAGAGCGATTCGAAGGCCGCGCCCTCGCGATCCTCCACCCACTCTCCACCAATGAAATGGCTGGCTTTCGGCTGTGCTCTCATTGTTCCACTCCGGTCATCGCTGCATCGACCCAGACCTGCACCTGCGCCACGGCGCGCGCGCCATCAGGCTGGCCCGTCCCCAAAGCCTCGCGCAGATAGAGCCCGTCGATCATGGCTGCCATGGCCTCTGCCATTTCGCGGGCGCGAGCCCCCATCAGGGGGCGCAGCGCATGGCGCAGGTTCGAGCGCAGGCGCGCCTGATAGACCCGTAACAGCCGCGCGGCCTCGTCATTGCGCTGCGCCATGACGTAGAAATTCAGCCATGACGCCACCACTTCGCGCCGGAAATTGCTGCCGCTGAACGAGACCCGGACAATGGCGCGCAGCCGCGCCTCTGCGGTATCGCAGGCCAGCAGCGCGCCACGGATCTCGGCCCCGTAGACCGCCAGCAGATGCCGCATCGTGGCCAGAAACATCGCATCCTTGGAGCCGAAATAGTGATGCGCCAGCGCCGCAGACATGCCCGCGCGCTTCGCGATCCGGCTGACAGACACATCAAGCGAGCCCTGCGCGCCGATCTCGACGATTGCCGCCTTGATCAATGCGTCGCGCCTGATAGGCTCCATTCCCAGTTTCGGCATGGTTTTTCCTGCAATCCCGCGTCATAACATCGTTGCAGGAGGACTAGCCGATAGTTTATTGACTGGTCAATCAAGAAAAACCAACCGGGAGAAACCACCATGCGCCTGCCCATCCTTGCCGCTGCCACCCTGGCCGCTGCCCCTGCCCTCGCCGATTGCCCCTCGGTCACCTTCTCGGATGTCGGCTGGACCGACATCACGGCGACCACCGCCGTCGCCACGACGATTCTCGATGCGCTGGGCTATGAAACCAATACACTCGTGCTCTCGGTGCCAGTCACCTATACCTCGATGGCCAATGGCGATGTCGATATCTTCCTCGGCAACTGGATGCCGACAATGGAGGCCGATATCGCCCCCTATCGCGAGGCCGGCACAGTCGACACGGTCCGCCGCAACCTGGAAGGCGCGAAATATACGCTGGCGACCAATGCCGCCGGGGCGGAGTTGGGCATCACCGATTTTGCCGCCATCGCGGCACAGGCCGAGGCTCTGGGCAGCCGCATCTACGGCATCGAGCCCGGCAATGACGGCAACCGGCTTATCCTCGACATGATCGAGGAGGACGCCTTCGGGCTCGGCGGGTTTGAACTGGTCGAAAGCTCCGAACAGGGGATGCTGGCGCAGGTGGCGCGCGCGGATCGGCGCGGCGAGCCGGTCGTGTTCCTGGGCTGGGAGCCGCACCCGATGAATGCCAATTTCGAGATGACCTATCTCGAAGGCGGCGATGACTGGTTTGGCCCTGATCTGGGCGGGGCCGAGGTCTATACCAATACCCGCGCCGGTCTGGTCGAGGCATGCCCCAATCTGGGCGCGTTCCTGAACAATCTCGAATTCACGCTCGCGATGGAAAACGAGATCATGGCCGCGATCCTCGATGACGGCATGGAGCCCGGTGCGGCTGCGCGCATGTGGCTTGACGCGAACCGTGATGCGATTGCGCCGTGGCTGGTGGGTGTCACGACGCTGGACGGGGACGAGGCGCTGGATGCCGTCTTGGCTGCGCTTGACTGACGATCTACAGGCAGGGCCGTGCTTCGCGCGGCCCTGCCTGCGCCTGCGGTCGGAGTTTACGGATTGGCCGCCTGCAGGCAGCCGCGCGACCGGTCTATGCAATGGCGAGGGAATGGGCTTCGGCCCGCGGGCGCGTCGCGAGACCTCCATCTGGCAGAAGAAGACCCGCGGCACGCTGAAACTGCCGCCTTTGACAATACTAGCAGGGGGGCCGCACTTCGTG
>SLJW01000136.1 GCA_007134865.1 Paracoccaceae bacterium | reverse complement strand
GTCCGCGCATCGGCGACTTTCGGCACCGTGAAGAAGCGGATGATGACGTGGGGCAGACCGGCGGTCCCGATCATCAGCGACATGGTGAAGAGCACCATGTTGAAGGTCGAACCATGATTGCCCGTATAGTCGTTGAAGCCGAGCTCCATCAGCACTTCGTTCAGCGTCTGCAACAATGGCTGGCCGGACTCGGTATGGGTCGCGAACAGACCAAGTTGCGGCAGCGGATTGCCAGTCAGGTTCAGCGAGATGAACACCGCAGGGATGGTATAGGCCACGATCAGCACGCAGTATTGTGCGAGCTGGGTATAGGTGATGCCCTTCATCCCGCCCAGAACGGCATAGATGAACACGACGCCCGCAGCGATCAGCAGACCCGTGGTGTTGTCCACCTCGAGAAAGCGCGAGAAAGCCACGCCAGCCCCGGTCATCTGCCCGATCACATAGGTGATCGACATGGTCAGAAGCGAGATCACGGCCACCAGACGCGCGGTCTGGCTGTAGAAGCGGTCACCGATGAAATCCGGCACAGTGAAGCGGCCGAACTTGCGCAAGTAGGGCGCAAGCAGCAGTGCGAGGATCACATAGCCCCCGGTCCACCCCATCAGGAAGGTCGAGTTGCCATAACCTACAGCGGCGATAAGGCCGGCCATCGAGATGAACGACGCCGCCGACATCCAGTCAGCCGCCGTCGCCGCACCGTTGACGACCGGGTTGACGCCACGCGAGGCCGCGTAGAAGTCCGAGGTGCTGCCGGCGCGTGCCCAGATGGCGATACCGATATAAAGCGCGAAGGACGCGCCCACGAAGATAAGATTGATTGCAAATTGGCTCATGGATCAGGTGCCCCTCACTCTTCCACGCCAAACTCGCGGTCGAGCCTGTTCATGTACCAGCGGTAATAAAAGATCAGCACGATGAAGGTCAGCATGGACCCCTGCTGCGCGAACCAGAACCCCAGGTCGGTGCCTCCGACCGGGATACCCGCCAGAAGCGGGCGAAATACGATGCCGAACCCGAAAGACACCAGCGCCCAGATCACCATGCAGATGGTGATGATGCGCACATTGGCCTTCCAGTAGGCGTCTGTCGATTTGTCTGACATGTGACGTCTCCCAGTATCCTCCTGCGCCAACCCCCTCATGGGACTGGCTTCCTCTCACTCCTCCCGACATGCCATCAGACATGATCCGGGGGTTTGCAGCGCGCGGGGTTTTCCCACGCTCTGCATTCAGACACCGTCAGGTGCCAGACCGGTTGCCCGGATTTCTCAGGCGGCCACGTCCTTGACGATGGCCGCCAGATCTTTTGCGATGCGGTCAATATCCCCCATCGCATCGACACGGCGCAGCGCGCCCTTGCCTTCGTAATAGCTGATCAGCGGTGCGGTCTGTTCGTGATAGGCCGCAAGTCTTGCGCTGACTGTCTCTGCATTGTCATCCGAGCGGCGCTTGAACTCGGTCGCGCCGCATTTGTCGCAGACACCATTTACAGCGGGCTTCTTGTGGAGGTCATGATACCCCTCGCCGCAATTGGCGCAGGTGTAGCGCCCCGAGACGCGCTCGACCATGGCTTCGTCATCCACCTCGAGCGAGATCGCTGCGCCAAGTCCCATGCCGATCTCGGCCAGGAGTGCATCCAGCGCCTCCGCCTGCTTGGCCGTACGCGGGAAGCCGTCGAGGATAGCGCCCTTCTCCATGTCGGGTGCGGCCATGCGATCCTTGAGGATGGCCAGCACGATCTCGTCGCTGACAAGCCCGCCCGATTCCATCACCGCCTTGGCTTGTTTGCCGGCATCAGTGCCCGCGGCCACAGCCGCGCGCAACAGATCACCGGTTGAAAGCTGCACCAGCCCGAATTGCTCCTCGAGCATCCGCGCCTGTGTGCCTTTGCCCGCACCCGGAGGGCCGAGCAGGATGAGGACGGTCGTCTGGGTCATTGTATCGCTCATCTCTCTCACGCCCGGTTCATGCGGTTTTCGATCAGGTCATCGACGACGGCAGGTTCGGCCAGTGTCGATGTGTCCCCAAGGCTGCCATAGTCATTCTCGGCGATCTTGCGCAGGATGCGGCGCATGATCTTGCCCGAGCGGGTTTTCGGCAGACCAGGCGCCCATTGGATCAGATCGGGCGAGGCAATCGGGCCGATCTCGGCGCGCACCCATTTGACAAGCTCCTTGCGCAGCTCATCAGTGGGCTCGACCCCGTTCATCAGCGTGACATAGGCATAAATGCCCTGTCCCTTGATGTCATGCGGGTAGCCCACGACAGCGGCCTCGGCCACGGTCTCATGCGCAACCAGCGCGGACTCGACCTCTGCCGTGCCCATGCGGTGCCCCGAGACATTGATGACGTCATCGACGCGGCCCGTGATCCAGTAATAACCATCCTCATCACGACGGCAGCCGTCGCCGGTGAAGTAGTAACCCTTGTACTGGCTGAAATACGCCTCCTCAAAACGGGCATGATCGCCCCAGAGCGTGCGCATCTGCCCCGGCCAGCTATCCTTGATGCAGAGCACGCCTTCGGCCTTGGTCTCGGACTGAACCTCGGCAGTGGCCGGGTCCAGAACCTCGGGCTGCACACCGAAGAAAGGCTTGGTGGCGGAGCCCGGCTTGTTCGGGATCGCACCGGGCAGCGAGGTGATCATGTGCCCGCCGGTCTCGGTCTGCCAGAAGGTATCGACAATCGGGCATTTGCCCTTGCCGACATTCTCGTTGTACCAGTTCCAGGCTTCGGGGTTGATCGGCTCCCCGACCGTACCCAGAAGTTTCAGCGACGACAGGTCATGCTTCTCGACCCATTCGGTCCCCTGACCCATCAGCGCGCGGATGGCGGTCGGCGCCGTGTAGAACTGATTGACCTTGTGCTTGGCGCAGACTTCCCAGAACCGGCCCGCATCCGGATAGGTCGGCACGCCCTCGAACATGATCGTGGTCGCACCATTGGCGAGCGGGCCATAGACGATGTAGCTGTGGCCGGTGACCCAGCCCACATCGGCAGTGCACCAGAAGATATCGCCGTCGTGGTAATCGAAGGTGTATTGCTGCGTCATCGAGGCGTAGACCAGATAGCCGCCCGAAGTATGCACCACACCCTTGGGCTTGCCGGTCGAGCCGGAGGTATACAGGATGAATAGCGGGTCCTCGGCGCCCACCTCGGTATAGGGGCAATAGGGCGAGGCCTCTGCCATCTCAGCATTTATGTCCACATCGCGCCCGTCGACCCAAGTGGTCTGGTCGCCTGTATGCTTCACGACCATACACTTGACCCGGTCCTTGCAATTGCGCAGCGCCTTGTCGGTGTTGATCTTGAGCGGGGTCCGCCGTCCACCGCGCGGGGCGGTATCGGCAGTGATCACGGCCTTCGCGTCGCACCCATTGATCCGGTCGGCCAGCGCATCGGGCGAGAAGCCGGCGAAAACGATGGAATGAATCGCGCCGATCCGCGCACAGGCGAGCATCGCATAGGCCGCCTCGGGGATCATTGGCAGGTAGATCACCACGCGGTCGCCCTTGCCGATACCATGCTCCTTGAGCACGTTGGCCATGCGCGAGGTCTTTTCCAGTAGTTCCAGATAGGTGATGTGCTGCGCCGGTGTGCTCGGTTCATCGGGCTCCCAGATAATTGCGGTCTGGTTGCCTCGCGTGGGAATGTGGCGGTCGATGCAATTGGCCGACACGTTCAGTGTGCCGTCCTCAAACCAGTTGATATCTACCTTGCCGAACTCGAAAGTCGTGTTCTTGACGCGAGAATAGGGCTTGATCCAGTCAATCCGCTTGCCATGCTTGCCCCAGAAGCTCTCGGGATCAGAGACCGACGCGGCATACATCTCTTCGTAAGTGGCAGCATCGACATGCGCATTGGCAATGAAATCATCTGATGCAGGGTAGATTTGGGACATAAATGCTCCTCCAGTATCGGGAGGCACGAATGGCCCGACCGGCCCCACTCCTCCCATGAATTTCTGACGCAAACGTGACGCAGCGTCATGCTTCCCCACAGCCCTTATAACGTATTCGTCAAGAAAGTGGTAACTTTTTTTAAAATAACGATTTTCTTGTGAATTAATTCACATTGGCGCGGTAAAGATCGTAAATATCTTTTCGCTGCAATGCAGAGGTTCAAGAAAAACAGGCCCTTCGCTGGACGTGCCGCCGCAGGGCGCTGGAGCCTGACGCTCCGGCCATGATGGAATGTGATCGCAAACATGGCGCGCAACATCCGTAAAGCCAAG
>SLJW01000023.1 GCA_007134865.1 Paracoccaceae bacterium | reverse complement strand
TTCGTGACATTTGCTGGAGCAAGGGCGAGGTGGTTTTCCTCGATCTCGAATTTGGCGCGCGCGTGCAGGCAGGCCCGGCCAGGCAAGCGCGCGACCTTCTGGTGCTGGTGCATTCCCTGCTTTCCACCCGCATGGGCTCGGAGCGTTCTGCGGAGGCCGTCCTACGCGGCTATATTGCGCAGGATAGGCGCTGCGTCATTGCGCGGGTGAAGCGCGCGGCCCCGCTGGTGCGGCTTGCGGCCCTTGCGGCCGCGCCGGTCCGCTGGCGGCACAGGCAGCGCGGAAAGACCCATTCCGAATTCCTTGCCTTGCCACGCCTGCACAATGTGATCGAGCGCTGCCGCTAGCAAGTCCCGCGCCGATCCACCAAACCCGGGTCTGCCGGTGTTTCGAGAGGCCTGAAAATCTCCGGAGCATCTGGCCAGCAGTGCAAAAGCCGGTTTCAGGCGATCGCCAAAGCCTGTAATGCAGATCGGAACGCTCGCTTTCGGATGGGGATATGTCCGCCGATACGTCTGCCCCGCCTCTTGTGAAGGGAAAGGACTGGATCATCGCGCGCTGGCTGTGGGACGAGTTCCTCAGACAGAGGATCGGCTATTGCCTGATCGCGGTGGCCTTCATGCTCGTTGAGGCGTCGATGGTCGGCGCGATAAGCTATCTGATGCGGCCAATCTTCGACGATGTTCTGGTGGCCGGCGATGAAAGCCGTGTGGTCTTCATCGCGCTTGCCATGGCAGCGGTCTTCGTTATCCGAGGCATCGCGCGGTTCGGGCACAAGGTGATCCTGTTCTGGCAGGCCAATCTCGCGGTCAAGGCTGCACAATTGAAGGTCTTGCGCCATCTCTATTCCCTCGATCAAGGGTTTTACAAACGCAACGGGCCCGGGCTTCTGATTTCGCGCACTCAGAATGACACCTCTGCGGTCGGCGACGTGCTCTCGAACATGTTGCTCACGGTCGGGCGCGATGGTGCGACCGTGATCGTCCTGATCGGGGTCGCGCTGTGGACGGATTGGCTCTGGACGCTGCTTGCGATGCTGTTTGTCCCGGTGGTCATTGTTCCCATCCAGATGCTGCAGCGTCTGATCCGCAAGCGCAGCCGCGAGGCGCTGCAAAGCCGGGCCGAACTCAGCAAGCGGCTGGACGAAAGTTTTCATGGCATCCAGACCGTACAACTCAGCGGGACGGAGGCGCGCGAGGTCAGCCGTTTTGCGACAATCAAGCGGCTTCATATCCGCAAGGCCCTGCAAGCGACAGTTGCAAAGACAAGCGTTCCTGTCCTTCTGGATTTCGGCGCCGCCATCGGGATCGGTCTGGTGCTCTTCTATGGCGGGATGCAGATCATCGCCGGGACCCATACCGTGGGGCAGTTCATGTCCTTCTTTACGGCGCTGGGGCTTCTCATCGACCCTCTGCGGCGTCTGACAGCTCTGTCGGCGGAGTGGCAGGGCAAACTTGCTGCGCTCGAGCGGACCTATGATCTGGTGCATCTGGCCCCGAAGGTGCAGAACCTGCCAGGCCCGCATCTGCCAACCCCCGCCCGCGATCGGGCGACTGTCCGCTTTGATCATGTCAGTTTCAGCTACGAGGCTGAGCCCGTCCTGCGCGATCTCAGCTTCACTGCGCCAGCGGGCAAGACCACGGCGCTGGTCGGCCCGTCGGGTGCGGGCAAGACGACCGTATTCGCGATGCTCACGCGGTTGATCGATCCGGCCACGGGTCAGGTTCTGATCAACGAGCAGGACATCCGCAAGATGGATCTGCGCGCCTTGCGCGGCCTCTTCTCAGTCGTCAGTCAGGACACGCCGCTTTTTGATGACACGATCCGCGACAATATTCTGATGGGCGCCAAGGGTGTATCGGACACGCGCCTGCAGGCCGCGCTGGCAGCCTCGCATGTCGATCAGTTCCTGCCCTTGTTGCCCCAGGGTCTCGACACGATCGCGGGACCGCGTGGCTCCGCACTTTCGGGTGGGCAACGCCAGCGCGTGGCCATTGCGCGGGCATTGCTGCGTGATGCCCCGATCCTGCTGCTCGATGAGGCGACCAGCGCGCTTGATACCAAATCCGAAGCACTGGTTCAGGATGCTCTGGACCGCCTGTCAAAGGGGCGGACCACACTGGTCATTGCGCATCGTCTGTCGACCATCCGACAGGCCGACCAGATCCTCGTGATGGATCAGGGACAGATTGTCGAGTACGGCACCCATGACAGCCTGCTGGTGGAAGACGGCACTTATGCGCGTCTTCATGCAATGCAATTCCGCAGCCGGCAAGCCGCCCCGGACAGCGGAACCCCCTGATCGCTCAGGAACCGGATCCATCAGGTCGCGTTGATTCCTAGGAGTGGCGGACCGGGTGGCGCTGAAATCATGGCTTTTGCCCAGACGATCCGCCAGCAAGGGCGGGCCTTCGCCGGCACAGAAACAAAGAAGGGAGCGCTCATGAGTGCACCGGACACCAATACGAAAAAGCAAGCCAAACGCCACAAGGTGCCGTTGCTCGGCATGTTTCTGGCAGTTGTAATCGCGATTGCCGTGCTGATCTGGCTGTTGACGTCGATCTTGATGACCGAACCGGAAGCGGATGGACCGATCCAGAGCGAGGCGACCGAGGAATCCGAGAGCGTGCCGGCCGAGGGCGCTGGCAATGGCGCAGACTGATGGCGCCATGGCGCGCAAGGCCGCCTGGACAACGCTCGAGGCTCTCGGAAGTCTTTTGAAGCGCAGGGAAATCGGATATGCTCTGTCATGCTGCACCTTTGATCTTAACAGAACCTTGAAAGGATGACCCATGGATGCGTTTTTCTTCCTCCCTCTTCTGGCGCTACTCGGCTTGTTGGCAGGGTGCATCTTCATGCTGATGAGCAGCTACAAGTAAGCTCCTCACCTATCGTCGTCTTGGAGTGTGGGAGACAAGAAAAGCCGCGTTCGGTCGCAGCCGTCGCGGCAACGCCCGTGGCCTGTCATCGTCCTGTCGAACGCGCTCACCGACCGATAGAGGGCCAGTTTTTCTGGCCGACCAATCGCCCACACCATTTCGGCGCCGGCACACTCCTATCAGAGACGTGGTGAAAATGGCTGCGGATCGCGGGTCTCAGAGCCAGCCCGCTGCCTTCAGGTCGGCGCGAAATGATCGGCCAACCGGAACACGCCGGGTGTCGGTGAGGCACAGGAACGTGCAATGACCGTCACGCTCGACGCTCGCCACCGCGTCCCGCGCGACCCACCATGATCGGTGCACGCGCAGACCAAGGCCATCCAGTTCGCGGGCCGCATCTTTCATGCGGCACAGGATCATCTCGGAGCCGCGCGAATGGTGGATCACCAGGTAGTGGTCCTGCGTTTCGAGGCAGAGGAGTTGCCCTCCAATCGGGCGCGGGAGCCGTGCCGCGAAACGGGCGGGCCCTTCTCCGGCATGCCATGTGGTCTGGGCTTCTGTCATGGGCTTCGTTGGCGCTCCCGCGTCCGGCTGGTCTTGATCACGGCGGTCATCGAGACGCGCCCGCATCTCTTCCAATGTGTAGATGGGCAGAGTAATTGCAGTGAGCAGCACCAGGACCTGCCCGAGCAGCACCACCATATTCGCCGGCCAGCCAATCCCCGATAGCCCGTTCGCCAGCACCACGATCCCGGTTGCAGGTAGTGCGGCGAGCCAGGCGCCCAGCAGCGGCACTGAGATCCGTGACATGGGAAGCCGGTCTCCAGCCAGCGCCTCTGCCTGCCGCACGATGGCATTCGTCAAGAACCAGTTCATCGAGATGACCGCAAGCCAATAGGCCAGGCGCGGTCCAGCAGCAAGCGACTGATACGTGCCGAACGGCCCGAGCAGCCCCAGAACCAGCCCCACGACAAGGGGCGGGCCGAGCCAGCGGGACAGACGGACGAGTCGTTCACGCATCTTGACCGGAGCATAACACTGCACGCGCGCAAGCCTCCTGTCTTTGGCAATAACGCCAGTGCCCGGAGCAAAACGGCCATGCCGCCCCGCCCGCGTCACCACCTCGGCACGCCCGAAGAGCGGATACCTGACGCCATCATCCTGGACGTTCCTGCCCCTGCTTGCTGCAGCCGGGATTGCGGCGCTCGCTGAGATGAGCCTAGGGTCAACGCCCATGCGCGCGCCAGCGGAACCTTGATGGTGGCTCAGAGTCTCACATTCACTGCGATCACTGACAGGCCGCCCGGCAGGCAGCGCAGGCGGGTTATTGACAGCGGTGCGATCTCGAAGGCGAGGGCTGCTTGGGTCACGCCCAGCGCAT
>SLJW01000222.1 GCA_007134865.1 Paracoccaceae bacterium | reverse complement strand
CCCGATGTCATCCCCTGCCGCCCGCCGTCGCATGTCACTGATCTGGTGCTGGGCGTGCGCCCGCAGGATATCCATGTCCGCGAGGGCAGCACGCACCGGGTCGAGATGACCGAGGCGCTGGGCGGAGTCTCCTACATCCATTGTGCCGCCCGGTCCGAACCCAAGCTGGTCATCGAGACCAAGGGCACCCATGTCGAGAAACCGGGCGCCGATGTCTCGGTCCACGTCGCGCCGGAAGAGGTATACCTGTTTGACAAGGCGACAGGGTTGAGGCTGCGCTAGAGAAGCGTTTTTCCTCGCGCTGGGTGGCCGCGCAGCCCAAGGGTTGCAACTGGCAGCGCATCTGTTTGAATGCAGCCCATGGCCCGTGCCTTCACCCACAAACCCCTGTTCGACCCGCTGGTGCCCGTCGCACTGATCGCCGGAGCGCTGGCCTTCACCATGGCGTTGACGCCGTCACTGATCCCGCGCACCGGGGCGCTGCAAGGGCTGCTTGCAGGAGCGTCCTTCGTGGCCGTCTATGCGCTGATCGTCGTGTTGGGCGGGGTCCTGTGCTGGCTCGGGATGCCGCGCTGGCGCCCGGCTTGGGGATACTGGGCCGGACGGGCGATTGCCGCGGCGATCATCATCTACGGGCTCACGCGCGCGACCGACTGGCAGAATGCGGTCAACGCAGCCGCCGGCATGCCGCCGGTGGAAACGGCCCGCCCCTTCATCATCGTCGCTGTCGCACTGGCAGTTGTGGTGCCCCTGCTGGCGCTGGGGCGGATCGTGCAGGCGGCCGTGGTGGCGGCGGCGAATCGCATGTCGCGTTTTCTGCCCGCGCGGCTGGCGCTGACCGTGGCGCTGGTGCTGACCGCCACGCTGTTCTGGACAGTGGGCAATGGTGTCCTCGGCGGCGCAGTGCTGCGCGCGCTCGACAGCGGGGCGCAGCAGGTTGATGCGCTGATCCTCGCCGATGTGCCGCCCCCGACCGACCCGGCGGTTTCGGGCAGTGCCGAGTCGCTCATGGACTGGGAGAGTCTCGGCGCGGCCGGGCGCTCCCGCGTCAGCGCCTTTCCCAGCGTGGCGCAGATTGCCGATATCGCTGGTGACAATGACGCCCACCCGGTGCAGAGCCCGGTGCGCGTCTATGTCGGCCTCAACGCCGCTGAAACGCCCGAGGAACGCGCCGAACTGGCGCTGGCCGAATTGTTGCGCACAGGTGCTTTCGAGCGCGAGTTGCTGGTGATCGCCACGCCGACAGGGACCGGCTTTGTGCATCCCTCCAGCCTCTCGACGCTGGAATACCTCTGGCGCGGCGATGTGGCGACAGTGTCGGTGCAGTATTCATATCTGCCCAGTTGGCTGGCGCTTCTGGTTGATCCCGACTATGGCGCCGAGACCGCGCGCGAGGTGTTTCATGCCATCCATGACCACTGGCGGCGCCTGCCCGAGGATGCGCGGCCCCGGCTCTACCTGCACGGGCTCAGCCTTGGCTCGCGCAATTCGGAACTCTCGGCTGATGTCTGGAACATTCTTGCTGCGCCTTATGACGGGGCGTTCTGGGTCGGGCCCACCTTTACCAACCCGCTGTGGAAGCAATTCACCGCAAGACGCAATCCGGGCAGTCCGGCATGGCGACCGGTGGTGGGGCAGGGCAGTCTGGTGCGTTTTGCCACCCAAGAGGGCATACCTGACCATGGCGATGCGCCATGGGGGCCAACTCGAATCCTCTACCTGCAATACCCCTCGGATGCGATCACCTTCTTCTCGCCTGACAGCCTGTGGAAGCGTCCCGAATGGCTGCGCCCGCGCGCGCCCGATGTCTCACCGGCATTTCGCTGGGTTCCGGTGGTGACCATGCTGCAACTCTTCGCCGATCTGGTGGCGGCCTTCCGTACCCCCATCGGTGTTGGCCATGCCTATGCTGCCACCCATTATATCGATGGCTGGATCGCCATGACCGATCCGCCGGGCTGGAACGCGGCGCGGCTGCAAACGCTGCGCGAGTTCTATACCGCAATCGGGCGCTGAACCCGGCTATTTGACAGGATCCGGCGCGGTCATCTCCCTGAACCCCGCACCGAACACAGATTCCTTCCCCACGGCGCGCTTTCTTGGCATTATGCGCGCATCATGAGCCGTATCATTGATCCTCCGCCCGGGTCAGTCTGGGTTTTCTTCGCACTGACATTCGCCATCGCATGGGGGTTGGCGGGGCTGTTTCTGGCCTTTCCCGAACCGATCGAAGCACTGTTTGGCGAGGTTCGGGCCACCAACCCGCTCTTCATGCTCGCGGTCTATGCGCCCGCCATCGCTGCCTTCGCGCTGGTGCTATGGTATGGCGGATGGGCGGGCCTCAGGCTGTTCCTGTCGCGCCTGCTGCTGTGGCGCGCGCCGCTGGCTTGGTGGGCGCTGCTGATCCTCGTGCTGCCGGCGATGTCCTTCATCGGCGCGGCCATGACGGGCACGCTGACGGCCGAGGCCCTGGCGCAGCCGCCGCTCGCGGAGCTGCTGGTGCTGATGGGCTTCATGCTGATCCTCGGCCCGGTCGAGGAATTCGGCTGGCGCGGCTATGCCACACCCTTGCTGCAACGCCAGATGGCACCGATCTGGGCCGGGCTTGTGGTGGGCGTGTTCTGGGCGATATGGCATGTGCCGGCCTTCTACCTCTCGGGGACCCCGCAAAGCGATTTCGGCCTGCTGGCCTTTCTGGTCGGCGCTGTGGCGGTCAGTGTGATCCTGACCGGGTTCTTCAATGCCGCGCGAGGTTCGATCCTGATCGCGGTGCTGTTTCACTGGCAATTGAATATGCCGATCTGGCCTGACGGGCAGCCATGGGATTTCTATCTTTTCGTGCCGCTGGCCGCGCTGGTCGTCTGGCTGGACCGCAAGGCCATGTTCACCCGCGCGGGGGCCGCGACCGAGGTGATCCCGCGCGGCGGGTAGAGGGGCATCAGGCGTGGTGCGGGGCAAAGAACGCACTGAGCAGCACCATCAGCCCCGCCGCAGCAATTGCCAGCCCAAGCCATTGGCTCAGCCCGGGCAGGACGGAATCGGTGATCAGATACTCCTGCCTCGCCGCCCATGCCACGATGGCGATGAGACCGGCACCGCCGAGGGCGAGTACATTGCGCGCCAAGGTGGGGCGCTGCCACCGTCGCCTTCCGCGCCGCCAACCGATGATCAACCGCAACGCCTGTGCCGCCGCGCCGAGTGCGAGCCCCAGCGTCAGCGCGAGCCCCAATGCCCAGAGATGCGCCACCCGCGCCATGCCCACCGGCGCCACCCCCAACGCGTTTGACCATTCGCGCAGCACAGTGGCGAAGAGTGGCCAGGCGCGCTGGCTGTTGGTCAGCAGGATGATCGCATCGCCACTCTCGGGCACGAGGTGGAAATGCGACATCCAGCCGTGTCCCTGCCCGCCATGCCAGACCGCCTTGCGGCCATCCGACAGGGTTTCGGTGAAGTGGCCCAGCCCGTAGCCATCGGTGACAACGCCGTAAACCCCGCCCACCGGCACCTGCGCGGCATGCATTAGCGCCAGCAACGCATCCGGTAGCCCAACCTCCGCCGCGCGATGGGGCGCGTGCATTCCGGCGCGGACGAAGCGGGCAATGGCATCGATATCGGCCAAGAGCCCGCCCGAGGCGCCTGCCGGATAGACATGCGGCGCGATCCGCTGCGCCTGCAAGCCATGGCCAACCGGCATCCGCTCCGCCAGCGCCGCGCTCCAGTCGAAGCTGGCCTGCCCGGCCCCGAGCTTTGCGAGGACCATCTCGTTCATGAAATCGCCAAAATCCTGTCCCGAGACATCCTCGATCAGGACCTCGAGCAGGTTGAAGCCGGTATTGGAATAGTGAAAGCCAGCGCCCGGCGCGCCGATCACCGCGAAATCACCCTCCATGGCTTGCCGCAGGGCCGGGGCCGCACCGGGCGGGTGGCGTGCGGTGAAATCGCCGATGCCAAGGCCTGCGCTATTGCTCAGTAACTGGCGGATGGTCATGTCGGGCGTTCCGGGGGGTGGAGCCCATGAGGTAACGTGATCCCATACCACATCATCGAGCGCCACCGCGCCCCCTTCCACCAGTCGCATCACTCCCCAGGCGGTGACGGGCTTGGAGATCGACTCCACTCGAAACACGCTTACGCGGGTCATCGCGATACCGGCCTCTGGATCGGACATGCCGAAGGTTCCGGCCCAGACCTCGCGCCCCTCGCGCAGGATGACAGCGTTCACTCCAGCCACACCATGACGTTCCATCAGGATGGGCAGTTGGCGTTCCAGCCGCTCGCCAAGCGGGTCTGCGCGCAGTGCCATGGCCGAGACCAGCAGCATGAACGCAAAGCCCACAAATGATAGCAAACCGCCGTACAGGGGGTATCTTGTCGTCATGTGCCATGACTGCGGTATTCGTCCGCTTATGTCGAGCCTGAATGGAAACGGGCCTGATACGGCCACCGGGTCCGGAGGCAGAAACGAAACCGCGATGCGGGTTCTCTGGCCGCTGCCCGCGTTGGTCAGAGGGGCAGGGCGTCAGAACAGCCAGTTCAGCAACGCCTCGGCAAAGCCCTTGCCGCCCCAAGTGGCCACTGGCAGCGCAAGATAAAGCAGCCCGCGCCCGATACCGCCCAGTCCGACAGGCAGGGAAGGCGCCGCCTGCACCCGGTTGCGCAAACCGATCAGCGCCTCCAGCCGCTGCGGATGATCGGGCACGCCATGCTTGTCCACAGCGCGCAGCGCGTCGGCAATCGCGGCGTCGATGCGCTTGATCTGCAGCACGCGCGCCTCGCGGATACGCGCGCGCAGACCGCGCAGGGGCAGCCATACCACCGCCAGGGCGAGAAGCGCTGTCGCCACCGGGCCTATCGCGGCTGTGGCCTCCAGCCCTGCGGTGCCCAGAAGCATCAGCGGATAGGCCGCAAGCAGCACCATCACCAGAAGCATCGGTCGCAGCGCGGCGCTGGCGAAGGGGCGCAATCGGTCGAGAACGAGGATTTCGACGCGCACGCCGCTGCGCCCCAGACGCGCGAATAGCCGGGCATTGGCGACGAAGAGGGTTCCGGTCTGCACCATCATCGACCAGAGCGCCACAGTGCCGAAGCCCAGCAAAATGGCGAGCGGATCGCCCGACAGGGTCGCCCAGCCCGAGCCGAGCAGTGCGACATGCAGGACGCCGATTGCAAGCCCGATAGCCGCGTTCACGGCAACATCGCCGGGCTGATACCGGATCAGCGAGGCTTTCAGCCGCTCGATATCGGTCGGGTCTAGCGTCAGTTCGCTGGCCAGCGCATCCAGATCACCCTGCGCCGAGCGCGGGATAAGTGCAGCCAGTTCAACGATCAGACCAAGCGACAGAGCGAAGAACAGGGCTTCTCCGACCTGTGCGGTCGGCAAGGCCGCGATATGCCCGCCGCCCGCCGCAGCCCAGGCCAGCAACAGAAACGCGATGGCGACAATGCCTCCGGCAAGACCGGGCAGCGCGAGTCGGTTTTGCAGTCGCAGCGGCCAGAATACCGGCGCATCGGCGCGGGCTCCGAGCCTTTGTAACGCCTCTGGCGCCAACGGGTCGTGATCTGCGGTATCAAGACTGTATCCCATGGGTGATACCTGTTGTCTCCTGTCGCTGAGTTGCGAAGCAGATCACGAAGGCGAGCCCTTTGCGAGCCACTGAGAATTGATTTCTCCGACCAAGCGTCGGGGCTTTACGACCAAGGGCACCATAAAAGCACAGCGCGCCCCTGTCACCCTGATCGAGCCTGCGCCTGCGCAAGGCGGATGTCTCGGTATACGGCGGGCCCAATCAACGATTTATGTCACCGTGGCACTCACGTGATGAACATTGACCCATGATGTTTTCTCTCATTCCCTTGGATGGATCGCACCATCAAATCTCGGAATCAAACAGCTTGGAGCACCAGAGGCTTTCATTTTCGCACGGCGCAGAAAGCAGCCGCTCTGCTGACACTATGTGATTGAAAATCGACCGATTTAACACCATTGCTCAAGCGAGTCGCATTTCACGCCACTCTTGTCAGATCTCGGGCTGCCACGCATTTCGGAATCGTCTAGTGTTGGGAAGCAACCCAGAGGTCTGCCATGCGTTATTCCGGTTTTCGCGTCATCAAAGAGGCCCTGACCGGCCACAAGGGCTGGCGACCTGCATGGCGCGAGCCTGACCCGCAGCCAAATTATGATATCGTCATCGTGGGCGGTGGCGGGCATGGGCTGGCCACGGCCTATTACCTGGCCAAAGAGTTTCGCCAGCACCGGATCGCAGTTATCGAGAAAGGGTGGATCGGTGGCGGGAATGTCGGGCGCAACACGACCATCATCCGCTCGAATTACATGCTCGATGGCAATGAGCCGTTCTACGAATTCTCCCTCAAGCTCTGGGAAGGGCTGGAGCAGGATTTCAACTATAACGCCATGGTCAGCCAGCGCGGCATTCTGAACCTTATCCATTCTGATGCGCAGCGCGATGCTTTCATCCGGCGCGGCAATGCCATGATCCTCAACGGCGCGGATGCCGAACTCCTGAGCCGCGACCAAGTCCGACGCGAATATCCGTTCCTGAACTTCAATGATGCGCGGTTCCCGATCCAGGGCGGGCTTGCCCAGCGTCGCGGCGGGACCGTGCGCCATGATGCCGTGGCATGGGGTTACGCGCGCGGGGCCGACCAGCGCGGTGTCGACATCATCCAGAATTGTGAAGTCACCGGCTTTCGCATCGAAAACGGCAAATGCATGGGGGTCGAAACCTCGCGCGGTTTTATTGGCGCAGGCAAGGTCGGCGTGGCCGTCGCGGGCAATTCGTCGCGCGTCATGGCAATGGCGGGTATGCGCCTGCCTATCGAATCCCATGTCTTGCAAGCCTTTGTCACCGAAGGTCTGAAACCTGTTCTGCCCGGCGTGATCACCTTTGGCGCAGGGCATTTCTATTGCAGCCAGTCCGACAAGGGCGGGCTCGTCTTCGGCGGTGACATTGACGGCTACAATTCCTATGCCCAGCGCGGCAACCTGCCCGTGATCGAGGATGTCGCAGAGGGCGGCATGGCGCTCTTCCCCGGTCTTGGCCGCGTGCGCCTGCTGCGCGTTTGGGGCGGGATCATGGATATGAGCATGGATGGCTCGCCCATCATCGACCGCACCGATATCGACGGGCTCTATTTCAACGGCGGCTGGTGTTATGGCGGGTTCAAGGCGACGCCCGCCTCAGGCTGGTGCTTCGCGCATCTTCTGGCCACAGACCAACCCCACCCGACCGCCACGGCCTACCGCTTCGACCGTTTCGAACGCGGCTACCTGATCGACGAGAAAGGCATGGGCGCGCAGCCCAATCTGCACTGAGCCACCCCATGTTTCATCTTGCCGGAAATACTCAAACACACCGCCGCGCCCCGGCGCCGCGCCAGCGAGAGCAGTCATGATCATCAACCACCCGCTCCTTGGGCCCTGCGATGCGCAGGAATTCGTTTACAAAGGCGATTTCCGCCTTATCGACCGGCCTGATGGCATGGCCGAGAGCGCCGAGGCAGCCTTCTTCGACTACCTTTATCTGCGCGAAAATCCGGCCGGTGCGCATCGCGAATTGTGGTTCCATGAGCAAGGCGACCGGTCCTGGCTGGTCGTCACCCGCAATACGGTGACGCATGAAATCACAAATGTCGAACTGGCGCGCGATGTCGCGCGAAGCATGGGGCGCAGCAGATGAGGCTCGGGACAGGCGGCCAGATCGACCGCGAGACGAAACTCAGCTTCCGTTTCGATGGCCGATACTACAAGGGCCATCCCGGCGACACGCTCGCCTCGGCCCTGCTTGCCAATGGCGTGCGACTGATGGGCCGGTCCTTCAAGTATCACCGCCCGCGCGGGGTGCTGACGGCGGGCAGCGACGAACCCAATGCGCTGGTCGAATTGCGCAGCGGCGGGCGACAGGAACCCAATACCCGGGCCACGGTCATAGAGCTTTTCGACGGGCTTCGCGCCGAGCCGCAGAACGCCTGGCCGAGCCTGAAATTCGACGCGCTCGCGATCAATGACCGTCTCTCGACCTTTCTGACAGCGGGTTTCTACTACAAGACCTTCATGTGGCCCGCTGCCTTTTGGGAGAAGCTTTACGAACCGATCATCCGCCGCGCGGCAGGACTTGGCGCGATCACCACCAAGCCCGACTCTGACGCTTACGACAAGGGCTTTCTGCATTGTGACCTGCTGATCATCGGGGCCGGGCCTTCGGGTCTGATGGCTGCGCTCACAGCCGGGCGCGCAGGCGCGCGCGTTATCCTTGCGGATGAGGATTTCCGCATGGGCGGGCGGCTCAATGCCGAGACGTTTTCGATCAGCGATATGGCAGCGAGCGAGTGGGCTACTCAGACAATCGCGGAACTCAGCGCCCTGCCCAATATCCGCCTCATGCCCCGCACGACTGTTTTCGGGGCTTTCGACCACGGCATCTATGGCGCGGTCGAGCGCGTCTCGGACCATCTGCCCGTCCCGCCAGAGGGTAAACCGCGCCAGATCCTCTGGCGTATCTACACCCAGCGCACGCTGCTCTGCGCAGGCGCGCTGGAGCGCCCGATTGCTTTTGCCAATAATGACCGCCCCGGCATCATGACCGCCAGCGCTTTGCGCGCTTATGTCAACCGCTGGGCCGTCTCGCCTGCCGAGACTGTCGCGGTCTTTACCAACAACGACGACGGCCACCGCACGGCCGCTGACCTGATCGCCAGGGGTGTGAAAGTCGCCGCCCTGATCGACACCCGCCCCGACGCAGCCACTGTCTCAGGCACAGAGCTTCTCGCAGGTGCGCAGGTGATTGACACCACCGGACGGCTGGGCCTGACCGGGATCACCGTGAAGCTCGCCAATGGCCAGACCCGCAAACTCGCAGTTGGCGCGCTCGGCGTTTCGGGCGGCTGGAACCCCAATGTTGCGCTGACCTGTCACCAGCGCGGGCGGCCCGCTTGGGACGAGCGCATCGCGGGCTTTGTCCCCGCTGGTGATCTGCCGCCGGGCATGACTGTCGCCGGGGCTGCCGAAGGGCAATTCAGCACCCATGCCGCGCTCGCAGGCGGGGCTGAAAAGGCGGTGCGGGCGCTCACCGATCTGGACATCGAAGCCACACTCCCCGTCCTGCCAGATTCCGAGGATGCGCCCACGCGCATCACTCCGTTCTGGCATGTCAAGGGCGACAAGCGCGCCTGGCTCGATTTCCAGAATGATGTGACCGTCAAGGACGTGAAACTCGCCCACCAGGAAGGCTTCCGAGCGGTCGAGCATCTGAAACGCTACACCACGCTTGGCATGGCAACCGATCAGGGCAAGACCTCGAATATGGGCGGGCTTGCCGTCATGGCGGAACTGACCGGCCAGACCATCGCCCAGACTGGCACCACCATCTTCCGTCCGCCTTATACGCCGGTTGCGATGGGAGTGCTCGCAGGCCGATCGACCGGGGCCGATTTCCGCCCAAGCCGGCTGACACCCAGCCATCATTGGGCGCAGGAGCAAGGCGCAGTTTTTGTCGAGGTGGGTCAGTGGTTGCGCGCGCAATGGTTTCCGCGTCCGGGCGAGACAACATGGCGCGAGAGCGTGGACCGCGAAGTACGCGCAACGCGTGGTTCAGTCGGTGTGTGCGACGTAACCACTCTGGGCAAGATCGACGTGCAGGGGCGCGACGCTGCGGCCTTCCTGAACCGCATCTATTGCAACGGCTTCGACAAGCTCGCTGTTGGGCGCGTGCGCTACGGGCTGATGCTGCGCGAGGACGGGATTGCCTTCGATGATGGCACGGCCGGGCGCCTTGCCGAGGATCATTTCGTCGTCACGACCACGACCGCGAATGCCGTCCCGGTCTATCGCCACATGGAATTCGCCCGTCAATGCCTCTGGCCCGATATGGATGTTCAGCTTATCTCGACGACCGAAGCATGGGCGCAATACGCCATTGCTGGGCCGAAAGCGCGCAAGCTGCTGCAAAAGCTTGTCGATCCGGCTTTCGACATCTCGAACGAAGCCTTTCCCTTCATGGCCTGTGCCGAGATCACGATCTGCAATGGCTGCCCTGCGCGGCTGTTCCGTATCTCGTTCTCCGGGGAACTCGCCTATGAACTCGCCGTGCCCACGCGTTATGGCGATGCCCTGATCCGGCGCATCATGGAAGCCGGGGCGGAGTTCGACGTCACCCCCTATGGCACCGAAGCCCTCGGCGTCATGCGCATCGAGAAGGGCCATGCAGCGGGCAATGAGTTGAACGGTACGACCACAGCGCTCAATCTTGGTCTGGGCCGTATGGTTAGCACCAAGAAAGACAGTATCGGTACGTTGCTGTCGCGCCGCGAAGGCCTGACCACTGCGGACGCGCTGAACCTTGTCGGCCTTCGCCCCAAAGACCCGCAGGTCCGCATCCCAGCCGGGGCGCATCTGTTGGAAAAAGGCGCAAAAGCCGTTGCCGCCAATGATCTGGGTTATGTGACTTCGGCCTGCTACTCGCCGACACTCGGCAGCTACATCGCCATAGGCTTTCTGAAGAACGGGCAGGCGCGGATGGGCGAGAGCCTGCGCGCGGCCAGTCCGCTCACAGGCGAGGATGTCGAGATCGAAATCGTCTCGGCCCATTTCGTTGACCCGGAAGGAGAGCGCCTCCGTGCATGACCTTGTCCCCATGACCGCGCTGGGTGCCTCACACCCGCGCTCCGACACAATCGGCCCCGTCACGATCACCGAGTCGCCCGACTGGGCGCTGGCCTCCGTCGCCGCGCGTCTGGGGCAGGAAGCAAACTGTCAAACTGCGCTGGAAAAGGGGCTGGGCGTGAAGGTTCCGGGTATCGCTGCTTATGTCAGCGCGGAGACGCTCGCGGCGTTCTGGATCGGCCCGCATGTCTGGATGCTAGAGGCCTCCTATGCAACCCGCCCCGACCTTGCAGTTCAGATCAAGAGCGCCTGCGCAGATACTGCCAGCGTGACCGACCAGACGGGTGCATGGGTGCGGTTCGACCTGACCGGGGAGAGCCTTTCGCGCGTGATGGAGCGTTTGTGCAATCTCGATATGGGCAAGTTGCAACCGGGTCATGCGCGCCGGACCCTGATCGAGCATCTGAGCTGCTTCGTCATTCGCCATGCTGAGAGCATCACGCTCTACGGCCCGCGCTCTGCTGCGCAAAGCCTGCATCATTCGCTGATTACGGCTGCGAAATCAGTGTTCTGACCAACCTTGATCCTGATGGCAGCGGGGCGGCATCGCGCAAGCGGAGCAGGTTGACCTGCGCCTGGCGTCAACAAGCGATAACTGCTCCAGGTGCCTCGGCAAGATGCTCATCGGCGCGCGCGGTGGCTATTCTGATCGGGTCTCCGAGGTTTTCGGACACGCGTCACAACCCGCGCCAAGGGACCTGGCACGGCACGGGAAAGCCCGAAAAAGCGGTAAGCCTCAGTTGGATATGTTCATTTCCAGCGCTGCGCTCTAAACTTACGGGGAATAACTGTCATGCTTCTCGGATCTTGCCGGAGGCGCTTTGCTCAGGGTCTTATGATGTCGCAGCCAATCCAAGACGATGATCTGCCGCAGCGCAAAGCCAGATTGAGCCAGGACCCCCACCGCCCGCGCGAGCCGCGCGAGAACAATCTCGAAATGGCGATTGGCCGCGAATTGCGCACCTTTCGCAAGCAAAAGAACATGACCGTTGCGGAACTGGCCGCGTTGACTGGTCTTTCCATCGGCATGTTGTCGAAGATCGAGAACGGCAATACCTCGCCCTCGCTGACCACCTTGCAGACCCTAGCGCATGTGCTCAGCGTGCCGCTGACCGCGTTCTTCCACCGCTTCGAGGAGCACCGCGAAGCCGTGCACACGCGGGCAGGGCAGGGGGTGGAGATCGAGCGTGCGGGCACCCGGGCAGGGCATCAGTACAACCTGCTGGGCCATATCGGGGCCAATGCAAGCGGGGTGATGGTCGAGCCCTATCTGATCACGCTGACCACTGAGTCCGATATCTTTCCGACCTTCCAGCATGGCGGCATCGAGACGATCTACATGCTGGAGGGTGAGTTGCTCTATCGGCACGGTGACAAGCACTATCACCTGCGGCCCGGCGACACGTTGTTTTTCGACGCCGATGCGCCGCATGGCCCCGAAGGCCTGGAACGGCTGCCCGCGCGATATCTGTCGATCATCGCCTATCCGCAGAACAGCTGAAAGGCGCTGAGGCGCTCAGATATCCAGCGTATGCTCGCGTTCCCAGCGGCTGAAATGCGAGACGAACGAGTCCCATTCCTGTCGCTTGAGCTTCAGAAACGCGCGCGAGAACTCTTCGCCCATCATCGCGGTCAGCTCAGCATCGGCCTCATAGGCGCGCAGCGCGTCGAGCAGGTTGAGCGGCAGTTTGGGGGCGTCCTCGACCTTGTGGCCCTCGGCATACATGTCGATATCGTAGCGCTTGCCGGGATCGGCCTTGGAGCGCAGACCGCTCATGCCAGCGGCGATGACCACGGCCTGCAACAGATAGGGATTGGCCGCGCCATCGGGCAAGCGCAACTCGAAGCGGCCCGGTCCCGGCACGCGCACCATATGGGTGCGGTTATTTCCGGTCCATGTCACGGAGTTGGGCGCCCAGGTCGCCCCTGACGTCGTGCGCGGGGCGTTGATGCGCTTGTAGCTGTTCACGGTCGGGTTGGTGATCGCGGCCATGGCGGTGGCGTGCTTCATGATCCCGCCCAGAAAATGCGCGCCCTGCTCGGACAGTCCCAACTCGCCCGTCGGACCCGTGCCATTGTCAGTTGCGAAGGCATTGTTGCCATCCTTGTCCCAGACCGAGATATGGGCGTGGCAGCCATTGCCGGTCAGTCCTTCGACGGGTTTGGGCATGAAAGTGGCGCGGAAGCCATGCGCCTCGGCCACCGACTTGACCATGAACTTGAAAAAGCTGTGGCGGTCGGCCGTGACCAGCGCATCGGCAAACTCCCAGTTCATCTCGAACTGGCCGTTCGCATCCTCATGGTCGTTTTGATACGGCCCCCAGCCCAGATCGAGCATGTAGTCGCAGATCTCGCGCACCACATCATAGCGGCGCATGATCGCCTGCTGGTCGTAGCAGGGCTTTTCGGCGGTATCCATCGGGTCCGAGATCGTCTTGCCATCGGGGGTGAGCAGGAAATACTCGGCCTCGACCCCGGTCTTGACGGTGAAGCCCAGCGCTGCCGCCTCAGCGATCTGGCGGCGCAGCACGTTGCGCGGGGCCTGAGCGACATCGTCGCCGTCCATCGTGCAATTGGCAGCGACCCAGGCGACCTCGGGCTTCCACGGGATCTGGATGACCGAGGCCGGGTCGGGCACCGCCAGCATGTCGGGGTGCGCGGGCGTCATGTCGAGCCATGTGGCGAAACCGGCAAAACCCGCGCCCTCGACCTGCATCTCGGCGATGGCCTGCGCAGGCACCAGCTTCGCGCGCTGGCCGCCGAAGAGGTCGGTAAAGGAGATCATGAAATACTTGACGCCGCGTTCGGCGGCGAATTCAGCCAGATCGATGGTCATTGTTGTTCCTGTCCCTGTTGGTCTTCGGTCGGAAAGTAAAACGCGGGCCAGAGGTCTGGCCCGCGGGTTTGTCTCAGTAGTTGATGCCCGGCTTGCCCGGATACCAGTCGGTGCCCGCCATCGGCACCTGTGTCATGGCGGCGGCCTCCACCGTCAGGGCGCAGAGGTCTTCGGGCTCCAGATTGTGAAGATGGTTATGGCCGCAGGCGCGCGCGATGGTCTGCGCCTCCAGCGTCATCACCTTCAGGTAGTTGCGCAGCCGCCGCCCGCCCTCCACCGGGTCCAGACGGGCGGCAAGCTCGGGGTCCTGCGTGGTGATACCGGCCGGGTCCAGCCCCTCATGCCAGTCATCATAGGCCCCGGCAGTGGTGCCCAGCTTCTGGTATTCGGCTTCCCATTTCGGGTCATTGTCCCCCAGCGCGACCATCGCCGCCGTGCCGATGGAGACGGCATCCGCCCCCAGCGCCATCGCCTTGGCCACATCGGCCCCGCTGCGGATACCGCCCGAGATGACCAGCTGCACCTCGCGGTGCATCCCCAGATCCTGCAGGGCGCGCACGGCGGGGCGGATGCAGGCGAGCGTTGGCAGGCCCACATGCTCGATGAACACATCCTGCGTGGCCGCCGTTCCGCCCTGCATCCCGTCCAGGACCACCACATCGGCGCCCGCCTTCACCGCGAGCGCCGTGTCGTAATAGGGCCGCGTGCCGCCGACCTTGACATAGATCGGCACCTGCCAGCCCGTGATCTCGCGCAATTCCAGTATCTTGATTTCCAGATCGTCCGGGCCGGTCCAATCCGGGTGGCGGCAGGCCGAGCGCTGGTCGATCCCCTTGGGCAGGGTGCGCATCTCGGCCACGCGGTCGCTGATCTTCTGGCCCAGCAGCATGCCCCCGCCACCCGGCTTGGCGCCTTGACCGACGACCACTTCAATCGCATCGGCGCGGCGCAGATCGTCCGGGTTCATGCCGTAGCGCGAAGGCAGATATTGATAGACCAGTTTGGTGGAGTGCTCGCGTTCCTCGGGCGTCATGCCGCCATCGCCGGTGGTGGTCGATGTGCCTGCTGCAGAGGCCCCGCGCCCCAGCGCCTCCTTGGCCTGCGCCGATAGCGCGCCGAAGCTCATGCCTGCGATGGTGATTGGAATGTCCAGTTCGATGGGCTTTTTCGCAAACCGCGTGCCCAGCGTCACGTTGGTCGCGCATTTCTCGCGGTAGCCCTCCAGCGGGTAGCGGCTGATCGAGGCCCCGAGGAACAGCAGATCATCGAAATGCGGCACCTTGCGCTTGGCGCCCCCGCCGCGAATATCATAGATGCCTGTGGCCGCTGCGCGCCGGATCTCGGCATTGATCGGGTTCGAGAAGGTCGCGGACTGGATCGGCGCAGTTTGCGGGATGCGTTTGTCATGTTCGGTCATGCGTGGTGCCCCTCAATACGCCGCGGCGTTGTCGATATCGAAATTATAGAGTTTGCGCGCGGAACCATAGCGGCGGAACTCTTCAGGGCGGGCATCCACGCCCGCGCGTGCCAAAAGATCGCGCAAAATCTCCAGATGTTCGGCGCGCATCTCCTTCTCGATGCAATCCGCGCCCAGGCTTTTGACCTTTCCGCGCACGAAGAGCCGCGCCTCGTAGAGCGAATCGCCCAGCGCCTCGCCCGCGTCGCCGCAGACCACCAGATTGCCCGCCTGCGCCATGAAGGCCGACATATGCCCGATATTGCCCTGCACCACGATGTCGATCCCCTTCATCGAGATCCCGCAACGCGATGAGGCATTGCCTCGGATCACCAAGAGCCCCCCGCGCCCTGTGGCCCCGGCATACTGGCTGGCATCGCCATCGACGATGACCGTGCCGGACATCATGTTTTCCGCCACGCCCGGTCCGGCGGAGCCCGCGACATGCACCGTCGCCTGCTGGTTCATGCCCGCGCAGTAATAACCGGTCGAGCCGCGCACCGTCACCTCGAT
>SLJW01000098.1 GCA_007134865.1 Paracoccaceae bacterium | reverse complement strand
TTTCAGCAACCTGCTAACTGCCTCCGGCGAATGTCGAGACGACGCGTGCGGCCAGCTACATGGCCTTGATGTCGGAGCTGGCGGAATGACCGAGGCACCGAAGATCCTGCTTGCCCACCATCTGAAGACGCTGAAGCTGCCCACGTTCCTGCGTGAATATGAGAAGGTTGCGCGCCAATGCGCGGCCGAAGGGCTGGACCATGTCCAGTTCCTGTCGCGCCTGATCGAACTGGAACCGATCGACCGTGACCCACCACGTCAACATCCTTGAGATGAGCGGCGAAAGCTAGCGCCTAGCTCAAAGTCGCGCGCGAGGGCCCGGCGACAACAACTGATCCAAAGCATCAGACTTGGACCTGAGTGTCCAAGACGGCCAGTCACCCGCCAGCTACATGGAGAGCGCGGCTGACTGGCCGCCGCCCACCGCGCGCGTCCCCCGCAAACCCAAAGTGGCCCAGTTTTGCGCCGCACCGTGGCCCAATTTTACTCCGGCGTTGACAATCTATCTGACCAGCCAGCCCGTGGACTTCCGGAAGGGCCCGGACAGCTTGCTGTCGCCGGTGCGCGATGCGGGCCGTGATCCGTTCAACGGCGCGCTTTACGTGTTCCGTGCGAAACGGGCGGACCGGGTCAAGATCGTCTGTTGGGAGTTCGCGCCGGTCCGCGCAAAGCGCGGCAAACTGTCCGGGGGACGGTTTGAGGCAAAGACGAGCGAAGCCCCGAGGCGTGTGCCGGTTTGCGAAGCGGCTGGAGCAATCCGCGTTCTGCTGGCCGCGGATCGGGCCGGTCCGGGTGCAGCTCAACCACGCTCAGCTGGTGGCGCTGATCGAGGGGCTGGACTGGAAACGGGTGCGCCCCGTGGCAGTGAAAGCCCCTGTATTTGCGGGCTGATCCGCCCGCGGCGAAGTGAATCACCCCGGCTTGGAATGTCGATCGCCCGAGGCATGGCCAGGCGGGATGTGCTATCCTGTGCAGCATGCGCACCGATGATCTTTCCCAACCCGATGACATGGACGCGGCTACAAGACCATGGTCCGCGCCATGGCGGAGAAGACGTCGGCGCTGGAGGATGAGAATGCGGCCCTGAAGGCCTATGGTCGTCCCCGGTTCGGCCGCCGCTCCGAGAAGCTGGGCAGCGCCGTGGCCGGTGCAGAAGAGGAGGCGCAGCAGGCCTACGTCTTCGAGGAGATCGAGACCGGCATCGCGGCGCTGAAGGCGCAGACGGGCCCCTATTGGAGCTGTCCGATGCCTTGGAGGCGCTGGTTTCGCGGCAACGGGCCTAAAATTGGGCAGCGAGGGCAAGCACCCTTGCCACTCTGGATGCGCTCTGGATAGATTGACAGAGAAGCAGAATAGAAAAGCCAGAATGCGCCTGATAGATCCCGCCCATCCGTTCTATCGCCCCAGATGGCGCCGCTACCTGCTTGTTGCGGTGCCGTTTGTCTGGGCCAGTGTGGAATGGAACTTTGGCAACCCTGTATGGGCGTATCTCGCTGCCGCTATTGGCGGCTATCTTGCCTGGCATCTGGTGCTGAACTGGCGCTCTGACAGCACGGATTAACTGCTCAGGTCCACAGGTCGACCGCTCTCTCGTGACATTGTCGCTGCATCCGCCATGATCTGCGCGCGCAATCCGTCAAGGATTCCGGGGTCGGCCTCCGGGCCCCCGGTTGCCGCCGTGAGGAAGGCGCGCATTTCCGCCATAAAGGCGGCCTCATAGCGTTCCAGGAAAAAATGCTGCGCCGGATCGCGGCGGAACCCTGCATTTGTGGCGATTTCCACTGTGCTTTCAAGCTGGTTCTCTGCGCGGAGCATCCCCTGTGCTCCATGCACCTCAATCCTCTGATCATATCCATAAGACGCCCTGCGGGAATTGGAAATCTGACAGATGCGCCCGCTGGCCGTGGTCAGGATCACGGCTGCCGTATCCACGTCACCCGCAGCCCCGATCTCAGGATCGACAAGCGCACTGCCGACGGCGTGCAGGCGGATAAATTCCTCACCCATCAGGAAGCGCGCCATGTCGAAATCGTGGATCATCATATCCCGAAACAGCCCGCCCGACCGCGCGATATAGGAAATCGGGGGCGGGGACGGGTCGCGCGAGGTGATCGTGACGAGTTCTACAGCGCCGATGTCACCGGCCCTGATGCGGGTGCGCAAGGCTGCGAAATTGGGGTCAAACCGGCGGTTGAAACCGGTCATGAAAGGCACGCCTGCGGCACTGACCTTGTCAATGCAGGCGCGGATATTGTCCACCGACATATCGACCGGCTTTTCGCAGAAGATCGCCTTGCCGTTTCGTGAAGCCCCCATGATCTGCTCGAAATGGCTGTCCGTCGGCGTGCCGATGATGACCGCGTCGACATCCGCTGCCGACAGGATCGCACCCACGTCGCGCACCTCGGCCCCTGTTGTCGCGGCCAGTGCCTGCGCCGCTGCGGGCAGCGCATCAGCCACGGCCACGACCTGCGCTCCGTCCAGTACCTGAAGACTCCGGGCATGAACCTGCCCGATCCGCCCGCATCCCAATAGCCCAATTCTCAGCATCTCAAGCCTTTCCTGATGCGCCCAGCCCTCGAATGACCGCGCGCGCGGCTTCAAAGACCGGATCATGTGTTTCCTTGAGGATCGCGACCCTGTCGAAGCGGCCAAGGTCGGCATTGACAGCCTTGCGCAGCGCCTTGCCAAAGGCCATCCGCAATTCAGTGCCAATATTGAATTTTGCAATATGCGAGCCCCCCGCAAGCGCCGCGCGCTGCGCGTGGGGCACGCCAGAGCCACCATGAATGACCAACGGCACACTGGTCAACGCCTCAATGGCGCGAATGCGTGCCTCGTCCAGACCGCCTTCGTGGTCGGTTTGCAGATGCACATTGCCCACGGAAATCGCCATTGCGTCAACGCCACTGTCGCGCGCAAATATGGCGGCTTCCTCGGGATCTGTGCCCGCGGAGCCCTCGCCGCCTGAATAGCCGACAAAGCCGATCTCGCCCTCGCAGGAAATACCCGCCGCATGGGCCAGCGCAGCCACCTGCGCAGTCTCGTCAATGTTCTGCGCCAAGGGCTTGCGCGATCCGTCATACATCAGGGAGGTGAAGCCTGCGTCAAGCGCCTCGCGGCACTCGTCGAGCGTATAGCCGTGGTCAAGATGCGCCACGACAGGCACATCGACGCTGGCGGCCAGATGGCGGAACATCGCTCCGAGAACTGGCAAGGGCGTATGCGCGCGGCTTGATGGTCCGGCTTGCAAGATGACGGGCGCACCTTCGGCCTGCGCGGCCATGGCATAGGCGCGCATGTCTTCCCATCCCAGACACACCAGACCGGGGACAGCGTACCCCCCCTTCACAGCGGGTTGCAGAACCTGTGACAGGGTCGCGAGTGTCATTTGAACTTCGCCACCATGTCCATGATGCCCGGAATGGTGTGCAACTGGTCGGCATGGGTGGGCTGGAAATACTGTTTCAGGCTGCGCTGCGAGTGGCCGCCAAGGATCGTGAAATAATACATCTCATAGCCCGGCAGCACGCAGCAGGGGTGATAGCCCTTGTCGATAAGCACAGTCGAGCGGTTCATGATGTGATAGGCGTCGCCCGGTTCATTATCCGCCCGTTGCAGCATCTGCAGCCCCGATCCATAGTCTGGTTTGAAACGGAAATTGTAGCATTCATCATGCCGAGTTTCCTCCGGCAGCCTGTCGGTATCGTGCTTGTGGCTGGGAAAGCCCGACCAGCCGCCCGCGCCCACAGTGAACAGTTCCGATACCAGAAGCCGCCCCACACGGTCGTGATGCGCGGCGCCAAGGATATGCTTGATCTTGCGATGCGTCTTGGTGTCATCGCTGCCATATTGGACGAGGTCCAGATCGGCTGCGCGTACCGCGAATGGCGCGAGGGTTTCCGCAAATTGCGCACCTGCGATGAAGGTTTCAGTATCGGTCTGCGCCGTGATGCGCGCGCCTGTATCGGTCGGCACATAGACGCCCTCGGGCTCACCATCCCAGACATCCACGCCGCGATTGCCTATCCCGGCAAATGTTTCACCGCAGGTTTCGACTGTGACCGTACCAGTTGCCGGCACAATGCAGGTTTCATAGCCCTGCACGCGGTAGTCAAAGCTCTCGCCTGCTTTGAGCCGGACAATGTTGAAATAGACCAGTGGCACATGCGCGTCATTCATATCGACTATGGGGCGGTTGTGGTTGTCATGGGGGGCGATATGCATTGCAATGTCCTTTCAGGCCGCGCTCGGATCGGCATGGTGTTCGAGGAAATCCTCAAGCTCCTCGGTTGTGGGCATGGCGGGGGCGCAGCCGACCCGCGCTACCACCATTGCGGCGCTTGCGGAGCCTTGCAGCACGGCGTCCCGCACAGGCTTTCCGCGTGCCAGCCCAACAACCAGCCCGCCCATGAAACTGTCGCCTGCGCCCGTGGGTTTCAGCGCCTTGCTGGGGTAGATGCCGGTCGTGATCTCGCCCTCGGGCGTGATGGTGATCGCACCCTTCTCGCCCATCTTGTAAACGGCGAGCCGCGCTCCCTGTGCGACAAGTTCGCGCGCCTTGTCCAGACCACGCGCATGATTACCCGCCATGAAACCGAATTCCACATCATTGCCAACAATCACATCGCACATGGCGCCCGCGCGGGAATAGACGTCGGCGGCAGCCTGCGCTGAGGGCCAGGAATATGGGCGATAGTCAATGTCGAAAATCAGCGGCAGGCCCGCCGCCTTGGCCAGTTCAAACCCGCGGAATGCGGCCGAGCGTGACGGCTCCGCTGCGAACACCGTTCCGGTGGTGATCAGCGCGTCATAGCGGCTGTACTCCACGGCCTCGACATCCGCTTCGATCATCTCGAAATCGGCAGCGCCGTTGCGATAGATAACCGATTGATGATCCTCGATCCGGCTCTCGACCACGGCCAGCGAATTGCGCGCTTCGCCACCGACCGAGCGCACATGCCTGCGGCCGATACCGTATTTGTCCAGTTCGTTGAGCGCAAAGCGCCCGATTGCGTCATCCGAGACGCAGGTGACAAGATCGGAACTTCCGCCCAGCTTCGTGATCGCCACGCCGATATTGGCCGAGGAGCCACCAAGGCAGGCAAAGAACTGAGTTGCCTCTTCAGTTTTGGTACCCGGCGGGTCGGGATAAAGATCCATGCCTGCGCGTCCGATGATAAGGAAACGACTGCCCTTGAGGCGCATATCAGACTCCCTGCCTTTGCTTCACGCGCGCGGCCTCGATCTCGGCATGTTTGAGACGAACAGCCGCATTATCGGAGACTTGCGGTGTGCCGACTTCCCACCATGCATGGCCTTGAGTGGTCCAGCCCTCGTAAGGATCAACCTGCATGACGATCACGGTCGTCTTGCCCGATGCTTTGGCCCGCGTGAACGCCTCACCAAGTTCGGCCGGGTTGGCGACAGTCACAGCATCAGCGCCCATCGCACGGGCATGGGCCTCGAAATCCACGCCGAAAGGGTCTGGCACAGTCGGGCAATCTGCGATCAGATTGTTGAAACTGTCTTGGCCGGTATTTCTCTGCAATTTGTTGATGACGGCAAAGCCACCATTGTCCAGAACCAGAACGATGAGTTTTTTCTGTGTCAGAACAGAGGAATAGATGTCGGAATTCATCAGCAGATAGCTTCCATCCCCGACAAGCACGATCGTGTCAGCTTCCGGTTCTGCTTCGGCCTGCGCGATCCGTGCGCCCCAGCCTCCTGCAATCTCATACCCCATGCAGGAAAAACCGAATTCCACATCGACGGTGCCGATATCCAGCGTGCGCCAGTTCGCGGTCACTTCGGCAGGCAACCCGCCTGCGGCTGTCACGACGCGGTCGCGCGGATCGCAAAGCGCGTTCACGACGCCAATGGCCTGCGCGTAAGAGTTGGGCCGGTTGCCATGCGCCACGTTATCCGCGACATAGGCATCCCATTTGCGCCGTTCGGCCTGCGCCTGTGCCGTCCAGCTTGCGGGCGCGCGGTATCCGTCCAATGCACCCTGCAGCGCCATCAGCGCCAGCTTCGCATCGCCCACAACCGGCAGCGACAGGTGTTTCATCGCATCATGACGTCCCACGTTCAGCCCGATCAACCGGGCATCTTTCGCGAAGGCGGTCCATGAGCCGGTCGTGAAATCCTGCAGCCGCGTGCCCACGGCCAGAACCACGTCCGCCTGTTCGGCGATTGCGTTGGCACTGTCAGACCCGGTCACGCCGATGGGCCCGATATTGAGCGGATGGGTCGCCAGCAGGTTTGCGCGCCCTGCGATGGTTTCAACCACTGGAATACCATACGCCTCGGCAAAAGACGTCAGTTCCGCCACAGCGCCGGAATACTGTACGCCTCCGCCCGCGATGATTATCGGGCGCTTGGCACTGGCCAGCAAGGCCGCAGCGTCGAGGATCTCGTCGTTGTCGGGTGACTGCCTGCGGATGCGGTGCACCCGGCGAGCGAAGAAGCTTGCGGGGTAGTCATAGGTCCAGCCCTGAGCATCTTGCGGCAACCCGAAAAAAGCAGGGCCGCAATCTGCAGGGTCCAGCATTGTCGCCAGCGCGGCGGGTAACGACTGTACGACTTGGGCAGGGTGGGTGATCCGGTCCCAATAGCGTGTCACAGCCTTGAAGGCGTCATTCACACCCAGCGTCGGATTGCCAAAATGTTCCAACTGTTGCAGCACCGGGTCGGGCAGCCGGGTCAGGAAGGTGTCGCCACACAGCATCAGCATGGGCAGTCGATTGGCGTGCGCAAGCGCTGAAGCTGTCAGCAAATTCGCCGTCCCCGGACCAGCGCTCGCCGTGCAGAACATGAACCGCCGCCGCAGATGATATTTCGCATAGGCCACTGCAGCGAAGCCCATGCTTTGCTCATTCTGGCCGCGGTAAAGAGGCATCATGTCCTGATGCGGATAAAGCGCCTCGCCAAGGCAAGGCACATTGCCATGTCCGAAAATGCCGAAACCACCGCCGCAGATCTGCGTCTCCACGCCATCGATCTCGATATACTGTTTCAACAGGTAGTGTGTGATCGCCTGCGCTGTTGTCAGTCTGATGGTCTCGGCAGCGGCTGTCATGTCTCTCCTCCCCATGTCGATCTGCGCGCGCCTCTTGAGAAAACTGGTTGCGCAGTATTGCGGCAGAGGATAACAATTTTGCAACCGGTTGCAAGTCGAGTCACGCCAAGCAAGGGATGAATCATGCAAGAGATCGGCATCGGTCTTGTGGGCGGCGGCTACATGGGCAAGGCCCATGCGGTAGCATATTCCGCTGTAGGCGCGGTTTTCAACACGGCGTTACGCCCAAGACTGGAAATGGTGACAGCTTCAAGCGCCGACTCATCTGAGCGCTACCGCGCCGCCTTCGGCTTTGCGCGCGCCGCCGAAGACTGGCGCGCGCTTGTGTCCGATCCGCAGGTGGACGCAGTCATTATCGCTTCTCCGCAAGACACGCATCGCGCGATCGCCGAGGCAGCCTTTGCCGCAGGCAAGCCGGTTTTCTGTGAAAAGCCGCTGGGTGCCTCATTGGCGGATGCGCGGGCAATGGTCGCAGCGGCTGAGGGTGCGGGTCTGATCAACATGATCGGCTTCAACTATGTCCGCACGCCCGCGACACAATACGTGCGCCAACTTCTGGCCGATGGTGTGATCGGAGAAGTGACATGGTTTCGCGGCGAGCACACCGAAGATTTCCTGGCGGATCCCGACATCTCTGCGAATTGGCGCTGTCATGGCCGTCCCAATGGGTGCATGGGCGATCTTGCGCCCCATATGATCAACTGCGCTCTGGCTCTGATGGGCGATATCGCGGAACTTTCTGCACGCGTCGAGACAATCCACCCCACGCGCCCTGGCCCCAACGGTCCATTGCCGGTCGATAATGACGATCACGGACAGATGATGGTGCGTTTTGCGTCCGACGTGATGGGGCATTTGTATTTCAGCCGCGCCGCTACTGGCCGCAAGATGGGCTATGCCTATGAAATACATGGGACAAAGGGTGCGATCCGCTTTGATCAGGAAGATCAGAACGCCGTCTCGCTATTCCGTGTAGATGGTCCGGAAGCGCAGCGCGGCTTCACCAAGATCCTGATGGGTCCCGCCCATCCTGATTACCTGCCTTTCTGTCAGGGGCCGGGGCATGGCACAGGCTATCAAGATCAGATTATCATCGAGGCGCGCGATTTCTTGCACGCCATCCATTCTGGCCAACCTGTCTGGCCCACGTTCCGCGCTGGACTGGCCGTGGCGCAGGTGATCGAGACAGCTTTCGCCTCGGCATCGGATGGCCGCTGGCATTCCGTAAACCAAGACTGAAAGGGTCAAGATCCATGTCAATTCGCATCGGCAATGCACCCTGCTCATGGGGGGTCGAATTTCCCGATGACCCGGGCAATCCGCCATGGCGGCGCGTCCTGAAGGAATGTGCGCAGGCAGGCTATACCGGTATCGAATTGGGGCCGGTGGGCTTCATGCCCGAAGACCCTGACATTCTGACCGAAGCACTGGATGAACACGGGCTGGACCTGATCGGCGGCGTGGTGTTCCGCGCCTTTCATGACCCGCATCAGTGGGACAATGTGCTAGATGGTGCCGTGCGCACCTGCAAGGCGCTGGTCGCGCATGGCGCGCAGCATCTGGTCTTGATCGATTCCATCTCGCCGCGCCGCGCGCCCACGGCAGGCCGTGCGCAGGACGCGGAACTGATGGACGCCGCCGAATGGGCCGCTTTTCGCGACCGCATTGCCCATGTCGCGCGCATGGGGGCCGAGGAACATGGGCTGACGGTTGGCATCCATGCCCATGCGGCAGGGTTCATGGATTTCGAGCCGGAACTGGAGCGCCTATTGGGTGAGGTGCCCGAGGATGTGTTGAAAATCTGTTTCGACACTGGCCATCATTCCTATGCGGGCTTTGACCCCGTTGCCTTCATGCGCAAGCATATGAAGCGGATTTCCTACATGCATTTCAAGGATATCTCGCCAAGCGTGAAAGCAGATGTCATCTCAAGGGGGACAGGCTTCTACGAGGCTTGCGGACAAGGCATATTCTGCAATCTCGGCAAGGGCGATGTCGATTTCCCGGCGGTGCGGCAGATCCTGCTCGATCACAGGTTCGATGGCTGGTGCACAGTCGAACAGGACTGCGACCCCACACTGGATGTCTCACCCGTCGATGATGCGCGCGCCAACCGTGAATATCTGCAAAGCATAGGGTTCTGAAGGGGTTCCGTGATGAAACTCAACTGGGGCATGATTGGCGGTGGCGAGGGCAGCCAGATTGGGCCGGCGCATCGGCTGGGCGCGCAGGCTGATGGCAACTTCACCCTCGCGGCGGCGGCGCTGGACGCTGACCCGGACAAGGGCCGCGACTATGCGCAGCGACTTGGTATTTCCCACGCGCGTGCCTATGGCGACTGGCGCGAGATGCTGGCGCGGGAGCAAGGGCGCGACGACCGGATTGATCTGGTCACGGTCGCCACACCCAATGCGACCCATTTCGAGATCACCAAGGCTTTTCTGGAAGCAGGCTTTCACGTGCTGTGCGAAAAGCCCATGACCATGACCGTTGATGAGGGTGAGGAAATAGTGCGCGTGGCCCGCTCGGCCGGCAAGATTTGCGCAGTGAACTACTGCTATTCCGCTTATCCGATGGTGCGTGAGATGCGCGCAATGGTGCGCTACGGCCAGATCGGCAACGTGCGTCTGGTGGTAACGAATTTTAGCCATGGCCATCATGGCGACGCAAGTGATGCCGACAATCCGCGCGTGCGCTGGCGCTATGATCCGGCCATGGCGGGCGTTTCCGGGCAATTCGCCGATTGCGGCATTCATGCGCTCCACATGGCCAGTTTCATCACGGGCGATCAGGTGGAAAAGGTATCTGCTGATTTTGCCTCGACGATTCCCAGCCGCGTACTGGAAGACGACGCAATGGTGAATTTCCGCATGTCGTGTGGGACGGTTGGGCGGCTCTGGACGTCGTCTGTCGCGATTGGCCGGCAGCACGGCTTCGATATTCAGATATTCGGTGAAGCAGGCGGGCTGAGATGGGCGTCCGAGCAGCCCAATCAAGTGTATTACACCCCCGTCGGTGGCCGCACGCAGATCATGGAAAAGGGCGAAGCTGGTCTGAGCAGTGACGCCGCGCGCCTGAGCCGCGTTGCGATTGCCCATCCCGAAGGCTTCCCTCTGGCTGTCGCGAACATTTATGTCGATCTCGCCGCTGCCATCCGTGGTCGTGCAGGTGACGGTTTGCCACTGGCTGAAGACGGGCTGCGCTCGATGGCGGCAGTTTATGCGGCAGTGGAATCAGCCAAAGCGGCGGGCAAATGGGTGGACGCAAGGCCGCCCATGTTTCGCTGACACAGCCGTCAGCTCGCCACAGGGCGCAATGTACCACGTTCGATCACTCGGCAGGGAAACAAGCGTGTCTCTGGGTGGCGGTCAGGTCGTTCAATCGTTTCGACCACCAGATCGATCGAGGCGCCAATGATCTGGGCTACGGGCTGACGGATCGTTGTCAGGTTGATGTTCTGCCAGCGTGACATCGCCATGTCATTCAACCCGATGATCCCGATATCGTCGGGAACACCGAGCCCGGCCTCCCGAATGGCGGACAGCGCGCCGATCGACAGCACATCATCGCCGCAGAAATACGCAGCGGCTGGTGTGCCCTCCAACAGCCGCTGCATTTCCTCACGTCCTGCATCAAAGGAATAAGCGCTGGCATAACTGACGCTGACCTGGATTTCGGGGCGTTTGGACAGCGCATCGAGGAACCCTGCTGCGCGGTCTTGGGTCGAGGTTGCTTTTTCAGGGCCACCAAGAAAGGCGACAGACCGATGACCGCGCGCAACAAGCGCCTCGGCTGCCATGCGCCCGCAGGCGATGTTGTCAATTCCGACCACATGCACATGCGGGCTTGTGGTGTAGCGGCCAAAGGAATGCACGACCGGCACGCCGGCATCGCGGAATGCTTCAGCAAAGCTGGGCGGCAGTGTCGATGAGGCCACGATCACACCATCAACCGAATATTGGCGCAGCATTCTGACAGAGTTCCCGGGATCGGTTTCATTGCTGAGGTTGACAAGCAATGGCCTTAACCCACGCTCCTGCAAACCTCGGGTGAAGAGATCGAACACTTCCAGAAACAGCGGGTTATGAAAGTTATTCGATACCAGTCCGATCAACTTTGTGCGGCCGGTGGTCAGCGAAGAGGCAATCGCGTTTGGGCTGTAACCGAGCGCTCTTGCGGCCTTCTCGACCTTGGCGCGGGTCTTGGCGGAAACGGACGCCCCTTCGGTGAATGTGCGCGAGACAGCCGAGCGCGACACGCCCGCACGTTCCGCCACATCCTTCAAGGTCACTGCCATGTCGGGCCACCCAGCAAGTCTGCTGCAGATCTATACCAATCCCTCTGCGAGGCAAAGAATGCACCGAGACAGAAATTATTGCAACCGGTTGCAAAAAAGATGATTCGGCGCTACTGTTTCAACAGGGTGCGGATGAGAATGTCCGGCACGCCTGCAAACATGTTTGGGAGGACATCATGAAATCAGTAATCAGGAAGCTGGCCGTCAGCACCATTGCAGCTACGGGGCTGGCTGCGGGCAGTGCCGCCATGGCCGAGGATCTGCGCTACGTCATGGTCAGCCATGCCGATGACGCAGATGCCTGGTGGAACGTGATCCGCAACGGCCTCGCGCTGGGCGGGGAACAGATGGATGTGACGGTTGAATACCGCAATCCGCCGACCGGGGATCTGGCTGACATGGCGCGGATAATCGAGCAGGCCGCCGCAAGCGCGCCGCATGGTATCATCACCACACTGGCTGACCCCGATGTTCTTTCCGGCCCGATCAGAGCTGCTGTGGATACAGGCATCGATGTGATCATCATCAATTCGGGGACCCCCGAACTGGCGCGCGAAGTCGGTGCCCTCATGTATATCGGCCAGCCCGAATATGACGCGGGCTTCGCTGCCGGGCAGCGCGCCGCCGATGATGGCATCACCAGTTTCCTCTGTGTCAACCACTACATCGCGCAACCGGCCTCAAGCGAGCGCTGCCAGGGCTTTGCCGATGGTCTTGGCATCGAGCTTGGTAACCAGATGATCGATAGCGGCACTGACCCGTCCGAAATCCAGAACCGGGTGATGGCTTATCTGAACGCAAACCCGGAGACCGAAGCCGTGCTTACGCTTGGCCCCACCTCGGCTGATCCGACCATCATGGCGCTGGACCAGATGGGGCTGGCCGGTGATATCTATTTCGGCACTTTCGATCTGGGCGGCGATATCGTTCAGGCCATCCGCGATGGCGTTATCTCCTGGGGCATCGATCAGCAGCCCTTCCTGCAAGCCTATCTGCCGGTGATCGTTCTGGCGAATTACCATCGTTTCGGGGTGCTGCCTGGCAATAACATCAATTCCGGCCCGGGTTTCGTGACGGCGGACGATCTTGATCTGGTAGCGGAAATGGCGGGCGAATTCCGCTGAGAAGCTGACATGGACAGGCGGGGCCAGGCTCTGGCTCCGCCGGCTGTTTCAACAGACATCAGGGAGGGGAGGCTATGTCCAGCACGGGCGCAGTTGCCGACGAACGCATCCGAAAGACATCGAGACTGCGGACCGCGCTGGTCCGGCCGGAACTGGGTGCGATTGTCGGTGTCATCGCAGTGTTCCTGTTCTTCATCGTCTTTGCCGGCGACAGCGGCATGTTCAACCCGCAGGGAGTGCTGAACTGGTCCACGGTCTCGGCTCAATTCGTCATCATCGCAGTCGGGGCCTGCATGCTGATGATCGCGGGCGAGTTCGACCTCTCAGTGGGCTCGATGATCGGCTTTGCGGGCATGTCGATCGCCATCATCTCGGTTACGCTGGCATGGCCGGTCTGGGTGGCGATCCTGCTGACCTTTGCCATCTGCATCTCTATCGGGGCACTGACCGGGACCATTGTTGTGCGCACGGGCCTGCCCAGTTTCATTGTCTCGCTGGCTTTTCTGTTCATCCTGCGCGGCTTCACCATCTTCTTCCCGCAGACGATCGAGCGGCGCACGATTATCGGCGGCATTTCAGACCGCGCAGCGGGCGACTGGCTGGCGCCATTTTTCGGCGGCAAGGTTGGCGGACCATTCTTCGCGTGGCTGGGCGATCAGGGCATCATTGCGGTCTTCGAACGCGGAACCCGCGCCGGGCAGCCCGTTGTGGAGGGAATCCCGATGCTGATCGTCTGGGCGCTGCTTCTGGTTGTCATGGCCCATATCGTGCTGACCAAAACCAAGTTCGGCAACTGGGTCTTCGCTTCAGGCGGGGATGCGCAGGCCGCGCGCTATGTCGGCGTGCCGGTGGCGCGGGTCAAGATCCTGATGTTCATGCTGACGGCTTTCTGCGCCTGCGTCTTCGCAACCTGTCAGGTGATGGAATTCGGCTCGGCGGGGGCGGACCGGGGGCTCTTGAAGGAATTCGAGGCGATCATCGCTGTGGTCATTGGCGGCGCATTGCTGACCGGGGGGTATGGCTCGGTCATCGGAGCGGCGTTGGGGGCGATCATCTTTGGCGTGGTGCAGCAGGGGTTGTTCTTTGCCGGAGTCGAATCGAGCCTGTTCCGCGTGTTCCTGGGGGTGATCTTGCTGTTTGCGGTGATCCTGAACACCTATATCCGCCGCATCATCACCGGGGAGCGCTGATATGAGCGAGACTGTCCACGCCCCCCTCGTCGAAATGCGTGACATCGAGAAGCATTTCGGTCCTGTAATCGCACTCAATGGTGTCAGTTTCGATGTTCGGCCAGGCGAATGCCACTGTCTCCTGGGCGACAATGGCGCGGGTAAATCGACCTTCATCAAGACCATGTCGGGGGTGCACAAGCCGACACGCGGCACCATCCTGTTCGAAGGGCGCGAGATGAATTTCGACAGCCCCCGCGATGCGATGATCGCAGGGATAGCCACAGTCTATCAGGACCTGGCGATGATCCCGCTCATGTCGGTGACGCGCAATTTCTGGATGGGGCGCGAGCCCGTGAAGCGGCTGGGCCCTTTCCGCTTCATGGATTTCAAGACCGCGAATACAGTCACCATGGAAGAGATGCGCAAGATGGGCATCAATCTACGCTCTCCCGATCAGGCGGTCGGCACGCTGTCTGGGGGCGAGCGGCAAACCGTGGCGATCGCACGCGCGGTCTATTTCGGCGCCAAGGTTTTGATCCTCGATGAGCCCACGAGTGCGCTGGGGGTGCGCCAGACTGCCAATGTGCTTTCGACAATAGACAAGGTGCGCAAGGCCGGCATCGCTGTCGTCTTCATCACGCATAATGTGCGCCATGCACTGGCTGTGGGTGACAGATTCACGGTCCTTAACCGGGGCAAGACGCTGGGGACGGCACAGCGGGGACAGATCACGCCTGAAGAATTGCAGGACCTCATGGCAGGCGGTCAGGAAATGGTCGCGCTTGAAGGTTCACTTGGTGGAACCGTCTGATGGCACGATTGCTGCGCAAGCCAACCGCGCAGAGCGGGCGCATTCATTCAATTACGCCTGATGATGCGGGCTGGCACTTTGTCGGCTTCGAACTGTGGCGACTCGCGCCTGGCGACGTGGCAGCAGGCCAGTTCGCGGCGCGGGAGGCCATCCTTGTGCTGGTCGAAGGATGCGCTGATATCATTGCCGACTCTGTTGGCTATGGCGAAATGGGAGGACGGCTGGACGTTTTCGAACGCACCGCGCCTCATTGCCTGTATGTGCCCCCGGCTGTCGCATGGCAGGCTCACGCTACTACGGCGTGTACGCTTGCAGTCTGCACTGCGCCCAGCCCGGGCGGCCGTCCTGTGCAGGTGCTCGGCCCTGATGGCATAACGCTGGAAACGCGTGGCAGCGGCACGAACACCCGCTATATAAACAATATCGCGATGGAAGCGCGCGATGTCGCCGACAGCCTGCTCGTGACCGAGGTCTTCACACCTTCAGGCCATTGGTCATCTTATCCGCCCCATCGCCATGACAGGGATGATTACCCCCATCTGACCTATCTGGAAGAGACCTATTACCACCGCCTGAATCCCGCCGAGTGCTTTGGTATTCAACGGGTATTTACAGATGATCTGACCCTTGACGAAACCATGGCTCCGAGCAATCACGATGTCGTTCTGGTGCCGAGGGGCCATCATCCCTGCGCTGCCCCGCATGGGGTGGAAATGTATTACCTCAATGTCATGGCTGGCCCGCGGCGGGCATGGCGTTTCCAACCCCATCCCGCTTTCGCGCATATCGTCAGCTAGTGTTCGCCACGTGACACAAGATTCCCAATAGCGTCAGGGTGTGTCATACCCAGCGCATGAGACGCCCTGACATCTGCCTTTATCTTGGCCCCGCCGACGGTGCTGAACTTCAAGCCCTGATCGCGAACCGCAACACGCCGCGCAAGCTGGTCTGGCGGGCCGGCATCGTGCTGGCCACGGCTGACGGTCATGGCACATTTGAGATCATGCGGCGGACTGG
>SLJW01000135.1 GCA_007134865.1 Paracoccaceae bacterium | reverse complement strand
GGGGCCGAGATGCTGCGCGATGCGGGTGCCGAGATCGTCGATATCTCGCTGCCGCATACGAAATACGCGCTGCCTGCCTATTACGTCATTGCGCCTGCCGAGGCGTCCTCGAACCTCGCGCGCTATGACGGCGTGCGCTATGGCCACCGCGCGACACTTGCGCAGGGCGATGGCATAACGCAGATGTATGAAAAGACCCGCGCCGAAGGCTTCGGCCATGAAGTGCAGCGCCGCGTGATGATCGGCACCTATGTGCTGTCAGCCGGGTTCTATGACGCCTATTACAACCGCGCGCGCAAAGTCCGCACGCTGATCAAGCGTGACTTTGAGACGGTCTTTGCCCAAGGCATCGACTCGATTCTGACCCCGGCCACGCCTTCGGCGGCCTTTGGTCTGGGCGAGATGGCCGAGGCTGACCCGGTGCAGATGTATCTCAACGATGTCTTCACCGTGACCGTGAATCTCGCCGGTCTGCCGGGCATTGCGCTGCCTGCCGGGCTTGGTGCGCAGGGACTACCCCTTGGGCTGCAACTGATCGGGCGGCCATGGGATGAGGGCGGGCTGCTCAAGACAGCACAGGTTCTTGAAAACGCAGCAGGCTTTGTTTCCAAACCCACAAAATGGTGGTAATCTCGCCAAAAATGGATTGAGGCGAGTTGCAATGCGCGTTCCCTATGCCGTGACCATGGTGACCATGGCTTTTGCTTTGGTGTCGGCATGCGACACATCCGCACCCTATTCCAACATCGTGGACACGACCGGGCGGGGCGTTGGGTTCTCGGATTATGCGCAATACATGCGCGCGCAAGAGGAATTGTCGCGCATACGTCGGGCCGAAGAGGCGCGCGCGCGCCGTGTTGCCCAGGCGCCCACTGATGCGCCGGAATACGCGCAATCTCAGAACATGAGCATCGGTCAGGAAGCGGTCGCCGCTGTGCGCGGCAATACAGCGCCACAAGCGCAGCCGCCCGCAATGCAGGCTCAACCGCCCGCGACTCAGGCGCAACCCTCCGCCACAGTGGCAACAGCCCCGCCGCTGGTTGCAGGCGCGCCCCTTCCGCCAGCGCAGCAAACCCAACAGACGGGTAACGGTCAGTCCGCCGGACAGACGGCCAGCGCGCAGCCTGCGGCGCCGGGGGCGTCAAGTGTGAGCGATCAGCAATTCAACCCCCAGCCCTTTGGCACGCCGCAGGATAACCAGTTGGTGGAGCGCGATTTTGTGCCACCTGTGCGGGTCAGTGACGCCGAACTGGGGCAGGGGCAGAGCGGCCCCAATCTCTTCGTCTATGCGCTCTCGACCACGCATAATGTCGGCGAGACTCGCTACCAGCGCAATCACCCCCTGCGCTGGCGCCGCTGGGAATCGGCCTGCGCGCAATTCCCCTCACAAGACCTTGCCCAAGAGGCTTTCCTAGCGGCGGGCGGTCCCGAACGTGACCCGAACCATCTCGACCCCGATGGGGATGGTTTTGCCTGCTGGTGGGACCCGGCGCCCTTCCGTCAGGCCGCCCGCACGGTGCGCGCGCGCGAGTGATCCGCGACCGGGCTTCCCCGAATTTCGGCCCGCGTCGCGATGGGTTGCGCCCGCATATGCTGGTGCTGCATTACACGGGCATGCGCGACACCGAGGCAGCGCTTGACCGGCTCTGCGACCCGAGCGCGCAGGTCTCGGCGCATTACGTCATTTGCCCGCGCGGAAGGCTCTGGCAGCTTGTGCCCGAGGAGGCGCGCGCCTGGCACGCCGGGGCCGGGGGATGGGCGGGGCGCTCGGATATCAACTCACGCTCGATCGGGATCGAACTGGTGAATACCGGCGCGCAGCCCTTCCCCGAGCCGCAGATGCAGGTGCTGGAACGGCTGATGCGCGATGTGATGGCGCGCCACCAGATTGTGCCGCGCGATGTCATCGCCCATTCCGACATGGCTCCTGAACGCAAGGAGGACCCCGGTCCGCGCTTCGACTGGCGGCGGCTCGCGCGCGCGGGGCTCGCGCTCTGGCCCGAGGGCATGGGTGCAGAGCGTCCGCTGGCCGAGAGCCTCGACGCCATTGGCTACCCGTCCGCTTGCGCGAAAAAGCGACTGCAGGCCTTCCGCTTTCGGTTTTATCCCTGGGGCACAGGAGCCGAGAGCAAAGCCGACCGCTGCCGGGCCACAGCTGTCGCGGCGGCCTTCATCCGCGACTGACAGTAGCGCCGCCTCACCTCATTTTCTTGCCAAAAATACTCAATTCAACGCCGCGCCACCGCCCCATGGCCAGCGCAATCACCCTCATCGCAAATGACGCAAGGCGCGTGATAATTCGTCATAGAGGTCGGCGCGCTCCTCGGGGCTCAGAAAGGCGCCCAGTTCCACCACCCGCCCCGCGCCTTCCAGCGTCAGGTAATTCTCGACCGGCGCGCCCTTTTCCTTCAGCTTCACGCGCACCCAATAGGGGTTGGCCTGCCAGTGCTGCGCGGGTGTGCGCGGATTGATGCGGTGGATTTCGATGCTCTCGCGGGTCAGCCGCAATTCCTCGCGCAGCCGCTCGCGCTCGGCCCGATTGCGCTGCAGGGCATACCACAAGCCCCAGAGCGCGAGACCGGCAAAGGGCAACAGGCCCCAGAGCACCGGCGTGCCCAGCACGGCCAGCAGTGGCAGCGCGAGGAACCCCGCGCTGATGGCGATCATCCGTGCAAAACCAACCGGGCCCATCGAGATATTTGGCGCGAGTTTCAGTCGGTATTCCGCCCCATCGCCCGAGGCCAGCGCAAAGGCCCCGGGCGATGTGCCCGGGGCCGGTGGTGTGATTTCCCAATAAACGGGCATCGCGGAGCCTGAGCGTCAGGCGCTATCGGGCTTCGCCGCTTCCGGAATCAGCGGGTCGCGCTGTCCCTGACGCTGCCGATCCCAGTCCTCACGCTTGGGAAGCTGCTCGAAAGTATGCTCGGGCGGCGGCGTGGGCAGGGTCCATTCCAGCGTATCGGCATGCTCGTTCCAGTAATTCTTCTCGGTGACGCGCGCGCCACGGGTCAGCGTGTAATAGATCACGCCGATGAAGAAAAGGAAGGAGGCAAAGCTGATGAAGGCGCCGATCGAGCTGACATAGTTCCAGAGCGCATAGGCCTCGGGGTAATCGATATAGCGCCGCGGCATGCCCTGACGGCCCAGGAAGTGCTGCGGGAAGAAGGTCAGGTTGGCCCCGATGAACATCGCCCAGAAATGCAGCTTGCCTGCCCATTCCGGGTATTGCCGCCCCGACATCTTGCCGATCCAGAAATAGATCCCCGCGAAGAGCGCAAAAACCGCACCGAGGCTCATCACATAGTGGAAATGCGCCACGACATAGTAGGTGTCATGATAGATCCGGTCGATGGGTGCCTGAGACAGCACCAGCCCTGTGACCCCGCCCACGGTGAACAGGAACAGGAAACCGAAGGCCCAGAGCATCGGCGTCTCGAAACTGACCGAGCCTTTCCACATGGTCGCGATCCAGGAGAAGATCTTGATCCCCGTGGGCACCGCGATCACCATGGTTGCGGCCATGAAATAGGTCTGTTGCGTGACCGACATGCCGACGGTGTACATGTGGTGCGCCCAGACGATGAAGCCCAGCACGGCAATTGCAATCATCGCCCAGACCATCGGCAGATAGCCGAAGATCGGCTTGCGCGAAAAGGTGGCGATCACATGGCTGATGATCCCGAAGCCCGGCAGGATGATGATATACACCTCCGGGTGGCCGAAGAACCACAGGATGTGCTGATAAAGCACCGGGTCGCCCCCGCCCGCCGGGTCAAAGAAGGCTGTGCCGAAATTACGGTCGGTCAGCAGCATGGTGATGGCCCCGGCCAGAACCGGCAGCGCCAGCAGGATCATCCACGCTGTGATGAAGACCGACCAGGCAAAGAGCGGCACCTTGAACAGCGTCATGCCGGGGGCGCGCATGTTCAGGAAGGTGGTGATGATGTTGATCGCGCCCAGAATCGATGACGCCCCCGAGACATGGACCGCGAAGATCGCGAGATCGAGCGCATAGCCGGATTCGGTCGTCGAGAGCGGTGGATAGAGAACCCAGCCCACGCCAGTACCAAGCTGTCCGTTGCCACCCGGCGACAGCACCGAGGCCACGGCCAGTGCCGAACCGGCCACGAACAGCCAGTAGCTGAGATTGTTCAGACGCGGAAAGGCCATGTCCGGCGCGCCGATATGCAGCGGCATGAAATAGTTGCCGAAACCACCAAACAGCGCGGGAATCAGCACGAAGAACATCATCAACACGCCATGCGCCGTGACCAGCACGTTCCAGATATGGCC
>SLJW01000058.1 GCA_007134865.1 Paracoccaceae bacterium | reverse complement strand
GCAGGGGATATGCATGTAGCCCATGAGGCCGCCGAATGATCCGCCTGGAGAAACGCAAGGAGCCGTCGAAATTCTGGCGCATCGCCAATCCGTTTCTGGCTGTTTTGCTGACCATGCTGGCCGGCGGCGTCATGTTTGCGGCGTTGGGCAAGGATCCGGTTGCCGCCATTCGCCTGATCTTCTTTGACCCGATCTTCTCCGAGACATTCGCCAGCTATTCGCGACCGCAATTGCTGATCAAATCGGCCCCGCTGATCCTCATCGCCGTCGGGCTCGCCATCGGCTTTCGGGCGGGCATCTGGAATATCGGGGCCGAGGGGCAATACATCATCGGCGCGTTGTTCGGAGCGGGGGTCGCGCTGGCGTTCTTTCCGCAGCCGGGCTGGTATATCTTTCCGCTAATGGTGATTGCAGGGGCGTTCGGGGGCTTTCTCTGGGCGATGATCCCCGCGATTCTCAAGACGCGGTTCAATACCAATGAGATTCTCGTCTCACTGCTGCTGGTCTATGTCGCTGAACGGATCCTCGCAGCGATGGCGCTGGGCCTGATGCGCAACCCCGACCAGCCGGGCTTTCCCGGCTCGCGCGATCTGCGCCGTTATGAGGCGGCGCATAATGCCGAACTGATCGCAAATACGGGCATTCACTGGGGCGTGGTGGCTGCGCTGATTGCCGTCATCTTTGCCTATGTCATGATGACACGGCACTTGCTAGGCTTCCATGTCCAGCTTGCAGGGCAAGCCCCGCGCGCTGCTCGATTTGGTGGTGTCTCGCCTGCGCGGCTGGTCGTGATCTGCCTTGGCATTGCGGGCGCACTGGCCGGACTCGCCGGCATGTTCGAGGTCTCGGGACCCGGTGGGCAGGTGCGGATCGAATTCGCCAGCGGCTATGGCTTCACGGCCATTATCGTGGCTTTTCTAGGTCGTCTCAATCCGCTGGCCATCGTGTTTGCTGGGCTGCTTCTGGGGCTGACCTATATCGGGGGTGAATTGGCGCAGATGATGTTGCAGATCCCTGGTGCGGCGGTTCAGGTGTTCCAGGGGATGCTCCTCTTCTTTCTGCTCGCGCTCGATTTCCAGACCAATTACCGCATTCGCCTGACACGAGGAGTTCGCGCATGATCCTGGGGTCTATCAATCCTGCTGTCCTGATGGCCGCGCTTATGGTGGCGGCCACGCCGATCCTGCTGGCGGCGATCGGCGAGTTGGTAGTGGAAAAGGCCGGCGTGCTCAATCTCGGCGTCGAGGGCATGATGATCATGGGCGCCTGCATCGGCTTCATTGTCGCGGTCAATACCGGTAGCCCGCTCATTGGCTTTGCCGGGGCCGCGCTGGGGGGCATGGCGCTGGCGCTGCTCTTTGCTTTGCTGACACAGGCGCTGATGACCAATCAGGTGGCCTCCGGGCTCGCACTGACGCTGTTCGGGTTGGGGCTGACGGCGCTGCTGGGGCAGCAATATGTCGGCATCACCCCGCCGCGCACGCCGCGGCTTGACCTTGGGCCACTAGCGGAAATTCCATTCCTCGGCCGCGCCTTCTTTCGGCATGATATCGTTGTCTATCTCAGCATTGTGCTGGTGGCCGCTGTCTGGTGGTTCCTGAAATACTCCCGCGCGGGCATGATCCTGCGCGCTGTGGGAGAGAACCATGATGCAGCCCATGCGCTCGGCTATAACGTCAAGCGGGTGCGCGTGCTTGCGATCCTGTTCGGCGGCGCCTGCGCAGGGCTGGGTGGGGCCTATCTCTCGCTGATCCGCGTGCCGCAATGGACCGAGGGCATGACTGTGGGTGCAGGCTGGATCGCGCTGGCGCTGGTGGTGTTCGCAAGCTGGCGGCCATGGCGTGCGCTGGCGGGTGCCTATCTCTTTGGCGGGGTGGTCGTGCTGCAGTTGAATCTGCAGGCCGCCGGGGTCCGCATTCCGGTCGAGTACTTGTCAATGTCACCCTACCTGATAACCATTCTGGTGCTTGTTATCATATCTTCGGGCAAGGGGCGCGGGTCGCTGAATGCGCCTGGCTCACTGAACCGACCTTTCCACGCCTCAAGCTGAGGCTTCACGCTGCCAACAGGGAGACCATCCATATGAAGAAACTGCTGACAGCCGCTGTGCTGAGTGCTGCACTCGCCACACCGGCGCTGGCCGACACCACAAAGGCCGGCTTCATCTATATCGGCCCGGTCGGTGATTTCGGCTGGACTGCCGGGCATGACCGCGCCCGCCAGCAGATGGCCGAACATTTCGGCGATGCGGTCGAGACCAGTATCGTCGAGAATGTCGACTACGGTGCCGATGCCGAGCGCGTGATGACCCAGATGGCCATCTCCGGCACGGATGTGATTTTTGCAGCGTCCTTCGGCTATGGCCCGGATGTCAACTCGGTTGCCGGGCGCTTCCCCGATGTCGCTTTCCAGCACGCGACCGGGTACATTCAGGACCACCCGAACATCTCGCTTTACGACGCGCGCTTCTACGAGGGCCGCGCGGTGCTGGGTCATATTGCAGGCAAGATGACCGAGACCGACACGGTCGGCTACATTGCCTCATTTCCAATTCCGGCGGTGATCGCGGGCATCAACTCGGCCTATCTGCACGCCAAGGCCGTCAACCCTGATATCCAGTTCCGCATCATCTGGACCTATAGCTGGTTCGACCCGGCGCTGGAGGCTGACGCCGCTGAAACCCTGATCGAGCAGGGCGCCGATGTCATCATGCAGCACACTGACTCCACTGCCGCCATTCGCGTGGCAGAGGATGCGGGCGTGATGGCCTTTGGCCAAGCCAGCGATATGACGCAGTTCGGGCCGAATGCGCATCTGACCGCCATCGTGGACAACTGGGCGCCCTACTACATCTCCCGCGTGCAGGCTGTGATGGACGGAACATGGGAGGCGCAGAATTCCTGGCTGGGCTTTGCCGACGGCATCATCGAGATGGCACCCTGGAATGACCGCATGCCGACCGAATTGCAGGAAGAGGCCGATGCGCTGGTCGCAGCCATTGCGGCGGGCGAGTATCATCCCTTCACCGGGCCGATCAACCGTCAGGATGGCACGCCGTGGCTGGCAGAGGGTGAAGTAGCTCCCGATGGTGATCTGGCAACGATGGATTTCTATGTTGAGGGGATCACGGCAGAATTGCCGAACTGATCTCCTTCACGGTCGAACTCTCCCCCGGCGCCCCGCGCCGGGGTTTTTCTTTGAGTATCGCGGCCCGGCCCGATCAGCGCGCAGGTAGGCGCGTGGCGCCATCGAGCCGGATGGTGGTGCCGTTCAGGTAAGGGTTCTCGATGATCTGCGCGACCATAAGCGCGAATTCATCCGGATCGCCCAAGCGTGCGGGGAAGGGGATGTTGGCAGTAATCGCGGCAGTGGTTTCCTCGGGCAGCGCTTCCATCATCGGGGTGCGGAAGAGACCCGGCGCGATGGCCACGCAGCGAATGGCGAATTTCGCTGCATCCCGTGCGACCGGCAGGCTCATTGCGGCAATCCCACCCTTGGAGGCTGCATAGGCCGCCTGCCCGATCTGACCATCCTGCCAGGCCGCCGAGGAGGTGTTGACCACAACACCACGCTCGCCCCCCTCGAGAGGCTCGAGTTTCTGCATCTGCGCCATGGCACGCGCCATCACATTGAACGAGCCGATCAGGTTGACGCGGACCACGCGGGCAAAGAGCGCTGTCGAGGGCATCCCGTCGCGGCCCACGACGCGGGCGGCATCGGCGATTCCTGCGCAGTTTACTGCCATGCGCAGGGTGCCCTTCGCCTCTGCCACGGCCTGCGCGACGGCCTCGCCGACCGCCTGATCATCCCCCACATCCACCTGATAGGCCTGCCCGCCGATTTCGGTTGCGACAGCCTGTGCGCGGTCAAAGTCATAGTCCAGAATCGCGACCTCGGCCCCTTTACCCGCCAGGTGCCGCGCGGTTGCCGCGCCCAGCCCGCTGCCGCCGCCGGTGACAAGTGCCAGATGTCCTGCAATCTGCATGGCTTGCTCTCCTCTCTATTCCGCCCGATCTATGCGCGCGCGCCTGCGGGGCTGCAAAGGCGACGTTACGTCACCGCCTTGCCGTGAGGGACTGCGCCCGCTAGGAAACCCTGAAACACGAGGTCACAATGCCCCCCAAACGCGCCTGGCAACGCATGCTTTCGGGCCGCAGACTCGATCTGCTGGACCCGACCCCGGTCGATATCGAGATAGAGGATATCGCCCATGGGCTGGCCTTTGTCGCGCGCTGGAACGGTCAGACCATGGGCGACTGGCCTTATTCGGTAGCCGAGCATTCGCTGCTGGTCGAAGCGATCTTCACTCGCATGAGCCCGCGCCCAGAGCCGCGCTGGCAACTGGCCGCGCTGCTGCATGACGCGCCCGAATATGTGATCGGTGACATGATCTCGCCCGTCAAGGACGCGGTTGGGCCCGCCTATGGGGCGCTTGATGCGCGGTTGTCGGTGGCGATCCATGTGCGCTTCGGCCTGCCCGCTGTGCTGCCTGCACCAGTCAAGAAGCGGATCAAGGCTGCTGACAAGCTGTCGGCCTGGCTGGAGGCGACGCAAATCGCAGGCTTTGCCGAGGCTGAGGCCAACCGCTTCTTCGGCAAGCCAGGCTCCGGGGCGCTCGAGGGACTAAGCCTTCATCTGCGCCCACCCGCCGAGACCCGCGCCGCCTATCTGGCGCGCCATGCGGCGCTTCTGGCGCAGGTGTAAAGGCGGCTTGTCAGGCGGGGGCCACCATGCCACACAGAGGCAAAGCAAATAAGGACGGCCCATGAGTGAGGATTTTGACGACCGCAAACGCCGTGCTGCCGCGTGGTTTCGCAGCCTTCGTGACGATATCGTGGCGGCATTTGAAGCGGTCGAGGACAGCCAGACCGATGGCCCATTGTCCGGCCGCGCGCCGGGGCGTTTCGAAGTTCGTGAGACGCAGCGCCATGGCGCGGACGGGCAGGACGCGGGCGGTGGTCTGATGAGCGTCATGCGCGGCGGGCGCGTGTTCGAGAAGGTCGGCGTCAATGTCTCGGAAGTCTTTGGCGCGCTGGGCGATCAGGCGCAGCGTTCGCTGACGGCGCGCAAGGAGATCCCCGGTCTGGACGCAGACCCGCGCTTCTGGGCTTCGGGTATTTCGCTGGTGGCGCATATGCAGAACCCGCATGTGCCCGCCGTGCATATGAATACGCGCATGTTCTGGACTCCGGGCGCGTGGTGGTTCGGCGGCGGGTCGGACCTGAACCCCTGCATTGAGTATGATGAGGACACGGCCGATTTTCACGCCACGCTGAAAGCGCATTGCGACCGGCATGACGCAGCGCTCTATCCACGTTTCAAGGAATGGGCGGACGAGTATTTCTACATCCCCCACCGCAAGCGCGCTCGGGGTGTGGGCGGCATCTTCTATGACGATTACTGCACTGGCGACTGGGAGGCCGATTTCGCCTTCACGCAGGATGTGGGGCGGGCGTTCCTGCCGGCCTTTCTCGCACAGGTCGAGCGGCGGCGCGGGATGGCGTGGTCAGAGGCGGACAAGGAGACGCAGCTTGTCCATCGCGGGCTCTATGCCGAGTATAATCTCGTCTATGACCGGGGCACCAAATTCGGCTTGCAGACGGGCCATGACCCGGATGCCGTGCTGATGAGCCTGCCGCCCTTCGCCCGCTGGGTGTAAGGGTGGCTGCTGCGCAAGAGGAACGGGATGGAGGTCTTTCGCAGTAAATCGGCAGTTCGCGCGCAGCTTGCCGACTGGCGGCCCGCGCCGATTGTGCTGGTGCCGACCATGGGCTTTCTGCATGAGGGGCATCTGTCGCTTATGCGTCTTGCGCGCGAGCGCGCGGGGGCCTCGGGGCGCGTGGTTGCCTCGATCTTCGTCAACCCGACGCAATTCGGCCCCGGCGAGGATTTCGACAGTTACCCGCGTGACGAGGCGCGCGATTTCGATCTGTTACGCGCTGAAGGGGTCGATGCCGTCTTTGCGCCCGAGGCAGGCGAGATCTATGACTCGAAGGCGCAGACCATTGTCGAGACGACCGAACTGGCCAAGATCCTGATCGGCAAACTGCGCCCGGGGCATTTTCGCGGCGTGGCGACGATTGTCACCAAGCTCTTCAACATCATCCGCCCCGATGCCGCCGTATTTGGCCAGAAGGACTTCCAGCAACTTGCCGTGATACGCACCATGGTCCGCGATCTGGATATGGATATCGAGATCATCGGCGCACCGATCCAGCGCGAGGCCGACGGGCTGGCGATGTCCTCGCGTAATGTCAGGCTCTTGCCCGAAGACCGCGCCGCTGCCCCGGTTCTTGCGCGGGCGCTGGACGAGGCCGAGACGATGGCGCCGACGGGTATCACCGCCTCGCGCCTGCGCAGCCATGTGCGCGCCCGGCTCGAAGCCGAGCCGCGCGCGCGCGTCCAGTCGGTCGATATTCGCGATGCTGCCACGCTGGCCCCTGTCTCGGGGCCACTCACGCGCCCGGCGGTCATTCTGCTGGCTGCGTCCTTCGGCCAGGTCTTTCTCATCGACAACCGCGTCGTCCATCCCGCACAGGAGGTTTCATGAGCACGCAAGCCCCGATCCGTCGCATGACGGTTCCCCAGATCCGCGCCCGCAAGGGGGGTGATCCGATTGTCTCGCTGACCTCCTATCACGCCCATACGGCAGCCATCGTGGACCAGCATGCCGATTTCATTCTGGTTGGTGACAGCCTCGGAATGGTCATGCATGGGATGGAGTCGACTGTGGGCGTGCCGCTTGATCTGATGATCATGCATGGCAAGGCCGTGGTGCGGGGCACTAAGCGCGCGCTGATCGTGGTGGACATGCCATTCGGCACCTATGAGGAAAGCCCCAACATGGCCTTCCGTAATGCCGCGCGGATCATGAAGGAAACCGCCTGCGGCGCGGTCAAGCTCGAAGGCGGCAAGCGCATGGCCGAGACCATCCATTTCCTTGTCGAGCGCGGCATTCCGGTGATGGCGCATATCGGCCTGACCCCGCAATCAAGCCATGTCATGGGCGGTTTCAAGACGCAGGGCCGTGACGAGGAAACATGGGAGGCACATATCGAGGATGCCCGCGCCGTGGCCGAGGCCGGCGCCTTTGCGCTGGTGGTCGAGGGGGTGGTGGAGCCGCTTGCGGACCGGATTACCGCGGCGGTCGATATACCCACCATCGGCATTGGTGCGTCGAAGAATTGCGACGGTCAGATCCTCGTCCTCGAAGACATGCTGGGCCTGAATCCGTGGGTGCCGAAATTCGTCAAGACATATGGTGATCTCGGGCCCGCAATCGAACGTGCGGTCGCAAGCTACGCGGAAGAGGTAAAAACGCGGGCATTCCCCGACGAAGAGCACGTCTATCGTTGAGCGCGAGTGCCGCCTTGTTTCGGGTCGGCGCCGTGTGGAACCTGTGTCGGATTGTGTTTTTCCGATCTGACGACAATGCTGCTATTGAGGGCGGTTTGATAACCCACGGTGCACAATGCCACACAGTCATGGCAGAAATACGGATAGAATTGGCTCTTTCGCCACTTTTGACGTTGGAAGAATCACGGCAATGACGCACTCTCAATTCAAGCGATCAGACCTTGCTGGAACAGCCGAAGCGAACGAACGCAATCATGTGCTGAACCAGAGAGGCGAGGATCGGAAGTCATTCGAACCGGGAACTCGGCGTCCCGTTTCGAGCTCCAAGCGCGCCGCCTGAACACCGTCGCGTGGTTTCTGCTCAGAACGCCCTGACCGCAAGGTCAGGGCGCTTCACTTTGCCCCTATTCAAAGCTTTCCGGGCAGGCCTATTGAAACAGGACGACGCCGATTACGGACAAGGTGATCAACGCAATACCAAGCCCTTCGCGCCGGGTGATCCGTTCACCAAAGAAAAGAACAGCCGCCAGCAGCGAAAAGATGACTTCCACCTGACCGACCGCAAAGACCAGCGCCGCGCTTTGCAGGGTAAAGGCCGTGAACCAGCACAGGCTGCCAGCCATCCCGGTCAGGCCCATCCAGACTGCTGTCCCGCGCGCTGCGATCACGCGCCCCAGCTCGCCCGGTTCGCGCCACCAGAGCCAGAGAGACAATGCTAGCGTCTGCATCAACGTGACAACGCACAGCGTGAGCAGCGCGCGCATCAACGGGTCAGCGCTGGCAATCTCCAGCGTTGCGCCGCGATAGCCGACCGCCGAAATCGCGAAACATGCGCCCGAGGCCAGCCCCAGCAGCGTCGCGCGGTTCGACAGCCTCTGCCACCAGCGCCCGCGCAGGCCAGGCGTTTCCGACAGTATGAGCACGCCCGCAAAGCCCAGAACAATTGCGCCTGTTCCGAGTGGGGTGATCCGGTCGCCGAGGATCACGAAACCCACCAGCGCGGTCTGGAGAACTTCGGTTTTCTTGAATGTGATGCCGACTGCGAAATTCCGCTCGGCAAAAAGCGCCACGACACACCATGTCGCCATTATCTGCAGAAGCCCACCGACAACCGCATAGGCCCAGAATGCCGGGCTGTGCCCCGGCAGCCCATTGCCGCTCACAACCAGGTATCCCAGCGCGAGCATCACCACGAAGGGCACTGCGTAGAAGAATCGCGCAAGCGTCGCGCCGCCTGCGCTGAGGGCGACCATGCTGAGATGTTTTTGCAGCATGAAGCGCAGTGTCTGGAAAGCGGCGGCGGCAATCGACAGGAGGATCCACGCGTCCATTTGCAAGCCCCGCCTTCCCTAGCCGCCGCTTGCAGTGGGGGGCTTGGTTGCGATCGGAAGGGCGTTGCGCGGCAGTGGCGCCTTATCAGCCAGCGCCAGCCTCTTGGCGCTCCTGTAAAGCAGAGGCAGCGCAAGGATATGGCGAGACAGTTTAAGGCGGATCAAGGTGTCTGGGTTCCAATTGATATGCTGGCGGGCAGAATACTACACAAGCTTCCAATACTGTGCGCGGAATCTGGGCGAAAGCCCGCTCTCCTCGGGAAGCCCGAAAAACGGGCTCTATTGCAGCCCTGTAGGCCGACGCCAATGCCACCGAAGCGACGCTCGATCCGGGATTCCTTACACAATCGAACTTCGATCGAGAGCTTCACCGCGTAACCGGGCAAACACCCATCGAATGGTGAAAAAGTCGGTCTGATTGGTTCGATGAAACATCGGTGCCTTGCGAGAGCTTTACCCCCCAACGAACTCAAAACTGAAATTCCGCTGAGCGTCCGCTGGTGGCGGCGGGAAGGGTGCGGCGCGGCGGATATGGTTCACGGCCGCCCTGTCCAGCGATGCATTGCCCGAAGAACGGGCAACCGAAACCGAACTGAGCCCGCCGCTATTCGAAACGCTGAAGGACACCAACACCCTGCCTCGACCCGGGCTTCGCGGTGTCGGGACTCGGTGTATGCGCCGCAGCACCTCGCCGGGATAATTCGACGCGGAGGCACTTCCCGGTGCGCTGGTCTGCGACTGGGCCGGGGCGGTGCCAGCGGATCGACCTTGCGTCGTGGCTTGAGGGCTGCCCCTTTGAGTTGTCTGCGGGGCGGTGCCTTGTGGTTGCCTTGAACGCGCAGTGCGGTCCGGACGGGCGCGGGGTTTTCGGCTGGTCTCTGGTGCGCGCGCGGTGGGAGATGTGTCGGGTGCAAGCACCTCGGGGCGGGTCGCACGTAACGCCCCTTGCGCGGGCGGTGCAGCGGCAAGGCGCGAATCGTCAGAGGTCAGCGGCCGCGAAGCCGGTGCCGCGCTCTCTGCAGCCTGTGCCGGTGCGACGGGCAACAGAGCCTCGCTTGCATTCGGCGCGATAAGCGATGGTCGCGCAGGTGTCTGCTCGGGTGCTGTGCTGCTTGTGGCTGGTTCGGGCTGCTCTGCAGGTCTTGCAATTGCTGTTGCCGATGCGATTGACTCCACTGCAGAAGGCGTCTCGGTCGCCGGGGCTGGGGTGACCTCGGCCGCGCTCTGTGGCAGCAGTGCTTGCGGTGTTTCGGGTGTCAGTCTGCCCTCGGCAAAATCAGCAAAGCTGGTGCCCAGCGCTGCTGGGGCCTCATCACCACTCCCCGCTGTCTGCGCTGCGTCGCGCGGTGCCAGCGCGGCCATTGCGCCAAGATGGAACAGAATGGAAAGCCCTGCTGCCAGGGCGAGGGTCGGCAAGCCCGGCGCATCGAAGCGTTGCAGGCCAGTCGCGCTGCGCAGCAGCGCGCCTCCTTTGTCAAAGCTTTTCTCTGGCAGTTGACCGATCATGGCAGCCCCTGTTCGGTGACGATTACCAACTCGCCGACACCCGTCGCGCGCAACTCCTGCGCCAATCTGACAAGCGCTTCAGCAGGGGCGGCCCGGTCAGGAAGCAGGCGCACTCGCGTTTGCCCGCTAAACTGCGCGAGCGCGTCTGCGCGCGACAAGGCCACACCAGCATGGCGCCAGCTGCCATCGGCGAGCAGGATCAACGCATCAGAGGGCAGATCGGTCTCGATATCATCAAGGGTGACGAGTGACACATCGGCATCCGGCCTCGGCCGGATGCTGCCCGCGATCAGAAAGAAGATCAGCATCAGAAAGACAATGTTGATCAGCGCGATCGTAGGCTCGCCTCTTGGGCGTGTGGGACTGAACACGAGGCGCCTCATGGTCCTGCCCCCAGAACGGCGAGTCGCCAACCCGGCAAGCCCCGCAATACTTGCAACACTTCGGCAAAGCTCTGTGCATCGACCCCTTCGCCAAGCGTGAGCAGGACTTGGCCTGCGCCCCGCGCAGCAAGCGCGTCGCGCAGCCCCTCGAGCGTCTGCTCGGTGCCATCCAGCCGCAATCCACTGTCGCGGAGCTGCACGAAGGCTGCGGGTGTCTCGGGCATGGCGGCGGCACCGCCCATGGCTAGGTCCAGCGGCAATTCGCCCTCGCGGGCAAAGGTCGCGGTCAGCATGAAGAACAGCAACAATAGGAAGATCACATCAATGAGCGCGGTCATCGACAAGCGCCTTGTGCGCGGTGTGATCGTCAGGCGCTCAGCCATCGGCCCGGCCTGCGCTCTGCGCCAGCCCACGACAAAGCGCCACATCAATGATCTGCATCGCCAGCCGCGCCTCGCGTGCCACGCGTGACTCCAGCCATGTCAGCGCCAGCGCCGTCGGCATGGCGACGCCAAGCCCCATCGCCGTCGTCAGAAGCGCGACCCAGATGCCACCTGCCAGCGCGGCGGGGTCCACATTTTGCCCTGTCTCCTGCAAGGCCTGAAAGGCCGCGATCATGCCCAAGACAGTGCCGAACAGACCCAAAAGCGGCGCGATTTGCGCAATAGAGTCGAGCAGGCGAAACCCCGACTGCAACCGTGCAAGTGCCTCTTCAGCCAGTCCTGTCAGCCGCGCGCGCGCTGCCTCGCTGCTGCCCTCGACACCAAGTGCCAGCATGGCAAGTGGCGCCAGATGCGTGCGCGACATTTCGGCGGTACGCAGCGCGGCCTCGGTCGCGCCCCGGTCGGCCTGGTTAAGCGCGGCAACAAGGGCAGCATGATTGCCCACACCAGCGCGCTGGAACTGCAGGAACTTGACCAGCACAAGTGCAAGCGCGAGCATTGACATCGCAAGCAGGATCGCGACCACTGGCCCCCCGAGCGCCAGAAACCCCTGCACTGTCTCAAGCGCGTCGGTCATTTCAGTACCTCGATCCCGGTGTCACTGCTGACGCGCAGGGCGTCAGTACATTCGCGTGCCTCAAGTGGGGTGCAAGGGCCCATCGCGTTGAACAACACCCGCCCGACCTCGGCACAGTCAAGGTCCGGCAAGTTGAAGCTTCGCACGCGCAGCCCGTTGGCGGGCAGCGACTGGAAATCCATCAGGCTCAGCCGCAGCACGCGGGTATCCCGGTCGAGAAGCACAACTTCCGCCTGAAGCTGCTCGAATTCGGTCTCGGTGCTGTTCTCCAGCACAAAGACAAGCTGGCATTGCCCCGCCCCCGTATTGGCTTGGTCCAGCCTGATATGCAGCGTTTCGGCGTGCACCGTGACAGGTGCCAGAAGCAGGGCGAGAAGTGCAAAACCCTGTAACTTCATAGGAAATCCGCTCATTCTCTCTCTCTCCCTCTCAATCTGCCAGGACATCCATCTGCGATAGGTTCAGACCTTGTGGTGTCACCTCTACGCGCGCGCTGATCGCAAAGACCTCGGCCAAAAGCTTTGGGGTCAGCACCTGCTCTGGGGGTCCTTCGGCAACCAGTTTACCGTCGAGAAGCACGATCAGCCGCGCGCAGAAGCGGGCCGCGAGCGTCAGGTCATGGCAGGTGACGAGCACGCCCTGGCCCTGCGCGGCGCGTTCGTGGAACAGGCGCATGACACTGATCTGGTGCGCAGGGTCGAGACCAGCGGCGGGCTCATCAGCCAGAATAAAGGGCGTTTGCTGGACCAGCGCCCGCGCCAGCAATACCCGCGCCGTCTCTCCACCAGAGAGCGCTGTTGCATCGCGTTCTGCAAAGCCTGAGAGGTCGAGCTGGTCGAGCACATCATTGACCATATCGGCGACTTGGGTTGGAAGCCGTGAGCCTCGCTCAACATACGGCAGCCGCCCCAGGGCCACGAGGTCGCGCACAGGCACCGGCCAGGCAATCACGCGGCCTTGAGGCAGATAGGCGGCGCAACGGGCGCGGTCTGAGGCGGGAAGGGCGGCCAGCGAGGACTGCCCCTCGCACTGCTCCAACCCGAACACTGCGCGCAACAACGTCGTCTTGCCCGCCCCGTTAGGGCCGATCAGCCCGACGCATTCTCCGCGTTGCAGGGTGAAGGACACGTCGCGCAGCGCATGGCGCCCGTTGCGCCGGACGCTCAACCCAGTGGCAGTGATGCTCTCAGGCTGCGGCATCTGCACCACTCCTGTAGGTTGCGGGATTCATCAGCATTGTCGTTGGACGGCCCATGACAGAGCCAGTCGCATGGAGAGCCTCAATTCTGCACAGATCAAGCATAGTGAGCCCCTCAGACTTGCGTGAGCCGGTGACGAAAGATGAGATGCAAGAAGAAGGGCGCGCCGATGATCGCCATCAGCACTCCCAGTTTCAGATCGCGTTCGGGCAGGATCAGCCGCACGGCGATATCCGCCGCGAGCACCATCGCGGCCCCGCCCAGCGCCGAGGCCACCAGCAGCGCCGCAGGCCGCGCGCGCACGGCGCGGCGCAGCAGATGCGGCACGACAAGCCCGACAAACCCGATGGCCCCGGCAACAGCCGTTGCAGCGCCCACAACCGACGCAAGCCCAAGCATGACCACCAACCGCAGGCGCACCAGGTCAATGCCCAGCGACGCCGCGGCATCCTCGCCCAGCGTCAGTGCGTCGAGCGCACGCGCCTGTGTGGCGAGCAGGGCCATGCCGCCAAGGATGAACGGTGCCGCAAGTGCGACATGCGTCCAGGAGCGGTCGGTCAGCGAGCCCATCAACCAGAACAGCGCTTCATTGGCTGCGAAGGGGTCGGGCGAGAGGTTCAGCACCAGCGTCACACCGGCGCCAGCCAAGGCCGAGACACCGATGCCCGCGAGGATCAGCGTCAGCGACCCACCCCGCGGCCCGGCGAGCAGTGCGAGAAGGCCGACCGCCAGCCCAGCGCCCAAGAGCGCGGCCATTGGCAACGCCAGTGCAAAGGCGCTGGCGAGCCCGGTCTGAAGAGTGATGACCGCGCCAAGCGCCGCTGCACCCGAGACCCCCAGCAGCCCCGGTTCGGCCAGCGGGTTGCGCAGATAGCCTTGCATGACAGCGCCCGATAAACCCAACCCGGCCCCGATCAGCGCCGCAAGCAGGCTGCGCGGCAGGCGCAATTCGCGCATGACCAGCGCCATCAGCGGATCATCGGCGATAAAAAGGGCGCGAAGTGACTGCACCGGCGGCACATTTGCCGGGCCAATAAGGAGCGAGGCCAGCATCAAGGCACCAACAAGCCCGGTAAGCCCATATGCCAGCCGCGCGCTCAATGCCCGACCTCGCGCGCCTCGATCAGACGCATCACGGCCTGCAGCACATGGGGCGTGCCGCAGACCCAGTCTGCATCGGAAAAGCTGACCCCGCGCGCATAGGCGGGGATCGAGCGCAGGGCAGGATGGTCCAGCAAAGCCTTGGCCTCGGACCAGCCGGCGGTGCTGCGCCGTCCGAGAATGAGCCGCTCGGGGTTGTTGAGCACAAGCGTCTCCAGCGCAAGCTGCCCGCCGAACTCGAAGCCCAGTTCTGCAGCCAGATTGTCCAGCCCGGCAGCCGCCAGAATGTCATTGGACAATGATACTCGCCCACTGCTGAAGCCGCGGGCGAAATAGAGGGCCGCGGTCTCGCGCGCAAAGGGTGCGACCCGCTCTTCCAGTGCGGCGCGATCTGCGCGGAATTGGTCAATAATCCCCGCCGCTTCATCTTCGCGCCGCAGCGCCGCGCCCATCGTTTCCAGCGCGCGCTCGACATCGTCGAGACTGTTTTCGGGAGCAAAACGGCTGACGGGAATGTCGAGCCGGTTCAGCATCTCGACTGTGGCTGACGTGGTGAACCGCCCGGCCAGTACCAGATCGGGTTGCAGCAGCACAATATCCTCGGCCGCGCCGCGATTGGTCGGCAATTTGCGTGCGGCCTCGACCAGCGGTGAATAGGCAGGGTCATGTGCCAGAAAGCTGACCGAGACCAGTTGCCCGGGCGCGGCCAGCATCAGTGCAAGCTGATCGGTACAGATGTTCATCGACACGACACGCTGCGGCATGTCTGCCGCAGCGGCGTGCAGGGACGTGGCCAGCAGGATGCAGGCCAGCCCGAGCCTGTCAAAAGCGCGTCGAAAGCCCGACATAAACTGTGCGCGGTTTTGCGGCATAGCCCAGAACCTCCTGATAGCGGCGGTTCGTCAGATTATCGACCCGAGCCGTCAGCGTCAGCCGGTCATTGATCTGGTGATTGGCCGACAGATTGAACACAGTGTAGTCCGGCAGGCGCACTGGCACGCCGACAAAGGTCGAGAACTCGTTGTCGAGGTTATTGACGACGCGCCGCATATCGAGGCTCAGGTTGGTTGCCTCCGTCGCTTGCCAATCCACCCCAAGGGTGCCCTCGTGCCGCGGGCGGCGCAGCAGCCTTTCACCCTCCGGGTTGCGCGCGTCGGTATAGGTATATGCAGCGCGAAGTCGCAGTGTTTCGGTCGCCTGTGCATCCAGAGCCAACTCGGCTCCGCGATGCCGACTCGTGCCGTCAATGTTGACTGGTGTTGTCCCCGTTTCAGTGGCCGCAGAGCTGATCAGGTCGGAGATGCGGTTGTCAAAAAGCGTGAGCGAAACTGTGCCCTGACCGCCCAATATCTGCTGATCCACGCCAATATCCCAGCCACGGCTGCGCTCGGGCCGCAGATTCGGGTTGCCTTCGAAATTGTTGGCGAAACCAAATTGCGCAAACAATGTCGGGTTCTGCACTGCCGTTCCGCCCGAGAAGCGCAGCCGCGTGCCCGTGTTGGGAATGGCATAGCTCAGCCCCACTGACCAGGTTGTTGCATCACGAAAGGCGTTGTTTACATCGCGCCGGACACCGGCTTGCACATCAAGGCCCTCGGCCAGATTGCCACGGTATTCCAGCGCCGCGCCGGTTACCCGGCGCGACTGGCGCTCGAGTTGGGCAGGGTCGAACACCAAATCAGCGTCAT
>SLJW01000199.1 GCA_007134865.1 Paracoccaceae bacterium | reverse complement strand
CTGGACGGTGTGCGCGTTCTTGCCAAGGGAGACATCTCGTCCAAGGTCATGCTGCAAGTCTCTGGCGCCTCGAGATCAGCCGTTGAGGCTGTCGAAAAGGCTGGCGGCAGCGTTGAAATCATCGCGCCTGCGCCGAAAAACGAGGCGGCGGTCGCGGAATAAAGGTTGTGAGGGGCGCTTGCGCGCCTTACATCACTGCCCACAGGGATCTTGCGCCGCCGACCGGAGCCCCGGTCCGGCGGCGCTGACTTGAGAGAAGAGAGATACGCATGGCATCTGCGACAGACTCACTTGCGGCCAATACAAGTTGGGGTGCGCTGGCAAAGGCCAGTGATCTTCGTCGCCGGATCTTCTTCGCGCTTGGGCTTCTGATCGTCTATCGGATCGGTACCTATATTCCGGTGCCCGGCATTGATGGGATCGCACTGCGCGAATTCATGGATGACGCCGCCTCGGGTATCGGCGGCATGCTTGACATGTTCACGGGCGGTGCGATCAGCCGCATGGGCATCTTCGCGCTGGGCATCATGCCCTATATTTCGGCGGCCATCATCGTGCAGTTGATTGGTGCGATGTATGAGCCTTGGAAGCAGCTCAAGAAAGAGGGCGAGATGGGGCGGCGCAAGCTGAACCAGTATACCCGCTATCTGACTGTGTTGCTGGCAACCGGGCAATCCTACGGGCTCGCGGTCTCTCTCGAAGCGGGTGATCTGGCAACCGATCCGGGCTGGTTTTTCCGCGCAGCCGTGGTCATCACGCTGGTCGGCGGCACGATGTTCCTGATGTGGCTGGGTGAACAGATCACCGAGCGGGGCATTGGCAACGGCATCTCGCTGATCATCTTCGTCGGCATCATTGCCGAGATTCCGGCGGCGCTGGCGCAATTCCTCAGCCAGGGCCGGACGGGCGATCTGGCACCGGCTGTCGTGGTCGGCGTGATCATCATGGTGGTCGCGGTGATCACCTTCGTGGTCTTCATGGAGCGGGCGATCCGAAAGATCACGATTCAGTATCCGCGTCGCCAGGTCGGCATGAAAGTTTTCGACGGTGGCGCCTCGCACCTGCCGATCAAGGTAAACCCGGCCAATGTGATCCCTGCGATCTTCGCGTCGTCACTATTACTGCTGCCGACAACTGTCGCAACATTCTCGGGCAATGCGCAGAGCGAGTTCATGGCGACGGTTCTGGCTTACTTTGGGCCGGGCCAGCCTGCTTATCTCGCCTTCTTCACGGCGATGATCATCTTCTTCACCTTTTTCTACACGCAGAACGTGTCCTTCAAGACCGAGGATGTGGCCGAGAACCTCAAGAACCAGAACGGTTTCATTCCGGGCATCCGTCCGGGCAAGCGGACCGAAGAATATCTGGACTATGTGGTCGTCCGCCTTGTGACGGTTGGAGCCATCTATCTGGCGGCGGTCTGTCTGCTGCCCGAGATTCTGCGCGGCCAGCTTGCCATCCCGTTCTATTTCGGGGGCACATCGGTGCTGATTGTGGTGTCGGTGACAATGGACACGATCAACCGCGTGCAGTCGCATCTTGTTGCGCACCAGTATGAGGGGCTGCTCGAGAAATCACAGCTTCGCGGCAAGAACCGCAAGCGTCCTTCTGGCAGCAGACCCAAGGCTCCGTCGCGGCGATGAATATCATTCTCATTGGGCCGCCGGGCGCGGGAAAAGGCACACAGGCGAAGCGGCTGGTTGCCGAACGTGGCATGGTGCAGCTCTCGACTGGCGATATGCTGCGCGAGGCAAAGGACTCGGGCACCGAGATGGGGCAACGCGTGGCCGAGGTCATGAGCAAAGGCGCGCTCGTTACCGATGAGATTGTCATCGGTCTGATTGCCGAAAAGCTCGACTCGCTCGGAGATGCTGGCGCTATTTTTGACGGCTTTCCACGCACGCTTGCGCAGGCCGACGCTCTGGACGCTTTGCTGCAGAAGCGTGGCACTCCGATCGCGCATGTGATCGAGGTGCGAGTGAATGACGAGGCGCTGGTCGCACGGATCTCGGGCCGCTTTTCCTGCGCGAGCTGTGGCGAGGTGTATCACGACGTTACCCGACCGACCCGGCAGCCCGGCATCTGCGATGTATGCGGCAGCACCGAGTTCACCCGCCGCGCGGATGATAACGAGGAGTCGCTGCGCGCCCGGCTCATGTCCTACTACAAGCAGACTTCACCGCTTCTGGGCTATTATCACGCCAAGGGGCAGTTGAGCGTGGTGGACGGGATGGGCGAAATGGACATTGTCGCCCAGCAGATTTCGGCGGTTCTTGACCACTGAAGCGGCCCTCTCGGGTAGGTGACAGGCGCGCTCTTGACGTGCCCGGGAAAAAGCCCTACGCGGAACGCTCAGATAGCGAATCGCGCCTCGTCTTCGGGGCGTGTTTCGTTTTGGAAAGGCACGCGGGGGATGATCCTCCCCGTGTTGTGAAAAAAGGTTCTGGAATTACGGAACCGCAACGAAAGGAAAACCCGCGTGGCACGTATTGCTGGCGTCAACATTCCCACAGGAAAGCGCGTTCCTATCGCGCTGACCTACATCCATGGTATCGGACCCGAGTCGGCCCGTCAAATCTGTTCGGCGGTCGGGATCGATACGTCGCGTCGCGTTAATGAGCTTTCGGATAGCGAAGTTCTGGCGGTCCGCGAGCATATCGACGCGAATTACACAGTCGAAGGTGACCTGCGCCGCGAAGTGCAGATGAACATCAAGGGCATGATGGACATCGGCTCGTATCGCGGTCTGCGCCATCGTCGCAACCTGCCCGTGCGTGGTCAGCGCACTCATACCAATGCGCGCACGCGCAAAGGTCCGGCGAAAGCCATCGCCGGCAAGAAGAAATAAGGGGAGGGTGCAAAGATGGCTCGTGACAAGACTCGCGTCAAACGCAAGGTCCGCAAGAATATCGCTGCTGGCGTCGCGCATGTGAATTCCAGCTTCAACAATACCAAGATCCTGATCTCGGATGTGCAGGGCAATGCGATCTCGTGGTCGTCGGCTGGCACCATGGGGTTCAAAGGTTCGCGTAAATCGACTCCCTATGCCGCGCAGCTTGCGGCCGAGGATGCCGGCAAGAAAGCGCAGGAACATGGTGTCAAGACGCTTGAGGTCGAAGTGCAGGGCCCCGGTTCTGGGCGTGAATCGGCGCTGCGCGCGCTGGCTGCGGTGGGTTTCAACATCAGCTCGATCCGCGATGTGACGCCGATGGCCCATAACGGCTGCCGTCCGCCGAAGCGTCGCCGCGTCTGAATTGGTTTCAACTATCGGGCGGGCCGCATGTTCCATGCGGCCCGACCTTGTCATTTTTGCCCTCGGGCGTTGCTGCGTTTCGGACATGGCGCTGCAACAGGAATGGAGGCGACACGCATGATCCACAAGAATTGGCAAGAACTGATCAAACCCTCGCAGCTGGAGATCAAGCCGGGCGCCGATCCACTGCGTCAGGCCGTGATCACCGCAGAACCGCTGGAGCGGGGCTTTGGTCTGACACTTGGCAACGCGCTGCGCCGCGTGCTGATGTCGTCGCTGCAAGGTGCTGCGATCACCTCGGTGCAGATCGACCATGTGCTGCACGAGTTTTCCTCGGTGACCGGAGTGCGCGAGGATGTCACTGACATCGTGTTGAACCTGAAGAACGTGGCCCTGCGCATGGATGTCGAGGGGCCGAAGCGCGTCTCGGTCTCAGCGCAGGGGCCGGGCATCGTGACTGCGGGCGATATTCAGACCAGCGCGGGGATCGAGGTCCTCAACAAGGATCAGGTGATCTGTCACCTAGATGATGGCGCCTCGATCTACATGGAACTGACGGTCGATACCGGCAAGGGCTATGTCTCGGCCGACAAGAACCGCCCCGAAGATGCGCCCATCGGTCTGATCCCGATCGACGCGATTTTCTCACCCGTCCGTAAGGCCAGCTATGAGGTCCAGCCGACACGGGAAGGTCAGGTTCTGGACTATGACAAGCTGACCATGAAGATCGAGACAAATGGCGCTGTCAGTGCCGAGGATGCTGTCGCCTACGCCGCGCGCATCCTGCAGGATCAGCTTCAGGTCTTCGTCAATTTCGACGAGCCGGAATCGGCGGGGGCGAAAGACGACGATGACGGGCTGGAGTTCAACCCGCTGCTGCTCAAGAAGGTCGACGAGTTGGAATTGTCGGTACGATCGGCCAACTGCCTGAAGAACGACAACATCGTCTATATCGGCGATCTGATCCAGAAGACCGAGGCCGAGATGCTGCGCACGCCGAATTTCGGGCGCAAGTCGCTGAACGAGATAAAGGAAGTGCTTTCGGGCAT
>SLJW01000233.1 GCA_007134865.1 Paracoccaceae bacterium | reverse complement strand
CTCGCCAAGCGCGACGACGCCCGCGCCATTGCCCTTTACCGGTCGCAAGGGGCCAGCCCGCAGGATATCCGCGCTATGGTTGGTCTGTAATCGGCGCCATCAACTCGACCTCCGCCCCGTCGCGCACCGCCGTAAAGAAACAGCTCTGCCGCATGGTATGGCAGGCAGGCCCCACCTGCTCGACCAGCACCAGCAGGCAGTCGCGGTCGCAATCGAGCCGGAAATCGACCAGCCGCTGCATATGCCCCGAACTCTCGCCCTTCACCCAGAAAGACTGGCGCGAACGCGACCAATAGGTCACGCGCCCGCTCTCCAGTGTCCGCGCAACCGATTCGGCGTTCATCCAGGCCATCATCAGCACCTGCCCGGAGGCGTGGTCCTGCGCTATCGCCGGGATCAGACCATTTTCATCATAACGGAGGGTTTGCGGATCGAAGGACATGCATTATCTCGTAATGTAACAAGCGCCCTGTGATAGCGCAGCGCGTGTCGAAGGAAAAGCCATGGGCGAGAATGCCGATCTGATGAAACTCTATTCCAGCCGCATCCTCGCGCTGGCCGCCGATATTCCACACCAGACACGGCTCGAGAACCCGCAGGCCACGGTCCGCCGCCGCTCGCCGCTTTGCGGCTCGACCGTGACCGTCGATCTCGACATGGCAGAGGGGCGCGTGTCACGCTTCGGGCAGGACGTGAAAGCCTGCGCGCTGGGGCAGGCGGCGGCGGCCGTGCTGGGGCAGGCCGTACTGGGACGCACCCCCGAAGAACTGACCCGCGCCCGCGATCAGCTTCGCGCCATGCTGACGGAAGAAGGCCCTGTGCCGGATGCGCCGTTCGAAGGTTATGAGGTGCTCCAACCTGCGCGCGATTACCGCAATCGCCACGCCTCGATCCTGCTGGCGGTCGAGGCCGCGGCTGAGGCTGCCGCCAAACTCGTGCCCGAGCAGGCAGGCTGATTTTCTTGCCCCAAATACTCGCGGGGGTGAATTGGCCGCAGGCCAAGAGGGGGCAGCAAGCCCCCTTTTCCACGCCGGCTCAGGTCACCACATCCGGGGCTGCGCGCCCGAAGCGGGTCTTGAACATGCACAACTCTTCCGCTGCCGCAATCACCTCGGCCAGCGCCGCTTGCGGGTCCTCAGCCAACCCCTCGGGACCGGCGACGACGCGCTCCAGATAGACGCGCAAGGTCGCGCCCGCGGTGCCGGTGCCAGACAGTCGCAATACCAGCCGCGCATCTTCCACGAAATGGATCTGAATTCCTTGTTTCGTGGTCACGGAACCGTCCACCGGGTCGGAATAGCTGAAATCCTCCGCCGTGCGCACGCGCAGCACCCCCAGACGCGCGCCCGCGAGTCGATCCAGCCCGGCGCGCAGTTCCTCTACCAGCGTGGTCGCCGCCCCTGAGTCCACTTCCTCGTAATCATGGCGAGAATAATAATTCCGCCTGAACCGCGCCCAGTGATCGGCCATCACCTCGGCCACGGATTGCTCGCGCGCGGCAAGGATATTCAGCCACATCAGCACCGCCCAGAGCCCGTCCTTCTCGCGGATATGGTCGGACCCCGTGCCCGCCGATTCCTCACCACAGAGCGTGGCACGCCCGGCATCGAGCAGATTGCCAAAGAATTTCCAGCCCGTCGGCGTGGCATAGCAGGCGATCCCCAGCGCCTCGGCGACACGGTCGAGCGCGGCGGAACTCGGCATCGAGCGCGCAACGCCCTTCAGCCCACCTGCATATCCCGGCACCAGATGCGCATTGGCGGCGATCACCGCCAACGAATCGGACGGTGTGACATATTGTCCCCGTCCCACGATCATGTTGCGGTCGCCATCACCATCCGAGGCCGCGCCGAAATCGGGCGCCTCGGGGCCCGTCATCAGCGCCATCAACTCATGCGCCCAGACCGGGTTCGGGTCCGGGTGTCCGCCGCCGAAATCGGGCAGGGGGGTCGCGTTGATGACCGAGCCTGCAGGCGCGCCCAGACGGGTTTCGAGGATCGCGCGCGCGTAGGGGCCGGTGATGGCGTGCATCGCGTCAAAGCGCATCCGGAAGCCCGACGCGAACAGCGCGCGGATGGCGTCGAAATCGAACAGGCGCTCCATCAGCGCGGCATAATCGGCAACCGGGTCCACGATCTCGACTTCGGTCTCGTGCAGGCGATGGATGCCCAGTTCGCCAAGGTCCAGATCGGGCGCGCGCAGGATGCGATACTCTTCAAGTTCGGTCGTGGCGCGAAAGATCGCCTCAGTCACTCGCTCGGGAGCCGGGCCGCCATTGGCCGTGTTGAATTTCACCCCGAAATCGCCCTCCGGCCCGCCGGGGTTATGACTGGCCGACAGGATCACGCCACCATCCGCCCCGCGCGCGCGGATCAGATGCGAAGCCGCCGGGGTCGAGAGCAACCCATTCTGCCCCACGATGACCCGCGCCGCACCTGAAGCCGCCGCCATGCGCAGGATGATCTGCACCGCCTGGTCATTAAAGAACCGTCCATCACCACCCAGCACCAGCAGTTTACCCTGGACGCCGCCGATCCCGTTCCAAATCGACTGGACGAAATTCTCCAGATAACCCGGCTCCTGAAACACGCGCGTTTTCTTGCGCAACCCCGAGGTGCCGGGCTTCTGGCCGTCGATAGGGCGGGTGACGATGGTTTCGATCATGGCGGCTCCTGCGGCTTGGTCATGCATCTGCTCAATTTATACCCCGCTGCCCGCGCACGGGGAGTTGAGGGCAGCTGGCACTGGTTCATGCCCGCCAGATGGTGCAAATATGCCGCAAAGCAGAAGCAGACGCGGACAGAGGACCAGATGACATGCGGATACTTGTCTTCAATGCGGGCAGTTCATCACTGAAATTCGGCGTGTTCGAGCTGTTGCCAGGTGAATCGCTCGCGCAGGCGCAACAAATCTACAAGGGCAGTTTCGACCGTTTCAGCCCGGAAGGGTGCGATTTCCGCGATGGCGCGTGCCTGCGGCGCGCGCCCCATCGAACCCTGTCCGAGGCGATCCGTGCGGTGCCAGCAGCGATCTCGGGGGCCGATGGACTGATGGCCATCGGTCATCGCATCGCCCATGGCGGCGATGCCTTCGCAGGGCCTGCGCAGATCACGCCGGACATCCGGTCGCAGATCGAGACGCTGACCCCGCTCGCGCCCCTGCACAACCCTGCCAATCTGGAAGCCCTTGATCTGGCCTGTGAGATCTGGCCCGATCTGCCGCAATGGGCGGTGTTCGACACCAGTTTTCATCTTACCAACCCGGCGCGGGCGACCACTTATGCGGTGCCCGCCGCATGGCGCGAGGAGGGGCTGCGACGCTATGGCTTCCACGGCACCTCGCATAAATATGTCGCTCAACGCGCGGCCGAGGAACTGGGGCAGGAGCTGCGCAACCTGCGCGTCCTGTCGTTGCATCTGGGCAATGGGGCGAGCGCTTGCGCGGTCGCCTTTGGACAGAGCATCGATTCGTCGATGGGGATGACTCCGCTCGAGGGGCTTGTGATGGGCACCCGCTCGGGCGATGTCGATCCGGGGCTGTTCGGCTATCTGGAGCGCAGCCTTGGCCTCGGCATCGCCGAGATCGAGGCGACGCTTTATTCCGAGAGCGGGCTCAAGGGGCTGACTGGCTCTTCCGACATGCGCGATGTCGAATCGCGTGCCGCCGAAGGCGATGCGGATGCGCAGCTTGCGATCCATATCTACGCCTACCGCGCGCGCAAATATATCGGCGCTTATGCGGCAGCGATGGGCGGGCTCGATGCGCTGGTCTTTACCGGTGGGATTGGTGAAAACTCCCCCTCGATGCGGCGGCGTATCTGCGACGGGTTGGAATTCATGGGGCTCAAGCTTGACCATGACCGCAACCTCGCTGCGGACCTCTCGGGCCGTGCAGCGCCCCAGATTCAGGCCTATGGGGCGCGGGTCAATGTGCTGGTGACCGAAACCGCCGAGCAGTTGATGATCGCGCATGAGGTCGCCAGCGCCATCGGCGCACCGGCAAAAGCGCCGCTACGCGTGCCGGTCGCGGTCTCGGCGCGGCATGTGCATCTGTGCCCGCGGGCGGTCGAAGCGCTGTTCGGCAAGGGCTATGAACTGACCCCGGACAAACCGTTGCGGCAGAAAGGGCATTGGGCGGCGCGCGAGCGCGTGACACTGCACGGCCCCAAGGGCGAGATCGAGAATGTTGCGATTCTGGGCCCCTTGCGCGACCGGACCCAGATCGAGATCTCGCGCACTGATTCCTTCGCGCTTGGCGTGGACGCGCCAGTGCGTCAGAGCGGCAATCTCGATGGCACGCCCCATATCCGCCTGATCGGCCCGGCGGGGCAGTATGACACGGACGGCCTGATCCTTGCTGCGCGCCATATCCATATGAATAGCAATGACGCCGAACGCTGGGGGCTGCGCGATGGTGACACTGTCGATGTCACGCTCGATCAGGACACGCGGGGGCTGACCTTTACCGGCGTGCTGATCCGCGTCGCCGAGAATGCCCATACCGAGATGCATATCGACACGGATGAGGCCAATGCCGCCGGAATCAGAGGTGATGTCGAGGGTGCCTTGGGTCCGGATGTGGTGCATGCGCAGGCTTGAGAGCGCGCGGACGCTGCTAACGCAGCCCTCCGGGGCTGGGCGCGCAGAGAGCCTTGTGCCTCCACCACGCAGTTTGAGGGTAGGTGAACCCGACTTTGAGGCGTCTGTGACCATGCCAGAGCGCGGCGACAGCCCAGGGCGCCCGAACAGGACACTATCGCTGGTGCACTCCACCCATGCGACCCGCTCGCGGGAAAGCGCCAGGCGCCGACCAAAGCGCGCGCGCTCACAAGCCACGGCGACACCGAAGACATAGCACCGGCCGCCAGAGCGAACGGCCATAGGCAAGTCAGTCCCCCACCGCCGTTTTCTTGCGCAGCACGATCCGTCCGTCATCCGCCATCATGCGCACGAGCGCGGCGACCCGGGTCAGAGCCGCCTCATAGGCGTCGTCGGCAGGAGTGGGCAGGGCGCTCGCATCCTCGCGCAGCATCTCGGCGGCGCGTTTGGACATGTTGGAAAGCAGAAACTCGATTGTTTCTGTATCCTCGCTGTTGCCGCTGGCAATGATCGTCAGCAAATCGTCCGTTTCCGCTTCGCGAATAAGCGCAGGGATATCACGCGGCTCAACCCGCTCTGGAATATGATGAAAGGTGAAGATCGACGCGCGCACGCTCGAGGCATAGTCCGAATCTGCGCGGTCGATTTCATCCAGCAATTGCTGTCGCAGCGCTGCCGGTGAGGCATTGAGAATCTCGCCCATGCGCTTGCTGGGAGGTATCGCAAAGGCACGGGCCGGTTTGGTGCTGACCTGGTCGGCAAGCGTCGCCCCGATCCGCGCGACAGCCTCGGGCGCGATATTCTCGGTCCGGGCAATGGCGAGCGCCAGCCCCTGCGCCAGATCCGCCGGCAGCTGCATCAGGAGCCGTGCCGCCTTGTCCGTGCTCAGCTTCGACAGCAGGACTGCGCCCACAACCTGCGCCTCTGCCTGCAAAATAGGGATGAGATCGGCGTCCTCTGCGAGTTCCAGCCGCGTCCAGGGGTCATCCTGCCCGTCACTTCGGGTCAGTGCACGCAACTGGCGTGAGGCGCGCTCATCCAGCTTGCCATCGAGCATCGAGAGCGCGGCATCCAGCCCGTCGGGAAAGGACAGCCCCACCTGTTCGAGCGTCTCGACGAATTCCTCGACCACGGCCGCCATGGTCGCGCGGTCCACCAGCCGCATATTACCCAGCGTTTGGGTCAGCATGGTCTGCATCTCTGGGGGCAGCGTGGCAAGCGGCGTATCGAGACCTTCGGACAGCAAGACCCGCACGATGATGGCCGCTTTCTGCGCACCGCTGAGATGATGGGTCGGCGCGCGGGGTTTGGCCGGGGCAGGGCGCCCCGGCTCTTTCAGCGTAGTGACATTTCTGGGCGCAGTCTCGCGCCGCGAGGACATGACAAGTTCCTGAGACTGTTGCGACATTCTTGACGCCTTGCGCGATTCTTCCTTCGCTCATCCTCGCGGGCAAGCGTGAAGATCGCGTATATCCCAGCAAGACGACCGCAAAAAAACGCCCCGGGGCCGGATGGCACGGGGCGCACAGAAACAATCTCTGGATGCGGGTTTAGCTGCTCACCGGCTCGATGCAGGTTGCACTGTCAGCGTCCCAGACCTGACCTTCGGCACATGCCGAAGCCGTCTGTTCGAGTTTCATGCTCGAGCACATGGCCGAGGCAAGGGCAGGGGTAAAGCCCAGCACCAGAGCAGCGAGGGTTACTTTCAGTTTCATGAACTTTCTCCTTCTGCAGTGAGACTGAGGTTAGCACAATTCCTGCGAAATCAATGCAACTTTGGAAATTAAATTGCGAAAACGCGCTTGAAAATCGTCTCGACATGCTTGGTGTGATAATCGAGATCAAATTTTGCGCGAATCTCCTCTTCTGACAGCGCTGCGCGCACCTCCTGGTCCGCCAGCAATTCTTCCAGAAAATCGCGCCCCTCTTCCCAGACCTTCATCGCGTTGCGCTGAACCAGCGCATAGCTGTCCTCGCGCGACACCCCGGCCTGGGTCAGCGCCAGCAGCACGCGCTGCGAATGGATCAGCCCGCGGAACTTGTTCATATTGGCGGTCATATGGTCAGGGTAGATCACCAGCTTGTCGATCACGCCGGTCAGCCGGTTCAGCGCGAAATCGAGTGTCACTGTCGTATCCGGCCCGATCATCCGCTCGACCGAGGAATGCGAGATATCGCGCTCGTGCCACAGCGCCACATTCTCCATCGCCGGCACCACCGCCATGCGCACCAGCCGCGCGAGCCCTGTCAGGTTTTCGGTCAGCACCGGATTGCGCTTGTGCGGCATCGCGCTGGAGCCTTTCTGACCTTTCGAGAAAAACTCTTCAGCCTCAAGCACTTCGGTGCGCTGCATGTGGCGGATCTCGACCGCGATATTCTCGATCGAAGAGGCGATCACGCCAAGCGTGGCAAAGAACATCGCATGCCGGTCGCGCGGGATGACCTGCGTGCTGATCGGCTCTGGCTCCAGCCCCATCTGCGCGCAGACATGCGCCTCGACGCTCGGGTCGATATTAGCAAAGGTGCCGACCGCACCCGAAATCGCGCCCGTCGCCACCTCGGCGCGCGCTGCGGACAGACGGTCACGGTTGCGCGCCATCTCTGCGTAAAACCGCGCGAAGGTCAGGCCCATGGTGGTGGGCTCGGCATGAATCCCATGGCTGCGCCCGATGCGGATGGTGAATTTATGCTCCATCGCGCGGCGCTTCAGCGCGGCGAGCAGGGCATCCATATCGGCCAGCAGCAGATCAGCCGCGCGTACAAGCTGCACGTTCAGGGTCGTGTCCAGCACATCCGACGAGGTCATGCCCTGATGCACGAAGCGCGCTTCCTCATGGCCGATGATCTCGGCCAGATGGGTCAGGAATGCGATCACGTCATGTTTGGTGACGGCCTCGATCTCGTCGATCCGCGCCACATCGAATTCCACATCGCGCGCTTTCCAGACCGCTGCCGCACTCTCTTTCGGGATCACGCCGAGGGCTACCTGAGCGTCACAGGCATGCGCCTCGATCTCGAACCAGATGCGGAACTTGGTTTCGGGCGACCAGATGGCCACCATCTCGGGGCGGGAATAGCGCGGGATCATCGGCAAACCTCTTGCAATGCAGGCATGCGCGCCTCTTACTTGCTGCATGCTGGCACCGCAAGCAATGCGCCATTATTAACATAATACTGGTTATGGGAATTTTTGAAACGAGTTGCGCTGCGTTCCCCCAGCACGACATAGCGTTTCCTTACCCCGCCCCCATTTTCTTGCCCCAAATACTCCCGCCGGAGGCATCCGACATTGCGTCCGGGCCAAAAACGCGGCGCAAACGCCGAAGCCTCAGGCCAAGGGCGCGCCAACATCACAAGACCTGACCTCGCAATCCGGTTTCACATCACACGCCAACCCCTTTGCACAGAGCTGTTTTCTCGACAGCCCGCCCCGCATCGTCCCCGCACGCAACTTGTATTTATCCCCAGTTTTCTGCCCCTCCCGTAAGATTTCCCTTTACAGGACCGTTGTTTGGCCACACCATATCTTGTAAGCGCACTTTAAGAGGCGCGAAATTATAGCGGTGACACTCTGTGTCTTGCGTTTGATGGCACAGGCAACCCAAAGAGGCAGGCATGTCCGCAGCAGAGCTTTACCTTTCATCCGACAGCCTTCATCCGATCGATTTGGTCGAGACCCTAGCCGAGCATCACGCCTGGGATTTCGACCGCATGAACGAGGACCAGATCGCCATGGCGGTCGAGGGCCAGTGGCGCACCTATTCCGTCACCCTCGCCCTCTCGCCCAATGAGAGCCTTCTGCGCTTGGTCTGCACATTCGAGATGGACCCACCGGAAGAGGCGCGCTCTGCACTCTATGAGACCATCAGCCGCGCCAATGACATGGTCTGGTCGGGCGCGTTCAGTTTCTGGGAGAGCCAGCGGCTGATGGTCTGGCGTTACGGGCTGATCCTCGCAGAGGATCAGCCCGCCGGGATCGACCAGATCGACTATATGATCCGCGCCGCCATCACGGCGGCCGAGCGCTTCTACCCGGCCTTTCAACTCGTCGCCTGGGCCGATCACACGCCTGCGACAGCGCTGGAGGTTGCGTTGGCAGAGGCGGTTGGCCGCGCATGATCCGACGGGGTCTTGACCAAATCCTGAACTGGCGCGACAACAATAGAAAAGCGCTACAGGGAGCAGGTCATGTCACTCGACCCGGTTGCAGAACGCGGGATGGTTCTTTTGGGCTGCGGCAAGATGGGCTCGGCCCTGCTTGCCGGTTGGCTCGCACGCGGCGTGGCGCCTGAGAGCGTTCATGTCATCGACCCTGCCCCCTCTGACTGGCTCATGGCACAAGGGGTTGCGGTCAATGAGGCGCTACCCGATGCCCCTGCCGTTGTCCTGCTCGCCGTCAAGCCACAGATGATGGGTACTGCCCTGCCCGCGATTGCCGCCTATGGTGGCGGCGCGACGCTGTTTCTCTCCATTGCGGCCGGCACATCGCTGGCTCAGCTTGGCGCCGCACTTGGCGATACCAGCCCGATCATCCGCGCCATGCCCAACACCCCCGCCGCTGTCGGGCGCGGCGTCTCGGCGCTGATCGGCAATGAACACAGATCCGAGGCCGATATGGGACTGGCCGACGCGCTGATGGCAGCCGTCGGCACCACCCTCCGGCTCGAGAACGAGGCGCAGATGGATGCCGTCACCGCGCTTTCCGGTTCCGGCCCGGCCTATGTCTTTCACCTGATCGAGGCCATGGCGAAAGCGGGCGAGGTCGAAGGCCTCGCCCCCGAGATGGCCATGAAACTGGCCCGCGCCACAGTGATCGGCGCTGGCGAATTGGCGCATCAGGCAACGGAAAGCGCCGAGGAATTGCGCGTGAATGTCACCAGTCCCGGTGGCACCACCGCCGCCGCGCTCTCGGTGCTGATGGACCCGGAGAGCGGCCTGCCCCCGCTGATGGCACGTACGATACGTGCCGCAGCCGCCCGTTCGCGTGAGCTATCCCAATGAGCACAATCACTTACGATGATTTCCTCAAGGTCGATATCCGCACAGGCCGCGTCTTGCGCGCCGAGCCTTTCCCCGAGGCGCGCAAGCCCGCGTTCAAGCTCTGGATCGATTTCGGCCCCGAGATCGGCGAGAAGAAATCCTCGGCCCAGATCACCGAACTCTACACGCCCGAGGCGTTGATCGGACGACAGGTGATGGCTGTGGTCAATTTCCCGCCGCGCCAGATCGGGCCCTTCATGTCGGAAGTGCTGGTGCTCGGTGCCTCTGATCCCGAGGGCCGGATCACGCTGCTGGCCCCGGACCATGATGTTCCCCTTGGCGCGCGGATGCACTGATCATGGCCGAGCTATACCTTACCCGCCCCCTGCCCGACCGCGTTGTCGCCGCCGCGCAAGAGCGGTTCAACGTCACCATGCGCGAGCTGACATCGCCGCTCAAGAAAGGCGAGATGCGCGCCGCACTCGTACTCTATGATGTGGTGATCCCGACGCTGGGCGATCTGTTCAATGCCGAGGTGTTCGATGGCATGGAAGGCGCGCGCTGCGGGCTGCTCGCGAATTTCGGGGTCGGTTACAACCATATCGATGTCGAGGCCGCGCGCGCGGTCGGCATTGCCGTCACCAACACCCCTGGCGCCGTGACCGAGGCGACGGCGGATATCGCGCTGATGCTGATGCTGATGAGCGCGCGCCGCGCGGGCGAAGGCGAGCGGCTGGTACGCGCGGGCAAATGGACCGGCTGGCACCCCACCCAGATGCTCGGCCTGCATCTGGGTGGCAAGACCTGCGGCATTGTCGGCATGGGTCGCATCGGGCAGGCGATTGCCCGGCGCGCGCATTACGGGCTGGGGATGAAGGTGATTTATCACAACCGCTCGACCAGGCAGATCGAAACTCCCTCGCGGCAGGTGGGCAGTCTGGACGAGTTGTTGCAAAGCGCGGATTGCGTGGTCCTCGCTGTGCCCGGCGGTGCGGGAACGCGGCATCTGATCAGCGCGCGCGAACTGGGGCTGATGCAGCCGCATGCGCATCTGATCAATATCGCGCGTGGTGATGTGGTGGATGAAGAAGCGCTGATAACCGCTTTGGAATCAGGTGAAATTGCTAGTGCGGGACTGGATGTCTACGAGCATGAGCCGGAAGTCCCCAAAGCGCTTTGTGCGCGCGAGAATGTGACCCTTCTGCCCCATCTCGGCACGGCAGCGCTGGATGTGCGCGAAGAGATGGGGATGATGGCACTCGCCAATGCCATTGCCCATATTGATGGCGAGCCGCTGCCTAACTTGCTTTGATTGCGGGGTTTTTCGAGAGCAGGTGGGGGGCTGTCTGCCCCCCACACCCCCCGAGAGTGTTTTTGGCAAGATGAAACAGAGAGTGCGAGAGCATTTGCCGAGTCCGGTGGTTACTCCATCGCCTCCAGCTCATCGATGAAGCCCTCGATCATCGCCAGCCCTTTGTCCCAGAAGGCCGGGTCCGAGGCGTCGAGCCCGAAGGGGGCGAGCAGGTCCTTGTGGTGCTGCGAGCCGCCCGCCTTGAGCATGGCGAAATACTTGTCCTGAAACCCCTCGGGCGCGGCCTCATAGGCGGCATAGAGCGCGTTCACCAGCCCGTCGCCGAACGCATAGGCATAGACGTAGAAGGGCGAGTGGATGAAATGGGGGATGTAGGACCAGAAACTCTCATAACCCTCCATGAAATTGAACATGGGGCCTAGGCTTTCGGCCTGAACGCTCATCCAGAGCGCGTTGATATCGTCGGGCGTGAGTTCGCCCTCGCGGCGAGCGGCGTGGAGTTTGCATTCGAAATCATAAAACGCGATCTGGCGCACGACCGTGTTGATCATGTCCTCCACCTTGCCCGCCAGCAGCACCTTGCGTTCCTCTTGCGTCGCGGCCTTGTCGAGCAACTTTCGGAAGGTCAGCATCTCGCCAAAGACGCTGGCCGTCTCGGCCAGTGTAAGCGGGGTTGAGGACAGGAGTTCACCCTGCCCTGCGGCCAAGCGCTGGTGCACGCCATGGCCAAGTTCATGCGCCAAGGTCATGACATCGCGCGGTTTTCCAAGATAGTTGAGCATCACGAACGGATGCGCATCGGTCACTGTCGGATGGGCGAAGGCACCCGGGGCCTTGCCGGGTTTGACGGCGGCGTCGATCCAGCCTTGGGTGAAGAAAGGTTCGGTCAGATCGGCGAGCTGCGGTGAAAAGCCCGAGAAGGCGTCGAGCACGGTCGCGCGCGCCTCGTCCCAGCCGATCTTGCGCGGGGCTTCCATCGGCAGCGGCGCGTTGCGGTCCCAGATCTCGAGCTTGTCCAACCCCAGCCATTTCGCTTTCAGCGCATAATAGCGGTGCGACAGGCGCGGATAGGCGGCGACGACGGCATTGCGCAGCGCCTCGACCACCTCGGGCTCGACATGGTTGGCGAGGTGGCGCGCGGTCTGGGGTGTGGGCATCTTGCGCCAGCGATCCTCGATCTCCTTGTCTTTCGCCAGCGTGTTATGAACGCGGGTGAAGAGTTTGATATTGCTGGAGAAGACCTCGGCCAGGGCCCGTGCCCCGGCTTCGCGGCGGGCGCGGTCAGGGTCGGTCAGCAGGTTCAGCGTGGCCTCAAGCCCGAAGGGTTCGTCTTCGCCCGCGATCGGGAATTCCAGCCCCGCCATGGTCTCGTCAAAGAGGCGGTTCCAGGCAGCAGCGCCGACTGTGGATTGGTCATGCAGAAAGCGCTCCAGCTCGTCCGAGAGCTGGTGCGGGCGCATCGCGCGCATGCGCTCGAACAATGTGCGGAAACGGGCCAGTTCGGCATTGGCCTCAAGCAGCGCGTCGAAAGCCGCATCTTCGATGCGGTTCAACTCGAGCGTGAAGAACACAAGCGGCGTGGTCGCGACGGTCACACGGTCCTGCGCGTCCGACATGAACTTGGCGCGGGACGGGTCCACCGTGTTCTGGTAATACCGCAGCCCGGCATAGGACATCACGCGCCCGGCGACCATGTCGATCTTTTCATAACGCTGGACGCAGGCGAGCATGGCGTCCGCGTCAAGCGAGGCGAGCTTGCCCTCGTAAGTTTCTGCAAAGGCTTTGCATTCCTGATCCAGCCAGTCGAGATCGCGGGCGAATTCGGGGGCGTCGGGGGCGCTGTAGAGCGCGCTCAGATCCCAGTCGGGCAGGTCTCCGAATTCGGTCTGCGTATGGGTGGGCTGGTCAAGGGCCATGTCTGTCTCCGGGCAATGGGTTTCGCCACAGACTTAGGCCGACACTCGCGCGCCTGCAAGCTCAGTCCATCTCCTTGAAGGGCCAGGGCTTGGCATCCGTGGCCACCGAGAGATAGCGCGCCGCCTTGGCGACCCAGGCCCCCACCATGCAGCCGAAATCGGCCAGACGCTCATTTGGCTGGCGATTGTCGATTATGATGACGATGAACTGGATCACCGCGATTAGGAACAGGATCGACTGCGCGATCGAGAGCATGGCGGCGATGATCAGCATGTAGATCAGCCGCTGCCAGAGTGGCTCTTGCGGCTTCTCCAGCGGGGGCGAGGGGCGGTCGTCGTCGATATCCTGCATGATGTCCCTCCGGTCAGGCTGGCACCATGATACGCCAAGCCCAGGCTGTGCGCCAGAGTTCAGGGGTGGCTCACCTGCCCGCCGCCGACCGCCGCCGCCACACCCGTGGTGGTGCGGCAGGAGGTCGGCAGACCGCGCGCAACCCGCATGGCGAGAAAGGCGAAGGCCTGCGCCTCGATCATGTCGCCATCGAGCCCGACAGACTCGACTGGCGCGACCGGACAGGGCAGATGCACGGCGATGGCATGCATCAGATGCGCATTATGCCGCCCGCCCCCGCAGACCAGCACGCGCTCGGGCGGTATGGGGCAGAAGCTGATCCCCTCGGAGACCGAAGCCGCCACGCATTCGGTCAGTGTGGCCAGCGCATCGGCATCCCCCAGATGGGCCACTCGTGCTGCCATGTCGCCGAAATTGCGGTCAAGCGATTTGGGGGGTTCACGGAAGAAATACGGATGGTTGAGAAAAGCCGCGACTGCGTCGCGGTCCGGCCTGCCCCGCGCGGCCAGCGCGCCCCCTTCGTCGCGGGCGGTCCCGAGTCGGGTATGGCAAAGATCATCGAGCGGCGCATTGGCGGGACCAGTGTCGAAGGCCAGCAGTGCGCCCTCCTCTTCAGGCTTGTCCTTGCGCGGATCGACCCAGGTCAGGTTGCCGACGCCGCCGAGATTGAGAAAGACAAGCGGTGCCTCGGCACCGATATGGCGCGCGAGCGCGAAATGGTAGAAGGGGGCCAGCGGTGCCCCCTGCCCGCCCAGCTTGACATCGGCCGTGCGGAAATCCCACACCACCGGCACGCCCGAGACCAGTGCCAGCACGATGCCCGATCCGGCCTGATGCGTGCCGCGCCCGCCTGGATCATGCGCAAGGGTCTGGCCATGGAACCCCGCGAGCGTAATGTCCTCGAACCGCGCCATCACTTCGGCATGGGCGGTCTCGACCACTTCGGCGGCCTCTTCCACGCCTGGCTCCCCCGGCCAGCACCCCATCGCCGCGCGCAGCACCGCGCGCTCGGCCTCGGCATAGGGCCGAAAGGCGCTCTCGCCAAAGGCGGTGATGCTCTCGCCATCGGTTTCCAGCACGGCCGCATCCACCCCATCGAAGGAGGTTCCCGACATCATTCCCAGCACGCGCTGGACACCTGCTTTCAACATGGGCTTTTCCTTGGGCCATGGCAGGGCTATAGATCGCCCCAATCTGCCAGCCGGGACAAGCGAAAATGACCTATAGCCCCAAATCGGATTTCCTGCGCATCCTCTCCGAGCGCGGTTTCCTTGCCGATTGCACCGACCTGCAAGGTCTGGATGAGGCGTTACTGAAGGGCGTGGTCCCGGCCTATATCGGCTATGACGCGACGGCGAAATCGCTGCATGTCGGGCATCTGTTGAACATCATGGTGCTGCGCTGGTTGCAGAAGACCGGGCACAAGCCGATCACGCTGATGGGCGGCGGCACGACCAAGGTGGGCGACCCGAGCTTTCGGGCCGAGGAGCGCCCGTTGCTGGATGCGGCGGCGATTGACGCAAATATCGACGGCATGCAGCAGGTTTTCGCGAAATACCTGCGCTATGACGACAGCCCCGAGGGGGCGATCATGCTCAATAATGCCGAATGGCTGGACGGGCTGAACTATCTCGATTTCCTGCGCGATGTGGGGCGGCATTTCTCGGTCAACCGGATGCTGAGCTTCGAGTCGGTCAAGTCGCGGCTCGACCGCGAGCAATCGCTGAGCTTTCTCGAGTTCAACTACATGATCCTGCAAGCCTATGATTTCGTGGAAATCTACCGCCGCCATGGCTGCCTGTTGCAGATGGGCGGGTCGGATCAATGGGGCAATATCGTCAACGGGATCGACCTTGCCCGCCGGATCGCGGATGCCGAGATCTATGGGCTGACAACGCCGCTTCTGACCACCTCGGACGGGCGCAAGATGGGCAAATCGCAGGGCGGCGCGATCTGGCTGAATGCCGATATGCTGAGCCCCTATGAATTCTGGCAGTTCTGGCGCAACACGACCGACGCCGATGTTGGTCGCTTCCTCAAGCTCTATACCGAGTTGCCGGTTGAGGAGTGCGACCGGCTGGGCGCACTGGAGGGCTCCGAGATCAACGCGGCCAAGATCATCCTCGCCAATGAGGTCACGACGCTCTGCCACGGACGCGCAGCGGCGGACGCAGCCGAGGCGACCGCGCGCGAGGTGTTCGAGAAAGGCGGGATGGGGGATGACCTGCCGACACTGAGCCTGAGCAGTGACGAGATGGCCGAGGGTATTTCCATGGCGCAGCTTTTCGTGCGCACGGGGCTTGTGAAATCTGGCAAGGAAGCCAAGCGCCTGATCGCCGAAGGCGGTGCGCGCGCGAATGACGAGGCCGTCCGCGATGCGGGGCATATGGTGCGTCCCGATGATCTTGCGCAGCCGATGAAGCTGACCGCCGGCAAGAAGCGCCACGCGCTGGTGACGCTGGGCTGAGCCGACCCACGGGCTCGTGACTTGCCATTCCACGCTGCGGCATGGATGGTCGCACGAATTGCAATGTGAAGGAACATCCGATGACCGACCGCCAGTTTACCCGCCGCGCAATCCTCTCAACGGGCG
>SLJW01000228.1 GCA_007134865.1 Paracoccaceae bacterium | reverse complement strand
TGGGGCGTGTCGCGGCGGAGGGAGGACGGCCCGGTCAGGCGAATGTCCCATGCACGCTCCAGCCGCTGCTCTGCGGCGTATGAAACAGCCACAGTCGCGCCCCCTGTTCGGTCTGCACCTGCCAGTAATCCCGGATGCCCGACCGCCAGGCCGGATCATCGAGCCACCATTCCGGGCTGATCCGCTCTGGCCCGGACACAGATGTCACCCGCCAGTCCTGCCCCCGCCAGCGAAACCGCTGCGGCGGCCTGCGCCCCTGCCCTGCAATCGGTTCGGGCGGGAACAGCACCAGCGGGCGGGGTGACGTGGCAGGCCAGTCGCGCACCGGGTCGCTATAGGCCGCCGCTGTAATGGTGAAACCCTTCTCGGCGATATGGCTGTCAGCGGGCATGTAGCGCTGGACATGCTCGAATCCCACGCGGTTGCACAGCCGGGTCAAGAGATCGGCCAGCGCGTCCTGCGCCTCTGCGCCTGCAGAGGTGATTTGCTGCACAGGCTGCGCCTCGCGTTCGACTGCGCTGAGCCGCATCCGCTCGATACCGAACCCTGTATCGAGCCCGTCCAGTGCCGCCGCGAAAAGCGGCTGCATGGCATCAGCATCGCGCATGGCGCGGGCCAGACCGATCTCGAGATGCGCCGCCGAACCATCGACGCGGGACAACTCCAGCACCAGCCGCCTTGCGCCCTGACCGGCGCGTTCCAGATGCGCGCAGAGCCGCTCCAGCAGGCGCGCAAGCCCGGCATCGATATCGTCGCGCAGGCCGACGGGCTCGGGCAGGGACAGGCGCACGGCGAAGCCGGGCGCCTCCGGCATGGGCGAAACGGGTTCGGACAGCGCGCCCAGCGCCTGATCGAGTCGCATCATCGGCCCGGACCCGAAGCGCCGTGCAAGGCTCGAGCGCGGGATCTGGACAAGATCGCGCACAATCCGCAGGCCGAGCCGCTCGAGCCCCTCAATAGTCTCTGGCTCCAGCCGCAGGGCGGCAAGCGGCAACGGCATCAGCACGCGCCGAGCCTCTCCGGGCGCAACCACGCCCCCTGCCCCGAAATGCGCCATGGCCCATGCCGCGCCGCGTGTCTCGGCAATCGCGGCGCGGGTCTCGAAGCCCATTCGCTCCAACCGGCCGGTCAGGTCGTCCAGCAGCGCCGCCTCACCGCCCATCAGATGCGCGGCCCCCGTGATGTCAAGCACCAACCCGTCCGGGCCATCCGGGGCGACCCAGGGGCAATAACGCAGCGCCCAGCGGCCAAGCGCGGCCAGCGCCTGCGCTTGTGCATGCGGATCGTCGGGCCGCGTCAGCAGATCTGGCACCAACGCGCGCGCATCGGCCAACCCCATGCCGCGCGCGAGCCCGCGGGCCTCGGCCTCGGCCGAGAGCCCGGCCAGCCGGTCCGCGCCGCGCGACCGCATCACCAGTGCGAAAGGCCCCGCCACCGGGTTGCGGCGCAGCGAGAGGTCGGAACCGAAGCGGGGCAGCCAGAGCGAGAGGAGTCGGCGGGGCATGAGACAGAGGGCTTTTGTTCCTGTTTTGTTCTCATCTAGGACAGCGCGCGCCACGAGTCGAGTCGCGCCTTCCAGATTGCAAATCGCGCCTCTCTCGCGCATAAGCCGCCAAAGCGCTGGGGAAACGGGCATGAACTATCTCGAATTCGAAAAACCACTGGCAGAAATCGAGGGCAAGGCCGCCGAATTGCGCGCCATGGCGGCGGCCAACCCGGATATGGATGTCGAGCGCGAAGCCGCAGCGCTGGACCAGAAGGCCGAGAAACTGCTGATCGACCTCTACAAGAATCTCAGCCCCTGGCGCAAATGCCAGATCGCCCGACACCCCGACCGCCCGCATTGCCAGGACTATATCGACGCGCTGTTCGACGAGTTCACGCTGCTTGCCGGGGATCGGGGATTCGCCGAGGATGAAGCCGTGATCGGCGGGTTGGGGCGGCTCAAGGGTCGACCTGTGATGGTGATCGGGCAGGAAAAGGGTAATGACACCCAGTCCCGGCTGAAGCGCAATTTCGGCATGGCCCGGCCCGAGGGCTATCGCAAGGCGATCCGCCTGATGGATATGGCCGACCGTTTCGGCCTGCCTGTCATCACACTGGTGGACACGCCTGGTGCCTATCCAGGCAAGGGCGCCGAAGAGCGCGGGCAGGCCGAGGCAATTGCGCGGGCGACGCAGAAATGCCTCTCGCTGGGGGTGCCGCTTGTGTCGGTCGTCATCGGTGAGGGTGGCTCCGGGGGCGCGGTGGCTTTTGCCACTGCCAATCGCGTGGCAATGCTGGAGCATTCGGTCTATTCGGTGATTTCGCCCGAGGGCTGCGCCTCAATCCTGTGGAAGGATGCCGAGAAGATGCGCGAGGCCGCCGAGGCGCTACGGCTGACCGCGCAGGACCTGCGCAAGCTCGACGTGATCGACCGCATTATCCCCGAGCCACGGGGCGGCGCGCAGCGCGACCCCGAGGTCATGATCAAGGCCGTGGGCGCGGCGCTGCGGGACATGCTGCGCGAGTTGGATGGCTATGATGCCGAGAATCTGCGCCGGATCCGGCGCGAGAAATTCCTCGCGATGGGCTCGCGGGGGCTCGCGGCCTGACGCGCGACGCTCTCGCCGGGGCAAACCCGTCGCTCACCAGTTTCCCGCATCGTGATTTGCCTCTCTCTCGCGACATGCCATACTGCGTGCCATGAGCTTTTCGCCCGCCTCTGCTGCGATTCGCTTCGGCTCGGGCCTTGGTCCGGGCCATGCGCCGCCAGCCGACCCCGGTGTGATCTGGGAGAGCCTGCAAAGCGAGGCTCAACCTCCATTTCCGATCACCCCCTGGCAGACGCGCCTTGACCATGCACGCGCGCGACGCGCCCTGCGCCGCGCTCTCAGGGACGACCCCGAGGCTGATCTGCGCACCGATTTGCGGGATCTGAACCGCGCCGACCGGATGGCGGCCTTTGCCGATCTGGAGGCGAATCTCGCGCGTCTGGCCTATGCGCCGGTCGGGTTTCACGCCCGACTCACGCGGTTCTGGGGCAATCATTTCGCCGCCATGGCACAGGGCGGCATCCTGCGGCTGGCGCGCTCGAGTTACATCGAGGAGACGATCCAGCCGCATGTGACCGGCACTTTCCGCGACATGTTGCGCGCCGCGATACTGCATCCGCTGATGCTGGCCTATCTCGACCAGAACCGCTCGGTCGGCCCCTTCTCGCAGGTGGGCCGCCGACGCGGGCGCGGGTTGAACGAGAACCTTGCGCGCGAATTGCTGGAACTGCACACGCTCGGCCCCGAGGGCAGCTATACGCAGGACGACGTAACCCAGCTTGCGCGGCTGCTGACCGGGTTGACCTTCGATCTGGACGAGGGGTTCCGCTTCGAGCCGCGCATCGCCGAGCCCGGCATTATCGAGATTTTCGGCAAGCGCTATGGCGGGCGGCCCATGTTCCTCGAGCATGTGCTGGAATTCCTCGACGATCTGGCCGAGCACCCCGAGACTGCCGCGCATCTGGCCGGGAAACTCGCGCGCCATTTCGTCAGCGACACGCCCGACCCGCAGCTTGTGGCGCATATGACCGCCAGCTATCTGGGCGCGAAAGGCGATCTGATGGTGCTTTACCGCGCGCTCCTGGAGCACCCTGCCGGCCATGCGCCGGGGCATCGCAAGGTCCGCGCGCCGATGGAGTTGATGGCCGCCAGCCTGCGCGCGCTGGAGGTCGCGCCTGAGCAGGTAACAGGGCTGAGCGCGCGCGTCGCCAATCGCTGGCTGGTGCAGCCGCTCGACGCGATGGGCGAGCCACTGGAGCAAGTGCCCAGCCCGGCCGGGCATGGGGATCTGGCCGCCTATTGGGTAACACCACAAGCGCTGGCCGCGCGCACGCTCTGGGCCATGGCCCTGCCTGCGCGGCTGGGCGATGTGCCGGACCCGCGCGCCTTTGTCGATCTGGCACTGGGCGGACAGGCGAGCGAGCCGCTGCGCTTCGCCGCTGCCGGGGCAGAGACGCGGGTCGAGGGCATCGGGCTGGTGCTCGCCTCGCCCGAATTCAGCCGGAGGTGATACGATGACGCGCCAGAGACCTGCGATCACGGAAGCACTTCAACCCTTGTCGCGGCGCGGGTTCCTGGGTCAGTCGCTGGCGCTGGGCTGTTCGCTGGCGGCAGCACCGCTGGTGACACCGATTGCACTGGCCGGTGGGCCGGGCGAGAACCGGCTGGTCGTGATCATCCTGCGCGGGGCGATGGATGGGCTTGACCTCTTGCGGCCGCTGGGCGACCCGTTGCTGCCCGAGTTGCGCCCGTCACTCTCGGCCGAAGGCGTGGGGCTGGACGGACATTTCGCGCTGCATCCGGTGCTGGAGGGGCTGTTGCCGCTGTGGCGGGCGGGGGAACTGGCCTTTGTGCCTGCGACCTCGACCCCCTATCGCGACCGGCG
>SLJW01000265.1 GCA_007134865.1 Paracoccaceae bacterium | reverse complement strand
CTCGGCACGCTCGCCAATGGCTTTGAGGGTTTCGAGACCGAGTTTGTCTTCAACACCGAACTGCTGGCGAACCACTGGGACAACCTGAAAGCGTGGCAGGATGCAGGCGCCTTCCGTTGGGGTGGCCCTGGCCCCGGACCGGATGCTTTCCCGGCTTTCTATGCGGGAGAATGCGGGATCGTCTTTGGGTCATCCGCCAGCCGTGCAGGGGTTCTGCGCAACGCCGATTTCAACGTGGGCTTCGGCTTCCAGCCCTATTATGATGATGTCGAAGGCGCGCCCCAGAACACCATCATCGGGGGTGCAACCCTGTGGGTTCTGACCGGCCACACGGATGAGGAATACCGCGGTGTTGCGCGCTTCTTCGAGTTCGTGTCCGACCCGGCAGTGCAGGCGCAGTGGCATCAGGACACCGGCTATCTGCCAATCACCCAGGCCGCATGGGATCTGACCCGCGAACAGGGCTACTATGACGCCAATCCCGGTGCCGAAACCTCGATCCAGCAGATGCTGCTGAACCCGCCCACCGAGAATTCGCGTGGGCTGCGCTTCGGCAACTTCGTCCAGATCCGTGATGTGATCTCGGAAGAGATGGAAGCTGTGATGACGGGCGCAAAGACCGGCCAGCAAGCTGCCGATGACGCCGTGCGTCGCGGCAATGCACTGCTGCGCGAGTTTGAAGCCGGCCTGAACTGATCCGACCCTATCGCTGCGCACCCCCGCAAGGCTTGCGGGGGTGCTCTTTCCTGTTGCGTCTTGGACCGGAGCGCAAATGCAAACCAAACGGATGACGTTCTCGAACAGCTGGCTGCCCTATGCGCTGCTTGCTCCACAGGTGATCGTTACACTGATCTTCTTCATCTGGCCTGCGAGTCAGGCGCTCTATCAGTCGTTTTTGCGCCAGGACATTTTCGGCCTGCGCACCACATTCGTCTGGTTTGACAATTTCAGCAGGCTCTTTGCCGACCCGCTTTATCTGAACTCGCTGAAAGTGACCTTCTGGTTCTCGGTCGGCACCACCGTTTTGTCGATGTCTGTCGCACTTCTGTTTGCGGTGATGGTGAACCGCATGATCCGCTCGCGCGACAGTTACACGACCTTTCTGGTCTGGCCCTATGCGGTCGCCCCTGCGATTGCAGGCGTTCTATGGTGGTTCATTTTCAACCCCTCCATCGGGATCATGCCCTATATGCTCAAGGGCTTCGGCTATGATTGGAACCACCGCTCATCGAGCACCGATGCGATGATCCTTGTGATCATCGCGGCCGCCTGGAAGCAGATCAGCTACAACTTCCTGTTCTTCCTGGCCGGGCTGCAATCCATTCCGCAATCCCTGATCGAGGCCGCCGCGATTGATGGTGCGAGCCGCTTCAAACGCTTCTGGACCATCGTCTTTCCGCTGCTGTCACCGATCACCTTCTTTCTGATGGTGGTGAATGTGGTCTATGCCATGTTCGACACATTCGGGGTGATCCATGCCACAACCGAAGGCGGACCAGCGCAGGCGACGAATATCCTTGTTTACAAGGTCTATCGTGACGGGTTCGTGAACCTGAATCTTGGCTCTTCCGCTGCGCAATCGGTCATCCTGATGGCGATCGTGATCGTGCTGACCGTCATCCAGTTCCGCTATATCGAGCGGCGCGTGAATTACTGAGGGAGCGGAGCAATGGTCGAGAATAACCGCTGGGGCAATCTGTTTGCCCATCTGGTCCTGATCCTGGGCGTCACGATTGTCGTCTTTCCGGTCTATGTGGCAATCATCGCCTCCACCCATCCGCCCGGCACCTTCATTCGCGGGGTGATGCCACTCTTGCCAGGACCAAATGCGATTGAGAACTACCGCATCGTCATCACAGAGGGGCGCTCGCGGGCAGGCACGCCGCCCATCGGCGGGATGCTCTGGAACAGCTTCGTGATGGCCATGGCAATTACCATCGGCAAGCTGTCCATCTCGCTTCTGTCGGCCTTTGCCATCGTCTACTTCCGCTTCCCATTCCGCATCTTCTTCTTCTGGATCATCTTTCTGACCCTGATGCTGCCCGTCGAAGTGCGGATCGTGCCGACCTTTCAGGTCGTGGCCGATCTGGGGATGCTCAACAGCTTTGCGGGGCTGTCGATCCCGCTGATCGCCAGTGCAACTGCGACCTTCCTGTTCCGACAGTTCTTCATGACCGTACCCGAGGAATTGATGGAAGCCGCCCGTGTTGACGGCGCAGGGCCCATGAAATTCTTCAAGGATATCCTGATGCCCTTGTCGATCACCAATATCGCGGCGCTGTTCGTGATCATGTTCATCTATGGCTGGAACCAGTATCTCTGGCCGCTGCTGATCACCACCGACCCGGAATATTACACCATCGTCATGGGCATCCAGCGCATGGTCACGGGGGGCGATTCTGAACCGCTGTGGCATCTCGTGATGGCGACAGTCGTTCTGGCGGCACTTCCGCCCATTCTTGTCATCTTGTTCATGCAGCGCCTGTTCGTGAAGGGCCTGACCGAGACGGAGAAATAACACATGGCTTCCATAACAATGGACAACCTCGGCAAGGTCTATACCGGCAATGTCCGTGCCGTGTCAGATGTGAATATCGACATTGCCGATGGCGAGATGATCGTGCTTGTCGGGCCTTCGGGCTGCGGCAAGTCCACGCTGCTGCGTATGGTCGCCGGGCTGGAAACCATCACTGAGGGCACGTTGAAGATCGGGGACCGGGTGGTGAACCAACTTGAGCCTGCGGATCGCGACATCGCTATGGTGTTTCAGAACTACGCGCTCTACCCGCATATGACGGTGTTCAACAATCTCGCCTATGGGCTGAAGAACCGGGGCTTCAAGAAAGACGAGATCGACCGCCGCGTGCGCGAGGCTGCCGCCATGCTGGAGATCGGCCAATTCCTTGACCGCAAGCCGCGCCAACTCTCCGGCGGGCAGCGTCAGCGCGTGGCGATGGGACGTGCGCTTGTGCGAGAGCCTGCGGCCTTTCTCTTCGATGAGCCGCTCTCGAACCTTGATGCGAAACTGCGCGTGCAGATGCGGGTTGAGATCCGGCAGTTGCAAAAGCGCCTGGGTACGACCTCGCTCTATGTGACGCATGACCAGTTGGAGGCGCTTACCATGGCCGACCGCCTTGTGGTGTTGAACGGCGGGCGGATCGAGCAGATCGGCACGCCCATGGAGGTCTATCTGCGCCCCGCAACCACATTTGTCGCAGGTTTCATCGGATCGCCTGCCATGAACATGCTGCCTGCCGCGTATCTGCGTGGGCTGGTCGCGGCAGATGCCCTGGCGCATATGCCTGTCGCCGCTGATCTTGTGGGCCTGCGCCCCGAAGACCTCTCGCTGGCGCCTGCAGGCGAAGGCGAAATCGCGCTGACCGGTCAATTGATGCTGCTTGAGCCTGCAGGGGCAGAAAGCCATCTGCATCTGACCTTCGAGGGAATCAGGGACACAATCGTCGCGCGTCTGCCGGATGTGCCGGATGTTCAGGAGGGCTCTCACCTGACTTTCAGCATAAAACGCGACAAGCTGCATCCATTCGATCAGGCTAGAGGCAAGCGTGTGGCATGACCCCTAACCCGTTCCGCCGCCCGCATGGCGTCGTTCCGCATTTCGTCAAGCGCGCCAAGGGCGCGGCCCCTGCTTGTCCACTCGGTCTCCGGTACCTCCGGCGCTGACCAGCGCTCTCGCAACCAGGCTTCGTAGTGTGCGCGCTCCTCAGGCGAGAGCAGCTCGGGCGCGTTGAAGGCCACCAGCCGTCGCCCAAGCTGGCGGAGCCGGGCGTCGCTTAGCGTGGCTGCGATCTCCTGACGTCGCGGCCAGTCTGCGCGCTGGAACTCTCCCAGCAGCGCCTTGTCTGCGTGGCTGTAGAAGCCCGCGAAGATCTGCTTCTCGACGGGCGGCGGCGGCGCGGCTGGATCCTCGGGGAAGCGCGCGGCCAGCGCCTTTGCAACGCGCGCCCGGAACTCCGGGGCCTCCGCGATGACCGCGGCCCGCTTGAGGTGTTCAGCGCTGGGCGCGGGCACAGAGAGGAGCGCCGGTGACTTGTTGATGCTCAAAGAGCGGATGGCCTTGGGGGATGCGTCCACCGCTGCAAACACAGTGGCATCATCGGCGGCCAGAAGCTCTGCCGGATCCGCAGCGTCGAGATCGAAGAAGGCAGCCTGGTTGGGGTTGTTGGCCGAGGTGCCGCAGAAGCAGCCGATCGTCGCGCGGGGAGGGCCGCCTGCGAAGCGCTCGACGAGGGCCATGGGCTGGAAGCTCGCGAGGCGCGCCTGGACTGATGCCTTGTCACGATTGGACAGGAGCTCTGCCCAGAGCTCTGGCGCGCGCTGGGCGATCTGGCGCGCGATGTGGATCGTCGCCTCGACGTCACCAAGCGCGTCATGGGCATTGTGCGCCGTGAAGCCATTCAGCGGCGCAATGCGATCTAG
>SLJW01000043.1 GCA_007134865.1 Paracoccaceae bacterium | reverse complement strand
GGTCAGCTACCTTACCGGCCGGGGCGCAGGCTTAGCCTGCGCCCCGGCGTTCGCAAATGCCAACCTTGCCGAGCATGTCTCGAAGAGTTGAAACTCCAATCCCCGCGCGCATCTGATGCCAAGTCTAGCCACGGCGCCAAGCGTGCAGGCGAAGCCTGCGCGCCCCGCGAAAGGTGAAAATCGCTTGTCCACACCCGGTTCACGCCCCGCCATGACCACTCCAGAGGATTTCCGGCAGTGGCGCGGGTCCGGCAGGCGCCAGACGCCCGCCCAGCCGTACCATCTCGACCCGCTTGGCCCGCCCGGTCGAATCATCCGTCTCGACATAGGTTCCCGAAACAGTCGCGGCCCCGAGCGCGGGCGAGAACCGTGTCTGCGGCATGCCGGTGATGAAACGCCGCATCGGTTCGTCTTTCTGCATCCCGATGACCGAATCATAATCACCGCACATGCCCGCATCGGTCTGATAGGCGGTGCCACCGCTCAGAATCTGGGCATCGGCGGTCGGAATATGTGTATGCGTGCCCACCACAAGGCTCGCCCGCCCGTCGCACCAATGCCCCATCGCGGTCTTTTCCGATGTCGCCTCGCAATGCATGTCCACCACCAGCGCCTGCACCTGCCCGCCGCGGGGATAGGCGCGCAGGACCGGATCGATGGCCGAGAACGGGTCATCATAAGGCTGTTTCATGAACACCTGCCCCAGCACCTGCGCTACGGCGATCTTGCGTCCGCCCGCTGCGTCAAAAACCCGCACCCCCTGCCCCGGCGCGCCGGATTTGGCAAAATTCAGCGGCCGCAGGATCCGCGGCTCGACACTGGCGAATTCACGCATAGCGCGCTGGTCAAAGGCATGATCCCCCAGCGTGACGCAATCGGCGCCTGCCTCGAACAGCCCCTTGGCGTGGTCTGGCGAGAGCCCCATGCCGCCGGTCGCATTCTCGCCATTGACGATGACGAAATCCAATCGCCAGTCGCGGCGCAGCACTGGCAGGGCTGCGGCCACTGCGTGCCGCCCGCCCCGCCCCATCACATCACCCAGAAACAAAACTCGCATCCCGAAGGCTTAGGCGCCCTGCGCGCAGTTCTCAAGCCCGAACGCGACAGGGCCCGCTCGATAAAATGCGAGACAGAATCAAGACCAAAACGGGCGCGCAACACGTTATGATTGCAACACGATGAAAGGCGGGTGGAAAAATGGGTGGATCGCTGAGCGCCAAGGAAGCCGGCCCTCCGGTTTCGGGCTCGACCGAACCGAGGGTCGTTTCGCTAAGACCGGCTGCACCGACAGCCGCAATGACCGACCAGACGATGCAGATGGTCGAATACCGACGCTCGGAAAACCAGCAACCGGAGGTAGCGGGCGCATCGGATCAAAGCGCGCGGGCGCAGAATACCGACTTGTCCATGGAGAAAGCCGCTTGCCCGACTGAAGACAGTGCTCCGGCGCAGGAACCGGTTTCGGTTCCTCCCGGAGATGATACTCCCGCTGCACCCTTTCACGAACCATCGCAGGTGCAAAGACCACCACTTTTCAGGCCGATCCCACGCACCGGCACGCCAGCGCGACGGGCGCCACCGCTCCCGCGTCAAGACAGGTTCGCAGCACAGGGTCCAACTGCGGATGATATGGCGGGGAAGACCCCGCGCGAACCATCAGCGGAGCCATCCCTTCCATCACGCGCTCTGCCGCCAGCGGTTGCGACGACACCAGCAGCGGCGCGACGCAGCCCGGATGCAGCGCCACAAATGCTGCGCCAGACAACGGGGGCATCGCAGACGGGCAGCGCCGGCGCTACCGGCATTACGGCGGAGTCAGGTGCGATCAACCCCTTCTCGCGTGCAATCCCGAACGCGAGTCTAGATGTCATTCTGTTGGTTCATCGCGCCCGCCCGACACCGCAACTCGCGCGTTTCCAAACCCTGTTGCGGGCACTCTGCACGCTGCAACATGCGATCAGCCGCGCGGCCATGCTCGATGACCGGATCGAACTGCAGGTCGAGGATTGGCAGCTCGTGCTCGGCGATGCCGGGCCGATCCGCAGGATCGGCCCGGCCTTGCGCAGACCCGATCTGTGCAACGCCACGCGGCAAGCCGCGCGCCTCGCCTATTTCATGGACCACCACGCGCTCGCCCTGCGCCTTCGTGTGGCAGAGGGCGCCCCTGCTGCATTGCTCACCGATATCTGTCAGCTTGTCATGCAACTGCACAGCCCCTCAGCCGTTATCCTCAGTGGCTCGGGGCTGGTACTCGGCAAGTCCGAATTCGAGACTGCGCTTGCGACGGGCCTGGAGAGCCTGCGTCCCGGCCCGCTGCTGCCGGATCTGACTCCGCGCTATGCGCGCCCCGGTGCGGTCGTTGCCTCGCCCACCCCTTCCGCCTTTTCAGGCAGAGACCCTGCGCACAACAACAGCGAATTGCGCCGCGCAGAGGGGCTCGCTGCCCGAATCTGCATTGAACGCGACAGTGCCGAGCTTGCAGCCGTGTTTCGAAGCGATGGGCCCATCCCGGAAACGGATGAGAGTGATGTGCCGATCGAGGCATCGCTCTGCGACGCCGTGATGCTGCGGAGCCCTCGTTTCGCCGCGCGCATCATTGCCCCATTGCTTGCCGCGACCCTCATCCTGACCACCGGCATTCCACCCCATCCGGGTCCGGCTGCGTCGATTCATGCAGGAATGCCCGAATGACTGCCTCGGGCTACTCGGCATAGACCCGAAGCGCGACGAGCTCGGACAATGGCACGTCCAGACTGCGGAAGGCCGCCAAGGATAGCTGGCTGCCTGCGCCCGCCGCTGCGCCCGAGGGGCGCAGTTCGACGCGCAATGACCCCGTTCCGCGCTGCAACTCGACCCGCCCTTGCGTGGTCTCGCGCACAAGCCCGGTGCGCAGCCACAGCCCGGGCTCGCTTACGCCACCGAGACTGGCCAAGGTGTCGCCGAGAAACTGGGTGCGGCCAGCCGCCGGCGCCAAGGCAGCGGCGCGTTCCTCGGGGCTGGTCCGGTCCAGCATGTCTGCTGTCTGTCCACTCCGACCGAGCGCTTGCGCACCCGCCCTCTGGGGACGTTCCGCGGGGCGCGGGGTCTCGGCATCCGGGCTTTGAACAGCAACATCTGTTGCGCCTGTCGTCTGGCGCGTGAGGCTCTGCAATTGCGCGCAACCTGCGAGCGACAACCCGAACCCGACGAGACAGAACAGTGACAGAAAACGCTTCATGGCCATAGTCGTAAACACAAAAGACACGTCCGACAATGCTCTGCCCCTTGCCCGATGGCGTAACGGTGGATAAATCTTTCGTATGGATACGCCTCTCATCGACCCTTTCGCCCGCCCGATCTCTTACCTGCGTGTCTCGGTCACGGATCGCTGCGATTTTCGCTGCGTCTATTGCATGTCCGAGAACATGACATTCCTGCCCAAGGCCGAGTTGCTAACGCTCGAGGAACTCGACAGGCTCTGTTCGACCTTCGTCAATATGGGCGTGCGCAAGCTGCGCGTCACCGGGGGCGAGCCGCTGGTACGCAAGGGCATCATGACGTTTTTCCGCGCGATGCAACGTCATCTTGAAACCGGCGCGCTGGATGAGTTGACGCTGACCAGCAATGGCAGCCAGTTGGGCCGCATGGCCGATGAGCTTGCCGATTGCGGCGTGCGCCGGATCAATATCTCGCTCGACACGCTCAACGAAGAGAAATTCGCGCGGATCACGCGCTGGGGTCGGCTCGGGCAGGTGCTCGACGGCATCGAGGCGGCGCAGAACGCCGGGATGCGCGTCAAGATCAACGCTGTGGCGCTCAAGGGCGTGAATGAGGACGAACTCTTCGAGATGGTCGAATGGTGCGCCGCGCGAGACATGGACCTGACCTTCATCGAGGTCATGCCGATGGGCGACATGGGCGGCGAGGATCGGCTTGACCAGTTCTGGTCGCTCAAGGATCTGCGCGCCCGGCTTGCCGAGCGCTACACGCTCGAGGATCTTGCCGAGCGCACGGGCGGCCCCGCGACCTATGTGCGCCTGAAAGAAACTGGCTCAAAAATTGGCTTTATCACGCCGCTCACGCATAATTTCTGCGAAAGCTGCAACCGCGTGCGTCTGACCTGCACGGGTGAGTTGTACATGTGCCTCGGACAGGAGGATATGGCCGATCTGCGCGCGCCGCTCAGGGCCTCGGAAGACCCGCGCGTGCTGGAGAACGCGATCCGCGCGGCGATCGCGCGCAAGCCCAAGGGCCATGATTTCGACTATTCGCGCCAGAGCGTCGAGGGTCAAGTCAGCCGCCACATGAGTCACACTGGCGGCTAAACTACACAAGGCCGGGTGCTGCGCACCCGGCTCGGCGCTCAGATCACGGCGAATTTGTCGACATCGACCATGCCATGATCGGTGATCTTCAGATGCGGGATCACGGGCAGCGCGATGAAGGCGAGTTGAAGGAAGGG
>SLJW01000142.1 GCA_007134865.1 Paracoccaceae bacterium | reverse complement strand
CCGGGGATCGAGGCGGCTGCCAGCGCATGGCCCATCTCATGGACGGCGACCGCATGCCGCTCGGCAGGGTTCAAGAGCCGCCCCTTGCGTTCCAGCCCGGCGACGATCCGCTCCAGCGCTGCGGTGATATCCTCCATCGCGACCCGCTTGGCCCCGCGCCTCGTGGCCTGTATCGCGGCTTCATTGACCAGATTGGCCAGTTCGGCTCCGGTAAAGCCCGGTGTCAGCGCGGCTATTGCGTCCAGATCCAGCCCCACATGCTGCACCTTGCGCAGATGCACTGCGAGGATCGCCGCGCGCCCGGTCTTGTCGGGCCGGTCAATCAGAACCTGCCGGTCGAAGCGGCCCGCGCGCATCAGCGCGGGGTCGAGTATCTCGGGGCGGTTGGTCGCGGCAAGCAGCACGATACCTTCGCGCGGATCGAACCCGTCCAGTTCGGTCAGAAGCTGGTTGAGGGTTTGTTCCTTTTCGTCATGGCCACCGCCCATGGCCGAAAGGCCGCGCTTCTTGCCCAGCGCATCCAGTTCGTCGATGAAGATGATGCAGGGTGCGGCCTTGCGCGCCTGCTCGAACAGGTCGCGCACCCGCGCGGCCCCGACGCCCACGAACATCTCGACAAATTCCGAGCCCGAGATCGAGAAGAAAGGCACACCCGCCTCGCCAGCAATCGCGCGCGCGACTAGTGTCTTGCCCGTTCCGGGCGGGCCAGTGAGCAGAATACCCTTTGGCAGGCGCGCGCCAAGACGGCCGTAATGGTCGGGCTCCTTGAGGAAGGAAACGACTTCCTGCAACTCGGATTTGGCCTCATCGATCCCGGCCACGTCATCGAAGGTCACACCCGTATCGCGCTCGACATAGACTTTGGCCTTGGACTTTCCGACATTCATCATGCCGCCCATGCCCTGCCGTTCGATCAGGCGCCGGAAGAAGAACACCCAGATGCCGAAGATCAGCACCACGGGCAGCACCCAGGACAGGATATTGCTGATCGCCGTATTCTCGACCGTACCATCAAACTCGGCGGTGCTCGCCTCCAGCCGCTCGGTCAATTCTCCGGGCACAATATTGGTGACGAAATGCGTCCGACCGTCGATAGGCTCGCGATAGCGCCCCGAGATACTCTCGGAGCGCACCTGCACCGATGCGATACGGTCTTGTTCCAAAAACTCGAGGAATTGGCTGTAGGGGATTCGTTCGGTCACTGTTGCCTGTGACCACATGTTCTGAAATGCGAGCAACAGCAGGAACGCTGCGATCCAGTACCAGATATGGAATTGCTGCTGCTTATCCATTTGATGCCTCGTCCCGTAATCAATACCCCGAAGGCAGTATAGCAACGCATGCCATCAAAGGAATACAAACTCGAAGGGCGCGCCAAGTGGTGGCGCGCCCCTGTTCACGTGACCTCAATTGGAGGGTCTCTCAGGCGGTCTTGTCGCGCATCCTGAGCCCGCGCTGATAGAGGAACACAGCCCCGGCCACGCTCAAGCCGATGATGTCCGACGTCCAGCCGCCCGCGATCATCGCGAGCGCGGCTGCACCCACGGCGACTCGCAGCGGCCAGGGAATCGACCCGAATAGCCAGCCCTGCACCGCCGAAGCCAGCAGATAAATGCCAAGCGCCGCCGTGATGAAGACATGCAGGATCTCCAGCGGCTCGCCCTGCATGAGCAGCGAGGAACTGTAGAAGAACATGAAGGGCACGACAAACGCGGCAAGCCCGATCTTGAAGGCCTCGACTGAGGTGCGCATCGGGTCGGATTGCGCAATCGCGGCCCCCGCATAGGCGGCCAGCGCCACCGGCGGAGTGATGGCCGACATCACCGCATAGTAGAAGATGAAGAAATGCGCAGTCAGCGGCTCGATCCCCATGCGGATCAGGCCCGGCGCGATGACCGAGGCCGCGACCGCATAGGCCGCGGTTGTGGGCATCCCCATGCCGAGGATGATGGCCACACACATGGCAAAGAACAGCGCCAGCAACTGGCTCTGCCCTGCAATCGCCATCAGCACACCCGACAGCCGCACCCCGATGCCGGTGATCGCGATGATACCGACGATGACCCCGGCGGCAGCACAGACCGCGACCAGCTGCAACGACATCTTGGCGGCGATTTCCAGCGCATAGGGAATCATGCGGAAATGCTCCACCGCCTTGGCGATGCCGTTGGCGAGGGGCGATTTCAGGCGCAGGGTCATCATGATGCCGCCAATCGACATCAGACTGATGATGATCGAGACGACAAGCTGCATGGTCGTCCCGTCGCCCCAGCCATCGACGAGAATCTGCGCGGCCACCACCAGCGGCATGGCCGCCAGCACACACAGGATCAGCCCCATGAGATGATTCTGGATGCCATCCTCGCGGCCATCGATAACGACGCGGATATAGCTGACCGCAAAAGCCGCGATCATGGCGTAGGTGCCCGCCCGAATCACCGAATATCCGATATAGAGCGCGCCGATCAGCATGATGATCGGGATGAAGAGATAGGCCTGTTTTGCCATCTCGCGGAATTTCGGAAGCGCATGGCGTGGCAGACCCTGCATGCCTTTCTTGAGCGCTTCCTTGTCGACCATGAAATAGACCGAGAGGAAATAGAGCGCCGCCGGAATGATCGCGGCAATCACGATCTCGCGGTACTGGATGCCTGTGATTTCGGCCATTATGAAGGCGCCCGCGCCCATGATGGGCGGCAGGATCTGCCCGCCCGATGAGGCCGCAGCCTCGACCGAGGCGGCAGTCTGCGGGCGGTAGCCGACCTTTTTCATCAACGGGATCGTCAGCGAGCCGGTCGAGACCACATTGCCCGCCGAGGTGCCGTTGATCATCCCCATCAGGCCCGAGCCGAAGATCGCGACCTTGGCCGGACCACCGCGCGCACCCCCGGCAGCGGCAAAGGCGAAATTGATGAAATACTCGCCCACGCGACTGGCCTGGAGGAAGGCCGCAAAGGTGATGAACAGGATGATATAGGTCGAGGAGACAGCCGTGGTCGGCCCCAGCACGCCCACATCGGTATAGATACGCGCGAAGAAGCGTTCAGGACTGTAGCCGCGGTGGTTCAGGAAGCCCGGCAGCCAAGGCCCGAGGAAGCCATAGGCGACGAACACCGCCACAATGACGACCAGCGCGATCCCGGCAAGCCGACGGGTCAACTCGAGGATCAGGATGATGCCCGCGATGGCGGCATACATATCGTTGACGTGTGGGAAAACACCTGCGCGATTGCGCAGAAAGCCCGCATGGGCGATGATGTAAATGCCCACCGCGAGTGCCGCGAAGGCCAGCACGATATCGGCCAATGCAATCCGCCCCCGGTCGCGCCCCGGAAAGAGCCAGCTTGCCAGCAGGGCCAACGCCGTGCCCGCGACAAGCGGCCAGCCGAACGTATACAGCATTTGGTCGGGCGGCGCGCCCATTGCAATCAGATTGCCGGTTGCCACGGCGATGGTAATCTGCACCAACGCCACGCCGACCCCCAGTGCCGCGAGCCCCACCAGCACGAGTTCGGGCAGCGACCGCTTGTCGTTGTCATCGCTGCTTTGCGGGAAGACTGTGGCCGAAAACAGCAGGAAGCCCAGGATCAGTCCGCCGGTCACGTGGCTCAGGCGATAGACCCATGTCTCCAGCGGGTAGAGGTTCATCGCGATGATGTGAAAAGAGGTATAGGCGATACAGGCCAGCGCGATCACGACGCCCAGTATGCCCGGGGGCACCCGCTGGTTGGACATGACGATCTCGCGGTCCACCCCTTCGGCTATGGTCTCGGGTGGCGTCTCGCCCTTGAGCGGCTTGTCCGGGTCAACCGTCTCGGGTTTCGGGTTCGTCATTCCACTGGCTCCCTTGGCTGGAGTCATCACGTCTGGCAGATACGCACAAGAGGCCGCACAAGGCGGCCTCTTGGTTGGGTCGGTGACCCGTCATGTGTCAGCCCTGGAGGTCAGGGTCGATTTCGAACCCGTTCTCCTCGAACCAGCGCACCGCTCCCGGGTGGAACGGCAGGAAGCTGTTATTGACGAAATTCTCGGGCAGCGTGGCCGCAGCGGCGGCGTGGATCTGCATCATGCGCTCGTTGTTTTCCATCACCAGCGCGGTGATTTCATAGGCGAGGCTTTCAGGCATGTCGGCATGGACGACCGCGAAGTTCCACATCGCCACCGAGTTCTGATCTTCGTCCTGCCCCGAGTAAGTGCCTGCCGGAATGGTGAAGTCCGACACTTCGGGGAAGGCTTCGAGCACCGCCGCGTGCTCTTCATCGCTGAAGGCAAACGGGCAGGCATCCGCTTCGGCCGAGATTTGCGAGAAGGCTGCAATCGGCAGCCCGGCGGCGAAGACGAAGGCATCGATCAACCCGTCCTGCAACTGACCGGCAGCGTCAGCCGCACCGGCGAAAGAGGTATTGGCCTCGATGTCCAGCGCATCGAGAATGCGCGGCCAGTAGGTGCCGGGCGTGCCGCCTGCCGGACCGACGCTCACGCGCTTGCCAGCCAGATCGCTGATCGAGTTGATGTTCTGACTGCAAAGAGCGATGCCCTGGAAGGGCGTTTCATACATCGGGAAGAGCGCGCGCACATCGGTATGGGGCAGGCCGGGGGCCAGTTCGCTTTCGCCATTCCATGCTTCAAACATCGGGCCCATCGTGACCAGCCCGATATCATGCTCCTGCATCTGCAGCAGCGTCACGTTCTGGACCGGGCCGCCGGTCACTTCGCCGCTGGCATTGATGCCAAGTTCTTCCGAGATGAAAGAGGCAAGACCATTGCCATAGACGAAATACACGCCACCCTGGCTTGCGGTGCCAACGGTCAGATCGGACGGCCAGCCGTCACGATCCTGCGCTTGAACCGCAGAAACAGACATAGCTGTGGCCGCGGCGAGTGCCGCGAGACTTGTAAGACGCATTAGGACCTCCCTTTATCGCGTTCTTTCTGTCTTTGCTGTGACCGCGCGACACTCGTCGCGCGCACACACACTGCCAATAGGGACGGATTCCGACCGGGCATGTCAAGTCACAACAAACATAGTTCTGCGCCATTCCATATCGCGCAGATACCGAAAGCGTCTATGATGCATGCGCGTTGTGGTCGGTGGGCTGTGCGATCCGAGAGGAGTGTCACTCACGCATTGAACAGGAAATGGAGAACATCGCCGTCCTTGACCTCATAGGCCTTGCCCTCGATGCGGAATTTGCCCGCTTCCTTTGCCCCGGTTTCGCCGTTGCAGGCGATATAGTCCTCATAAGCGACCGTCTCGGCCCGAATGAAGCCGCGCTCGAAATCACCATGGATGACACCTGCCGCCTGCGGAGCCAGCGTGCCCACCGGGATTGTCCAGGCGCGGGCCTCTTTCGGGCCGACAGTGAAATAGGTCTGCAAGCCCAGAAGCTGGTAGCCCGCGCGGATCAGCCGGTCGAGGCCGGGCTCTTCCAGCCCCATCTCTGACAGGAACATCTCAGCCTCGTCGGGCGCAAGCTGGCTGATCTCTTCCTCGATCTGCGCCGAGATCACGACATGCGCCGCCCCCTGTTCTGCGGCCATTTCGGCCACCCGCGCCGAGAGAGCGTTGCCGGTTGCGGCCGAGGCTTCCTCGACGTTGCAGACATACAGCACGGGTTTCGCGGTCAGCAATTGCAGCATCCGCCAGGCTTTCTGCTCGTCATCCGAGACCTCGACCGTGCGCGCGGGGCGGCCTGCTTCCAGGGCGTCGAGTGCACGGCGCAACAAGCGGTCCTGCTCGACCGCCTCCTTGTCACCTCCGCGCAGCTTGCGCGAGAGGTTCGCCAGCCGCCGCTCGATCGACTCGATGTCGGCGATCATCAACTCGGTCTCGATGGTCTCGGCATCGGCGACTGGGTCGATCTTGCCTTCGACATGGGTCACATCGTCATCGACAAAGCAGCGCAGCACATGTGCGATGGCATCGACCTCGCGGATATTGGCGAGAAACTGATTGCCCAAACCCTCGCCCTTGGAGGCGCCGCGCACAAGACCTGCGATATCGACGAAGGTCATGCGGGTGGGGATGATCTCGCGCGATTTGCCGATCTCGGCCAGTTTCTGTAACCGCGCATCCGGCACGGCGACATCGCCGGTATTCGGCTCGATCGTGCAGAACGGAAAATTCGCGGCTTGTGCGGCAGCCGTCTTTGTCAGCGCGTTGAATAGCGTGGATTTGCCTACATTCGGCAGCCCCACGATTCCCATCTTGAAACCCATGTCACCCTCCGGTCATCTGGCGCACTCTTTAGGCGAGACGCTACAGAGGGGAAAGCGGTTTTCAGAACGGCTTGAAGACGACGACCCAGAGCACGGCAATTGCGCCGACAACGCTGATTTCGTTGAAGACCCGCAGCCAGAAATCGCTCTCGCGGAACTCGCCGCGCCGGGCGCGCAGGACCAGAACACCCGTCCAGACGTAATGCACGACCAGAAACGCGACCATGGCAAGCTTCAACAGCACCCACGGCGCCCAGGCCCAGATCTGCCAGCCCAGCCAAAGGCCAGAGAGCAGTGCGATCACGCCAAGCCCGGCCGAGAATCGATAGAGTCGGACTGTCAAATCCCCAAGCGGGCCGAACTCGCCGATCCGCGCATATTCGCGCTTCCAGTAGATCAGCGCGCGGGGTACCGCGAAGATTGAGGTCATCCACCCCATCACGCACAGAAGATGCAGCACCTTGATCCAATCCATGTGCTCTGATGACTCCTTGGCACGCCAAACGCAAGCCATTGCGTTTCGGACCACGGCAATGCAAACAGGCGAAAAAGAGGACATGCCCATGACCCGGATCGACACCACCTTTGCCACGCTGCGCGCCGAGGGGCGCAAGGCCTTTGTCGCCTATATCATGGGGGGTGACCCGGATCTGGAGACCTCACTTGCGGTGATGCAGGGCCTGCCCGGTGCCGGTGTCGATATCATCGAGCTTGGTGTGCCCTTTACCGACCCGATGGCCGATGGTCCGACCATCCAGCTTGCTGGGCAGCGCGCGCTTGATGGCGGGCAAACGCTGGAAAAGACGCTCGAGATCGTGCGTCGCTTTCGGGCTGATGACACCGAAACGCCGATTGTGCTGATGGGGTATTACAATCCGATCTATAACCGTGGCGTGCCGAAATTCCTTGCCGACGCAAAAGCGGCGGGTGTGGATGGTCTGATCGTGGTGGACCTGCCGCCCGAAGAGGATAGCGAACTGTGCATCCCCGCCCAGGAGGCCGGGTTGAACTTCATCCGGCTGGCAACACCCACCACAGATGCCAAGCGCCTGCCCAAGGTGCTCGAGAACACGTCCGGCTTTGTCTATTACGTCTCAATCACCGGAATCACGGGTGCGGCGATGGCCCAGGCTACCGATGTCGCCCCCGAAGTGGCGCGAATCAAGTCGGCAACGGATTTGCCCGTGATTGTCGGCTTCGGCATCTCGACACCCGAGACGGCCGAGGCGATTTCGAGCGTCGCCGATGGCTGCGTTGTGGGCTCGGCCATTGTCAAGGAGATCGCTGCCGGCAAGCCGCTTGATGCCGTGCTGGCCTATGTTCGCTCACTGGCCGAGGGCGCGCATCGCGGCTGAGTTCGATTTCAGCCGGTCTGAGTGCGTCTAGAAGTCTGGTGTGGCCCCCGCGACCTGAAACGGGCTGGTGCTTTCGCCCAGAACGACCACCCACCACAGCTTGCCATTCGAGTCCTGATGCCAACCCACGCCGATCTCTGACGCGCGGCGGTCGAGAATCACCTGCCGGGTTTCGGGCTCAGTCATCCAGGCGTTCACCGTCTCGAACTCGGTCTCAAAGGTTTCGGAGATCATTTCGCCGACGAAATTGCCCCGATAACCTGCGCGCTCAGTGCGCTGCATCGGGCTCGACCCGTCTGAGCCCCAATGCCATGGTCTCTGTTGGAAGGACATGTCCTGCGCATGGGTTGCGGCAGCGCTGGCCAGCGCTGCATTCGGTTGCAGCGGGCCAAGCCCATTCTGCGCGCGCAGTGTGTTGATGCCCTCTTGCATGCGCTGGCGCACGCGCGGGGCATCGGAAGGGTTGATCCGCACCACAGTCGGCAATGGCCGACCGTCAGAGCCCAATTGAACTTGACGCGGCGCGGTGGTTTCACAGGCCGCAAGGGCAAGGCCGGAGACAATGACGAAAACGAGGGAACGAAACATGCGATCATCCTTAAGGGTTGGGCGCTGCTTATCGGGTCGCACGAGGGTTTTCAAACTCAAGAGAGTGTGAAGTCATCCTTTCGTGGCTTTCCTGCACGTGGCAGGCGGTTACCGTGCTTGACGCCTCAAAAAATGCGGCAGCGCGTCTTACTAAGGCAAAAAGTGTTGCCAATATGACGACGCGAGGAAAATCAGTCGGGATCTTGCCGCACTTCCCATTGCACTTGGTTTGCGAAAATGTTTCAGAAAGGGCACGACATATCGTCTTGGGAGTCGGCGTTCAGGAAACCGCGCCGGCGCGTTCTGGAGGTTACTATGAAGAAAATCGCACTCGCTGCTGCTCTGTCGATGGCTGCTACTTCGGCCTTTGCTGATAGCCACAGCAAAATGGGCAAGTACTCGGAACCGGTCATCGAGCCGCCGGTCATCGTTGAAGAGACCAAAAAAGGCACTGCTGGCCTGATCGTTCCGATCATGCTGCTCCTGGTTGTGGCGGCTGCTGTTGCTGCTCGCTAAGGCGCATTGAACAGTTTGAATTGAGAAAGGTGACTGGCACGGCCAGTCACCTTTTTTCGTTTCGCACTCTGAACAGGGTCAACTGTCTGTCCAGCCGCTGAGATTCGCCTCGATCACGGACGACAGCGCCGCGATATGAGCGTCATCATCATTGAGGCACGGGATATAGGTAAACTGCTCGCCGCCTGCATCCTCAAAGCTCTCGCGAATTTCTTCGTTGATCTCTTCAAGCGTCTCAATGCAATCGGCGGAAAAGGCGGGGGCTACTACGGCGAGCCGTTTCACGCCCTGTTTTGCCAGATCGGCCACATGATCGACCGTGTAAGGTCGCAGCCATTCCTCTGAGCCGAACACCGACTGGAACGTGGTCTGGATGACTTCTTCGGGCCAACCCAGTTTTTCGCGCAGCAGCCGCGTGGTCTTGGCGCATTGGCAATGGTAGGGGTCGCCCTCCAGCAGGTAGCGCTTGGGCATCCCATGGTAGCTGGCCACCAGCACCTCGGGCTTTTCCTCCATGGCGTCATAGGCGCGCTGCACCGACTGCGCCAGCGCGTCGATGTAGGCGGGGTGGTCGAAGTAGGGTGCGACCGTGCGCACAGCGGGTTGCCATTTCTGTTCCATCAGCGCGCGGAAGAACTGGTCGCAGGCGGTGGCTGAGGTGGCGCCCGCGTAGTGCGGATAAAGCGGGAAAAACAGGATTTTCTCGCAGCCTTCCTTGACCATCTCATCGACTTTGGACTTCGTCGACGGATTGCCATAACGCATGCAGAAATCCACCTTCACCCCGTCGCCGAACTTGTTGCCAATCGCCTCAGCCAGTTTGGCCGTCTGGTCCTTGGTGATCGTCATCAGTGGGCTCTCGCCCTTGTCGTGATTCCAGATCGACTTGTAATTCGCGCCCGAGGTGAAGGGCCGTTTGGTCAGGATGATGAGTTGCAGCAATGGCTGCCATTTCCAGGCCGGGTAGTCGATAACCCGTTGGTCTGACAGGAACTCATTCAGATAACGCCGCATCGACCAGTAATCATAGTTATCCGGCGTGCCGAGATTGGCCAGCAGGACGCCGATCTTCGCCTGTGGCACTGGCGGATGATCCGGTTGCGCATGCGCCAACCGCCCTTCGCCGGGATGGTCCATATGGACAGGGCAACCCTTTGCCTGAGAGACGGGCTTTGCGTCGAGCATGGCTGTGTCCTTCATAGCATTATCCCCGGCTTACTTTCCACAAGGATGCGACATAAGGGTTTTTCGCCCGGAATCAATCTGGGCGCGGGATTTTGATGGTATCGGGCAGGGGTGTTTCCTGTGTTTCCAGCGCATCGGCCAGCCGCGTTCGGGCGGAGCCGGGGCGTAGAGGTTGGGGCTGGCTCTCATCAGGCGCCCATCCAGTCAGAAAAATCAACTCGTATCGCGCCAGAACGCGGTCTGTGGGCGCGGGGTTGTTTTCGGTATATAGGCGAGCCGCCCGCTCGAGGAGTGCACGGCGCATGGGGCGGCGCGAGCGGGCCGCCAATGCATTGCCCTCGCCCATCGCGCGCAGGTCATGGCAGAGCGCAAGAAAGTCGCTATAGGTCACATCCTGAGACAGCGAATCCGCTACCGGCAGGGCAAACCCCGCGCGTTGCAGGAGCGCGCCCAGATCTCGTATCTCGCCCATCGGCAGAACGCGCGGGCTCAGCCCGCCGGTCAGGTCGGCTTCGGCCTGTGCCAGTGCCGCGCGCAAACCCGCAAGGGTCTGCCCGCCAGGCAGCACCGCGAGAAACAGCCCGTCGGGGCGCAAGGCATGGCGGGCCTGCACCATCTGCCCGATGGGGTCATCGGCCCAATGCAGCGCCATCGCGTGGATCACAAGATCATGTGCGCCCGGTTCGAGCGCCAAAACGGGCGTGTCCTCGACAATCGCTGCGCCGGGCAGAAAATCGCGCCAGACTGCCGGATGTCCGGTCACGATGGCCGGCGCCGTAAAGGCCCTGTTAACCTCAGACAGCCTTAATGCGAGCTCATCGCGTGCGATGGCGTGCAGAAACAGGTCGCCCCGCGCACGGGCGCGGTTGCGAGCAAGGGCTGCGCGGTCCGTCAGGGTAGGTGGATTGCTCATGGCTGATCTGGGTTTAGCGGAGGCGAAGGGCGAATGCAAAAGCTAGGCGCAAGGTTACGCGAGGCCAGCCGTCAAGTTGCCACGGGGGCGTTGCGGGCGATCTATCCACCGCAATGCATGACCTGTGAAGCCTTTGTCGAGCGGGAGGGCGGGCTTTGCCCATCCTGTTGGCCGCAAGTGCCGTTCATCCATGGGCTGTGCTGCGACAGTTGCGGCCTGCCCCTGCCGGGAGAGGCGGAGGCCGCGCCCGTCATCTGCGACGAGTGTCTAACTCTCGCCCGCCCATGGGAGCAAGGTCGCGCGGTCATGCTCTATGACGCCAAGGCACGGCAAATCCTGCTCGGGCTGAAATACCAGGACCGCCTTGACCATGCGCGCCCGGCGGGAGAATGGCTCGCCCGCGCGGCGCGGCCATTGCTGCAGCCTGACATGCTGGTCGCGCCGGTGCCGCTACATTGGCTCCGCTTCGTCAAGCGCCGATACAATCAGGCTGCACTGCTGAGTGATGTCACGGCCCGCGAACTGGGGTTGCCGCATTGCCCTGACCTCTTGGTGCGCACGCGCCATACTGGCACACAGGACGGGCGCGGGCGCGCGGGACGCTTCGCCAATCTCGCCGATGCCTTCGCACCTCACCTGCGCCGCAGGCATTTGCTAGTGAACAGGCATATCCTGCTGGTCGATGATGTCATGACTGCAGGCGCGACCTTCGCCGCTGCCTCCGAGGCCTGCCTCGCTGCCGGAGCGGCCTCGGTCCGGGTCATTGCGCTTGCGCGCGTTGCAAGGCGGCATTGATTCTATATAGTGCGCGCCAAATTCCGGAATGACGTGGCGAGACAATGCAAGCGATTGAAATCTACACCTCCCCCCTCTGCGGCTTCTGTCATGCTGCCAAGCGCCTGCTGAAAGCCAAGGGTGCGAGCTTCACGGAGATTGACCTGTCGCGCGAACCTGAACGTCGCGCGGAGATGACGAGCCGTGCCAATGGCGGGCGCACGGTGCCGCAGATCTTCATCGGCGAAACCCATGTCGGCGGCTGCGATGAGCTTTACGCACTTGAGCGGGTCGGCAAGCTCGACACGCTCCTGAAAGGTTGAGTTGATGAGCTTCTGCGCCGCGCTGATCCAGATGTGCTCGAGCGACGATCCGTCGCAGAACACCGTGGCATTATGCGAGGCCCTAAGGGAGGCTGCCAGACAGGGCGCCGATATTGCGCTGACTCCAGAGGTTTCCAATTGCGTCTCGACCAGTTCGACGCATCAGCGTCGCGTGCTTGCGCTGGAGGCGGAGGACCAGACACTCATGGCTGTACAGCAGGAAGCGCAGGCGCTGGGCCTCTGGGTGGTGGTCGGCTCGCTGGCGCTGCAGTCAGGCGATCCTGACGGGCGGCTTGCGAATCGGTCCTTCCTGATCGACCCTGACGGCGAGATCTGCGCCCGCTATGACAAGATCCATATGTTCGACGTGCAGGTTTCGGAGACTGAGACCTACCGCGAATCGGCTGGGTTCCGGCCAGGAGAGAAAGCAGTCCTGGCACCGACACCCTTCGCCACGCTTGGCCTGAGCATCTGCTATGATCTGCGTTTCGCCTATCTATACCGTGCCCTGGCGCAGGCTGGGGCCGAAGTGCTGACCATCCCCTCGGCCTTCAGCCCGGTGACAGGGGCTGCCCATTGGGAAACGCTTCTGCGCGCGCGCGCGATCGAGACGGGCTGCTTCGTGCTAGCCCCCGCCCAGACCGGGCGCCATGCTGCCAGCGAGGGGCGCGCGCGGGCGACGCATGGTCATTCGATGGTCATAGCCCCCTGGGGCGAGGTGTTGCTGGACATGGGCAAAGAACCCGGAGTCGGCTTGGTCGAGATCGACCTTGCGCAGGTGGCCGAAGCGCGCGGGCGTGTGCCCTCGCTGTTTCATGATCGTGAGTTTCAACCGCCGGAGTCTGCACAGTGACACAGGCGCGCAAGGATCTCGCCAATGCACTGTTCAGCGAATTGCTGATGGCTGACCAGCTTGCCCGGAACCGGTTATCGAAAACCTTGCCAAAAGGGATGGAATTGTCGCATTTCGGCGTGCTCAACCTGCTTGCGAAGCATCAGACCGAGATGAGCCCTGCCGAACTGGCCCGAGCCTTTCACGTCACCAGAGGCGCAATGACCAACACGCTCGCAAAACTGGAATGGGCCGGGTATATTCACATCCGGCCCGATTGGGAGGATGCCCGCCGCAAGATGGTTGCGATCAGCCCGGCGGGACGCTCCGCGCGCGACGCGGCGCTGGCGGCAATCACGCCGCTGATCGACGCTGCTGTTTGCACGCTGGGCGAAGATCGCGTCCGCCAGACAATCCCGGTCCTGCGCAGCCTTCGTCAGCAATTTGGCGCCGAGGAAGGCAGCTGAGGTTGACGGAAAATCTTTCGGTTAGACACCAATTACGTCCGGAAAGGCCGCTGCAGTGACTTGGACCTCCGTCTAGTTCTTCGGCAGTTGCGAGGCAGACTCGTGGATGGCCTTGTATTGGCCACCGGGCCGGTGCACCCAGAGATAGGACGGCATCACGGCTTCCATCGGTGTGGGCGTGATGCCAAGCTCGGCAAAACCCTTTGCGCCATCGCTGACGACATTGTCGCGCCGCAGGTTCCGTACCTGGTCACGGGTCAGCAGTGAGTTGGTGAACAACCCCAAGGTGACTGCCTGCAAAGCGCCCAGAACACTCGCCATGATATTGGCCGCAAAGAAAGGAATGTTCAGCAGGAGCCGCTTGCGCCTTATCTCGGCCAGCATCCTCGCCATCAGATCGCGAAAGGTGGCGATTTCGGGGCCGCCGAGCTCATAGATGCCCGGTTCGACCTCTCCAAGAAGCGCCTTTGTTGCCGCTGCTGCGACATCATCCACGTAAACAGGCTGGAATTTCGTATCGGCGCCCACGACTGGAAGGAAGAGCGAAAATCGCGCCATGCCCGCGAAACGGTTGAAGAACTGGTCCTCGGTGCCGAAGATGATCGAAGGGCGCAGGATCACGGCGGTCGGGAAATGCTGCTGGACAAGCGCCTCGCCAGCCGCCTTGCTGCGCTGATAATGCGCCTCCGATCCCGCATCCGCACCGATGGCCGAGATTTGCACCAGTTTCGAGACACCCAGTTCCGAGGCAATACGCGCAATGCGCGCGGCCCCTTCGCCCTGCACATCGTCGAAACGGTTGCGGCCCTGCTCGAACAGGATACCCACGCAATTCACCACGGCGTCAGCCCCCTGCATTACGGCACGCACCGAGGCGTCATCGCGGATATTGCAGAAGACGGGCTCCACCTGACCGACCACGCCATAGGGTTTGACATGCAGCGCCTCATTAGGCCGGCGCACCGCGACGCGGACGCGCCAACCTGCCTGCGCCATGCGCCGGGCTATATACCTGCCGACAAATCCCGACCCGCCATAGATGGTGACAAGCTTCGACATGACAGCCCTCCGCTGCTTTGAGTGATCTCAGGTTAGATAGCCTTGCATCGGCAGCACCACAAGGCGGAACGGGATTTTCGATCCGAGCGGCATTTTCACGCGATTGCCCCGTTGACAGTCTCACAGCCGCGCCATAAACAGCCGCTCACGCAACCTGCCCAGGTGGCGGAACTGGTAGACGCGCTAGCTTCAGGTGCTAGTGCCCGTACGGGCGTGGAGGTTCGAGTCCTCTCCTGGGCACCATGTTTTTCGGCCAACTAGCTGATTTATATAGGAAACTTGGCTTGGCGGGTTGCGCGTATCCCCCTAATTATACACCCTTTGCGCCTTGCTAAGCCGCCGCGCAGGCGTCCGCCCGAGCCGTGAAGGCTTCCGCCGTTTCGCCATCTTCGCGGGTCAGGCTTCCGCCGCCCATCAGCATCGCGGCCAGCGGTTCGGCGGTTTCGCCAGAGCAAAGGAAAATCACGGAAGGCCCGAGCGCAGCCGTGCCGCGCTTGCCTTCCAGCCGGTCGAGTCGCTTGCGCAGGGTCATGTCGCGCACTCCAAGCTAAGCCGCACCATGAACGCTTCGAGCGCTTCGCCCGGTTCGCGGTCGATATGCCGCCACGGTTCGCCCGCCCGACGCGCAAGCCCCGCCACCAGCACCGGCCCGGAAGCGCTGGGCGCAAACACTTGGCGCAGCATCAGCGAAGGTGCCGCGAAAGCGTAACCGTGTCGGCCTTCCAGTCGGTCGATTCGCTTGCGTAAGGTCATAACTGAAAATCCACCAGCATTTCGGCAAGGTCGCGCCGCGCCTTTGCTTCGGCTTCGCCACCGGTAGCAATCGCAGCCGCCAGCCGGTCGAGCGCGTCGCGCTGGGCGGGGGTTACGCAAGTTGCCTTGCCACCTTGCCGGGCTTCCAGTTTTTCGAGCCGGGCGCGCAGCGTCATCAGTTATACCGGCAAGCCACGCGGTCGATTTCTTCAAGCTCTAAGCCCATGAAGGCGACATAGCCAATTTCTGCAAACCCGGTTGTCGTGGCGATAGGTTCGCCCGCGTCATTCATGGCGACGCATAAAACAGTGCCATCTTCGCTTCCGAGAATGTCGAATTGCACCACGCCAAGCGGGGAATCAAACCCCCTAATCACTAAAATTTCGCTATCGGCTTCGAATGTGATTGTTTCAGCCCCAGCCAAAGCCGGGAAGGCCACCAGAGCAAGCGCAGCAAGTTTTTTCATGTCATTCCCTTTAAATACCAAGTCAGATTAGCGCGCACCCTCATTCATTTCCAGAGCCGCCACGCGGGCTTCCAGTTCCGAGGTTTCCAGCGTGCGCCGGTATGTTTCCACCAGCCCCATGATGTGCGCGCCTTCGGTCGGGGTCAGGTCGCCTTCCGCCACCGCTTCCAGCACCGCACCAGCGGCCTTTGCAGCATCGCGGGCGGTTTCCATGCGGGGCAAGTTGAATTGCACCGGGGCGTCTTTCCGGGGCGGGGCGATTCGTTCAAGGCATAGGCGCAGCGCCGCCCCATCCCCATCGAGCGCCATTGTCACGGCTTGCCGGGTCAGGGCTTCGGCTTCACCATCCAGCAGCGCCAGCACCGCTTGCGTTGCCTTGTGTCGCGTGCCCTTTGGCTTGCCGGGATTGTGTGAATCGGCATGCAAAAGTGACCCACTTGGGTGGGTTATGATCATCTAAAACTGACCCACCTGCATTGTTAACGTCCGTGCGCTTTGGGCACGGAGGAAGAGCAGGTGTTACTGATG
>SLJW01000015.1 GCA_007134865.1 Paracoccaceae bacterium | reverse complement strand
TATCCCGCAGAACCCGCAGCCATCCACAGCCGCAAACCCCACCACCGACAACCACATCTCAGCGCCGCCGGTGAAGCGCTATCTAGATACTCTCAACACACACCGCAAGTAGGAAAATGAACTTCCCGGAAAAAATGCGCATCCAGCATCACCGGGAGATGACAGAGGGTAATCAGATCACTGCAAAGACCGCTATCCCGAACATGTCGAAATCTTTAGGCGGTCAATGGCAACTATCGCAGACGGCGAGGCGGCATGAAGATACGAATCCGGGCTGGTCTCACGGCAGGGCGCCTTGTGGCCGGAAATTTCGCAACATCGGTATCAGCGGATGGGTTCTTCAGCGTCGATGCTGCTTCTGAATTCGAGGATATGGCCTCCTGCTCCGGGGCCGCAATCACGGAACGCGGCCTTCTCATACACGATATGAGCTATGTCGGGACTCCTGACCTCTACGAAAAAACGGGGCCGCAGGACCAAGCCTCTGCCCACCGACGCAGGCGCCGTTTCTTGGCTGCATCACACTCTCGCTCGATGTGATACGGGCGAAACTACGTAACATCCTGTTCTGCCCCAATATCATCAGTTTCTACCAGGCCACATAGGCCGGCCCGTTGATGGTTATGGGTTATCGTGAGTCGGCCCAGATCATGATGCACCAGATCCCTCATCTTCTGCAGCAGCCCGTCGCAGAGATCGCCAAGAACAACTGATTGCCCTGATCAGCAACACATATCCGTGATTGGACGCCCGCGCGAACGCCGGCTTAGCAGCATCGCCCGCGCTTTCAAGGCCGATCACATTGTGTTTTGAGGTCATCCGACCCCGGCATCAGCGCGTAACAGCGTCATCATCAATAACGATGACAACTGGAGGTTACCAATGTTCAAGTTGACACTCAGTGCATTTGCGCTCTCCGCAGCACTCACCGCACCCGCGTTCGCCAATGGCGCCGATATTGTCGATATCGCGGCAGGCAGCGATGATTTCACGACCCTTGTTGCTGCAGTGACAGCGGCCGATCTGGTCGATACGCTGAAGGGTGAAGGCCCGTTCACCGTCTTTGCGCCCACCGATGACGCTTTCGCAGCCCTACCTGAGGGCACAGTCGAGGCTCTGCTCGAAGATATTCCGACACTGACGTCCATCCTCACGTATCACGTCGTCCCGGGCATCGTCATGTCGGGCGATCTGAGCGATGGCATGATGGCGGAAACAGTCAATGGTCAGTCAATCACCATCGGTGTTGGGGAGACTGTCACCGTCGATGGCGCGACAGTTATTCAAGCTGATATCGAGGCATCCAACGGCGTGATCCACGTTATCGACACTGTCATCCTGCCTGAATAATCTGACGGTGTTGTTCAAGGAAAAGGGTGGCGCGCAGCGCCACCCTTTTTTCATTATTGACCATGTCGAAACGGAGCCCTTCAGGCCCTGAAATTCCGCACCGCCTCTATCATCAGCGCGACGTTCTCGGGGTCTGCATCCGGCGTGATACCATGACCGAGATTGAAGATATGCGGCCCATCACTGAAGGCCCGGACCACGCGTTCGGTCGCCTCGACCAGAGCCTGACCACCTGTCACCATATGGCTTGACGCCAGGTTCCCCTGCACGCAGCCATCAACCTGCACATGTTCCGCCGCCCATTCCGGCGCGACCGAGTTGTCGATGGCCACGCAATCCGCACCAGTGGCCTTGGCAAAACCGATGTAGCCGTCGCCTGCCTCGCGCGGGAAGGCGATGACCGGGATATCCGGATGGCGCGCCTTGAGTGCGGTGATGATCTCGCGGGCTGGCTCCAGTGCATAGCGCTGAAAGGCCTCGCCCTTGAGCGAGCCGGCCCAGCTATCGAAGACCTTGACCACTTCGGCCCCGGCCTCGATCTGCATCGAGAGATAGTCGATGGTCGCTTCGGTGATCCGCGCCATCAGCGCGTCAAACACTTCGGGCGCGCCTTCGCGCAGCGCGTGAGCCGGGCCCTGATCGGGGGTGCCGCGCCCGGCGATCATATAGGTGGCCACAGTCCAGGGCGCTCCGGCAAAACCGATGAGCGTTGTCTCGGCGGGGAGTTCGCGCGACAGGATCTTGACGGTTTCATAGATCGGCGCGAGCGTGTCATGGATGGCCGAGGCCGGTTTAAGAGCATCGAATCCGGATTGGTCGGTGATCGTCGAAAGCCGCGGTCCCTCGCCGGTGACGAACCACAGATCGGCGCCCAGCGCCTGAGGCACCAGCAGAATATCGGCAAAGAGAATCGCCGCATCGAACCCGTAGCGGCGGATTGGTTGCAAGGTGACTTCTGCGGCCAGTTCGGGATTGTAGCAGAGCGACAAGAAATCGCCTGCCTGTGCGCGCGTGGCGCGGTATTCGGGCAGGTAGCGGCCCGCCTGGCGCATCATCCAGATCGGCGGGGTGGGCAATGTCTCGCCCGCCAGCGCGCGCAGGATGGTCTTTTGCGGGGCTTGAGCGGGTTTCGCGGCAGCAGTCATGAAAATTTCTCCAACAGGGTAGTTCCTCGTCCCAACCCATGTGCGATTTGTCAAGAAGAGTTTACACATTGCCCTTGTGCGCCGCGCGGGGGCGCACTACTCCTTAGGCATGAATACACAGCACCCGACCCCCGAAACTCCCCTGAAGATCGGCACGCGCGGATCGCCCCTCGCCCTTGCCCAGGCGCATGAGACACGCGCCCGCTTGATGGCCGCGCATGACCTGCCGGAAGCGGCCTTCGAGATCGCCGTGATCAAGACCACCGGCGATGACCGCAGCCTGATCGATGCTGACCGCCCGCTGAAAGAGATCGGCAACAAGGGCCTCTTCACCAAGGAAATCGAGGAGGCGATGATCGAGGGGCGTATCGATATTGCAGTGCATTCGATGAAGGACATGCCGACCGAACAGCCCGAGGGGCTGGTGCTCGACTGTTACCTGCCGCGCGAGGATACGCGCGACGCTTTCGTCTCGCCCCATGCCGAGCGGTTGACCGATCTGGCAGCTGGCCAGATCGTCGGCACCTCGAGCCTGCGCCGCCGCGCACAGCTTCTGGCGTTTCGGCCCGATCTGAAGGTCGTGGAGTTCCGGGGCAATGTGCAGACGCGCTTGCAGAAACTTGAGCGCGGTGTGGCGCAATGCACTTTCCTTGCCATGGCCGGGCTCAGCCGCCTTGGCATGACTCATGTCGCGCGCTCGGCCATCGAGCCGGACGAGATGCTGCCCGCGATCGCCCAAGGGGCCATCGGGATCGAACGCCGCGAAACCGATGAGCGCGTCGCCGCCCTGCTCGCGCCGCTGAACGACACGCCCACCACGCAGCGCCTGAGCGCAGAGCGCGCCTTTCTCGCTGCGCTCGACGGCTCCTGCGAGACGCCGATTGCCGGGCTGGCCGTGCTTGAAGGTGAGAAGGTCTGGCTGCGCGGCGAGATCCTGCGCCCAGATGGCTCGGAGCGGCTCAGTGAGGAAGGCCGCGCGCCCATCGCGGAAGGGGCCGAATTGGGTCGCCAACTTGCCGCGCGCCTGCGCGCCCGTGCGCCTGCAGATTTCTTTTCCTGGATGTGACTCTGGCATCCCCTGCCACTGCCCTCTATCTTGAGTTGGGTTTGCGAGGGGATCGAGTACAATGATGATCGGCAGATTGACGGATGAAGTGTTGCGCGGCGTGGACCGTGTGACCTCCAGCGTCAGCAGCACGATCTCCGAAACCTTCTTTGAGCCCACCCTGCGGCTGGGTGTCACCGGGCTTTCGCAGGCAGGCAAGACGGTGTTCATCACCTCGCTGGTCGCCAACCTGCTGGATCGCCGTCGCATGGGCCGGATGCGAGCGGTGGCCGATGGGCGGATCGAGGCCGCCTTCCTCCAGCCCCAACCTGATGACACGCTGCCCCGGTTCGAATATGAGCGCCATCTTGGCGCGCTGACCGGCCCGGAGCCGCACTGGCCCGAAAGCACCCGAACCATCTCGCAACTCCGGCTGTCCTTCCGTATCCGTCCCGGAGGGCTTTTGGGCGGAATGCGGAGCGCGCGGGTGCAGCATGTCGATATCATCGACTATCCCGGCGAATGGCTGCTCGATCTGGTCCTGCTCGAGAAGGACTATGCACAATGGTCGCGCGAAGTTCTGGCGCGGATGGAAAAGCGGCCTTTTGCCGCCGACTGCCTTGCCGCACTGCAATCCACCGACCCCACCGCGCGCCATGACGAGCCGACAGCCCAGCGCCTGACTGACGCCTTCACCGACTATCTGCGCGCCGCCCGCGCGGCAGGGCTGTCGGATATCACGCCGGGGCGATTCCTGCTGCCCGGCGACCTCGCTGGCTCGCCCGTACTGACCTTCGTGCCGCTCTCTGGCTCCGGCCCGCGCGGCTCACTGGCGCGCGAGATGACGCGGCGGTTCGAGGCTTACAAGGCGCAGGTCGTCCGCCCCTTCTTTCGCGACCATTTCGCCCGGATCGACCGGCAGGTCGTGCTGGCCGATATTCTGGGCGCGATCCATTCCGGCCCCGAAGCCGTAGACCGACTCGGCCAGACCCTGACCGAACTCCTTGCCACGTTCCGACCGGGCCGCTCGGCGTGGCTCACGCGGCTTCTGGGCGGCAAGCGTGTCGAGCGGATTCTTTTTGCCGCCACGAAGGCCGACCACCTGCACCATACGCAGCACACCCGCCTGTCCGCGATCATGACCGCGCTCTTGCGCCAGTCCCGCGACCGCGCCGATTTCGCAGGTGCCAAAACAGAGGCACTGGCCATCGCCGCCCTGCGCGCCACGATCGAGGAAGAGCATATCCGCGACGGGCGCACGCTCGATTGCGTGCGCGGCACCCTGCTTGAGACAGGCAGACAGGCGGCTTTCTACGCAGGCGAATTGCCTGACGACCCAATGCATCTGATCGGCCCCGCGCGGGATGGCGCAGCGCAATGGCTCGAAGCGGACTATCAGATCATGCGCTTTGCGCCCGCAGCGATCAGCCGCAAGACCGGTGACGGGCTGCCGCATATCCGGCTTGATGCCGCCGCCGAATTCCTGATCGGAGATCTGCTGCGATGAGCGACCGCAAACCCGTTTTGATCGAGCTAGAGGGGGCGGAAAGCATCGATCCCGGTGCCGCCGAGCCCCCGCCCGATGACCTGCCCGAGGGCCGCGCCATGCAGATGGCCCTGCGCGCCGGGCGCACCCGCCTGCCGCTCTGGGCGCGGCTGGGCTGGAGCGCGCTGGCAGGCTTCATCACGCTGATCGCCTCGGTCGCCGCCTGGGATTTCGTGACCGATCTGGTCGCGCGCAACCTCATCCTCGGATATCTCGCGCTCGCACTTCTTGGCATCATCCTGCTTGCTGCCGTTTTGATCTCGCTGCACGAATGGATGGGCTTTCGCCGTTTGCGCCGCATCGACCAGTTGCGCGACCGCGCCAGCGACGCCCGCACCCGCGACGACACGGCAGGCGCACGCCAGACAGTCGCGGCGCTCACCGCGCTCTATGCCAGCCGCCCCGAAATGCGCTGGCCCTGCGAGCGCCTGAGCGAGACGGCCCCCGATCAAGTGGATGCTGCGGGCCTTCTGGACCTCACCGAGGCCACGCTCATGGCCACGCTTGACACCGAGGCCCGCCGCGAGGTCGAGGCCGCCGCCCGGCAGGTCGCACTGCTGACGGCTGTGATCCCGCTGGCGCTGGTCGATGTGCTAGCGGCCCTGCTGACCAATCTGCGGATGATCCGCCGCATTGCCGAAATCTATGGCGGGCGCACGGGCACGCTGGGCAATATCCGCCTGATGCGGGGTGTAATCGCGCATCTGATCGCCACTGGCGCGGTCGCTGTGGGCGAAGACATGCTGGGCTCCGTTGCCTCGGGCTCGGTGCTGTCGAAACTCTCTCGCCGCTTTGGTGAAGGGGTCGTGAACGGCGCGCTCACCGCCCGCCTCGGCATCGCGGCAATGGATATCTGCCGCCCCCTTCCCTTCACCACACTCCCCCGACCGCGCACCAGCGCGGTCATGTCCCGCGCCGTCAGCGGGCTTTTCGACAAGGGCTGATTTCATATCAGACTGAATATCTACAGGGCTTCTTACGGGGCGCGCGCCCCTCACCGCGCCATCGCGTGATATTCCGGATTCGGCTCCATCCCCGTGGCCGAAGCCACCCGGTTCGACATCGAGAAAAACCCCACCACCGCGATGATGTCGAAGATATCGCGGTCCGAGAAGCCATGCTCGCGCAACGCCTCCCGATCCGCCTCGCTCACTTTCGCGCTCGCCTCCGCCACCAGCGCCGCGAAATCCAGCATCGCGCGGGTGCGCGCGTCAAGCGGGGCGGCGCGGTGGTTCATCACCATCGCCTCGCCCAAAGCGGGGTCGCCCGAAAGCTCCCGCACCGCCGCGCCATGGGCGACCTGACAATACCAGCAGCGATTTATCGACGATACCACCACTGCGATCATCTCGCGCTCAAGCTTGGTCAACCCGCTCTCGCCCAGCATTAGGTCATTATACATCGCGATGAAAGCATCGAATTTGGCGAGATCGAACAGATAGGCGCGCAGCACATTCGGCACGAGGCCCAGTTTCTCTTCGCAGATGGCCAGATATTTCGCGGTGCGTTCCGGCAGCGGATCGACCGGCGGCAAATCCAGCTTCGTGACCTGAGTGCTCATGTGTTCTCCTCCCGGTAATGATAGCGCGTGACAATCTCCATGCCCGCGCCCTCATAGAGGGCGCGGGCCGCCGCATTGGCTTCGGTCACGGCCAAGGAAAGCCAATCCGCCCCCTGCGACTGCGCCCAATAGGCTGCACCGCGCAGCATGATCCCCCCAACACCCTTGCGGCGCGCCCCCGGCGCCACCTCGACCGCGTGCAGCATCGCAATCGGCCCGTGCAGAGCGACGAAGCCGACACCGGCAGCACGATCATCAATCCGAGCGATCAGACCAGATTTCGGCTCCGACGCGCGCTCCATCACGGCCAATCGGGGCGCGGTGATCCCTCCCTCGGCCCATATGTCGCGCATGATTGCAAGCGGTGGCCAGATATCGAAGAGGCTAACATGGGGCGGTTTTTCGGCCAACATCGCCACCGGCGCCACCATGATGACGGTCGGGTCGAGCTTCCGGTAGCCGCGCTCTTCGAGCGCGGCATCAAGCGCCGCATCCTCCGGGCCAAGCCGGAACAGCGGGCGCTGGCCCAGCGCGCGCATCCAGTCCTCGGCAACGGCAATCTCTCCACCGGCCCCCATCGGGCTCGTCGCCGAAACACGCTTGCCGCCGCCGGCCCCGTCGCGCAGATACCAGCCGCCGCGCTCCTCGACCCGCTGCGCGGGCCATGTCGCGTCGAGCGCGGCAACAAGTGCCTCGGGGGAGGGCAGGCTCACGCAGTCGCCTCGGGGAAGAGCGTGCTGAGACGCAAGAGCGCCGTATCTACAGCGGCCTTGTCCTCTCCACGCACGACCACAGTCGCACCGAAGGCCCCATCCCTCTGGAATGGGTAGCAGCCAATCGAGACCTGGGGGTAGTCGGATGCAAGCACCGCCAGATCGGCAGCGATCTCGCCCTCACCGCGGTTTATGGTCAGGCTCTGGCTATAGAGCGCCTGTCCGCCCGCGATTTTGGGCAGGACCGAGGCCACCATTGCCTCGAACACGGCGGGCACACCGGCCATGACATGCACATTGCCCAGAGTGAAACCCGGCGCGGCCGAGACCGGGTTCTCGATCAGTTCTGCCCCGTCCGGGATACGCGCCATGCGCAACCGGGCTGCGTTCAGTTCCAACCCGGTGCGGTCATAATGTTCGGCGAGGATGGCGCGAGCATCGTCACGGATCTCGAGGCCGACGCCAAAGGCGGCGGCCACGGCATCGGCGGTGATGTCGTCATGTGTGGGGCCAATCCCGCCTGACGTGAACACATGGTCATGCCCCAAGCGCAGATCATTCAGCGCCGCCACGATGCGCGCCTGCTGGTCCGAGACAATGCGCGCCTCACAAAGCGTGATACCACGCTCATTCAGTTGCCGCGCCAGATAATGCATGTTCGAGTCGCGCGTGCGCCCGGACAGGATTTCATCGCCGATCACCAGCATGGCGGCGGTTGGGTTCGTCATTGCGCGGCTCCTCAGGGTCGTGGTGCCTCTGGTATAGAAGCGCGCGCAAGGGGTTTCAAACCCGTTTCAGCCGCGACGCGCCTCGGCAGCCGCGCGCAGCTCGTCCATCAACTCGCCCAGAAGCTTCTGCGCCATCTTGTCACTCAACTTGCCTTCTGCATCGAAGACCTTGCTCGGCTGGGCGATCATAACCTCGGGACCCATCAGCAGATGCGGTCGGAAGGCCACCATCATCAGCCTGAGCGCGAATTGCGTCCGCTCGCCACCTGCGCGGCCGGCAGAGGCCGACATGATCGCAACCGGCTTGCCCGCCCAAGGCGCACCACCGCGGCTGAGCCAGTCGAGCGCGTTTTTCAGCACACCCGGCGGGGCCTTGTTGTATTCGGGACAGGCAATGATCACGGCGTCGGCGGATTTGATCTGTTCCTTGAGTGTCGTGACCTCCTCGGGCATGCCCTCGGCCTCGAGGTCCTCGTCAAAGAGTGGCAGGCGCAGATTGCCTTCCTCGAACCGAGCAGGCCCGAACGCATCAGAGGCAGCCAGCATCAGCTTGCGATTCCAGGACTCCTTGCGCAGCGAGCCGCAAAGCCCGACCAGTTTCAATTCTGACATGATGTCTCCTTCTTGGGTTTGGTCTCTAGCTAAGTGTCTATGCGGCGAAGGCAAACCGATGGCTTGCGCCCCTGACGCGAATGCGAAACACTGGCGCAAACACAGATGCTGGGAGGCAAGAGCGCAGATGACAACACGCCATGGCGGGCAAATCCTCGTGGACCAACTGAAGGCGCAGGGCGTGCGCCGCGTCTTCTCCGTGCCGGGTGAGAGCTTTCTGGCCGCGCTGGACGGGCTGCACGAATCGGGCATTGAAAACATCGTCTGCCGCCATGAGGGCGGGGCCGCGATGATGGCCGAGGCGCACGCCAAGCTGACGGGCGAGCCCGGTGTGGCCTTTGTCACGCGCGGGCCGGGCGCGACCAATGCTTCGAGCGGGATCCATGTTGCAAAACAGGATTCCACACCGCTGATTCTGTTTGTGGGCCAGATCGACAATCGCCACCGCGACCGCGAGGCTTTTCAGGAGGTCAATTACCGCGAATTCTTCAAACCGCTGGCGAAATGGGCCGCCGAGATCGATCAGACCGAGCGCCTGCCCGAATATATCAGTCGCGCCTTTCATCTGGCGCGCTCGGGTCGCCCCGGCCCTGTGGTACTAGCGCTGCCCGAGAACATGCTCTCGGCCCGCGCCGATGTGCCTGACATTCCCCCCGTGGCCCCTGCCCCGCCCTCGGTCTGTGGTGAGCAGATCGACGCGGTGCTCGAGATGCTGTGCAAGGCCGAGCGCCCGCTGGTGATTGCGGGCGGATCAGTCTGGTCGACCGAGGCCGCCGACGGCCTTGCGGGCTTTGCCCAGCGCTTCGGCCTGCCCGTCTGCGCAACCTTCCGCCGGATGGACCGAATCGACAACCGCCACCCGAATTACGTGGGAGATCTGGCCGTTGGCATGAACCCGAAACTGGCCGCGCGGCTGCGCGAAGCCGATTGCCTGCTGGTTCTGGGTGCGCGGCTTGGTGACATTGCGACGGGCAGCTACGAACTGGTGGACCCCGCCGCCCCCGGCAAGACCATCATCCATATTCACCCCGACCCCGATGAACTGGGTCGCGTCTTCCGCCCCGATCTGGGGCTTGCCGCACCTGCAGTCGATGTCATCGCACGTCTGTCGCGGCGCGAGGCCCCTGACTGCCCCGACTGGAGCGCCTGGACCAAGGCTGCCCGCGCCGATTACGAAGCCTGGATCACGCCGCGCGAGACGCCCGGCGCGGTGAAGCTCGAACAGGTGATCTGCCAATTGTCCGAAAACCTGCCCGAAAACGCCATCGTCACCAATGGTGCGGGGAATTACGCGGCCTTCCTGCACCGCTACCTGCGCGCACGCGCCTTTCCCGGCCATCTCGCCCCGACCTCGGGCTCGATGGGCTATGGCTTTCCGGCGGCGATTGCCGCCAAGCTGGAACACCCGGACCGGCCGGTGATCTGCATGGCCGGTGACGGCTGCTTTCAGATGACGCTGAACGAGATGTCCACCGCGCGGCAATACGGGGCGAATGTGGTGGTGATTGTCTGCAACAATGGCCAATATGGCACGATCCGCATGCATCAGGAAAAGACCTATCCGGGCAGGGTCAGCGGCACGCAGATGTTCAACCCAGATTATGCGGCCTTCGCGCGCGCCTATGGCGGGCATGGGGCGCAGGTAGAGCGGACCGAAGACTTCCTGCCGGCGCTGCAAGAGGCGCTTTCGGCGGGCTGCCCGGCCGTGATCGAACTGATGCTCGACCCGGATGCACTCTCGCCCGGCTTGACTGTGGCGCAGGCGCGGGCATTGGCACCGGCCTGAGCGCTCGGCAATTATGCAGCGAAATTGAGCATCGTCACCCAAGTCTCGCCATAGCGGCGCTGGTCGATCAGGGTAAAGCCTTCGGGCGCAGGCTGTGGGGCGCTCTCTTCCCAGACCACGCGCGCGCCGGGGGTCAGCCAGCCACCCGCGCGGGCCGAGGCAAGCGCCAGCGCGCCGAGGCCGTGCCCATAGGGTGGGTCGAGGAAGACGAGGTCGAAACCCGGGCCGCGATTCTCGCCGAGACGGGTCGCATCGCGGCGAAAGACCTTGGTGCGCCCCATGGCGCGCATCCGCGCGATATTCTCCCGCAGCAGCGCCCGCGCTGCCGCCCCGTCATCGACAAAGACCACCTGCGCGGCGCCGCGTGAGAGCGCCTCCAAGCCCAGCGCGCCAGTCCCAGCGAAGAGGTCGAGCACGCGGGCACCCTCAAGCTCGATGGCATCCGCGCCATTGATCAGCAGGTTGAAGATCGCCTCGCGCACGCGGTCCGAGGTCGGGCGCAGATGCGCCTGCGCATCGCCCGCACCGAGATCGGCCAGCTTTAGGCCCCTAGCGCTGCCGCCGATGATCCTCATGCCTTGAGCAGGCTCTTCAGGTCGGTTTTCGGGTCTGCAACCGCATCGGGGTCGGGGCTGCGCCCGGCCTCCAGCAACCGCTTGCCGACCATATAGGCGCGCGGGTCGCCCAGCGCGTCGACGGCCAGGAACTTCTCGCCTGCGTAATACCAATGGCTGCGCGCCTCACCCGTGCGGACGACCACCCTGTCATAGCCGATGTTCAGCCCTGCGATCTGAAGCTTGAGGTCATATTGATCCGACCAGAACCATGGCACCGGCGCGTAGTCCTTGCCCGCGCCGAGCATGTTCTCGGCCACGAGTTCCGCCTGATCGATCGCGTTCTGCACCGATTCGAGCCGCAGCCGCCCGCCGCGCCAGGGGAAAGACGCGCAATCGCCCGCCGCCCAGATATGCGGGTTGGAGGTCCGACCCTGCGCATCCACCGCGATGCCATTTTCGAGCGTGAGCCCTGCTGCCTCTGCCAGAGCGGTTGCAGGCAGGATGCCGATACCTGCAATCACGAAATCAGCCGCCAGTCGGGTGCCGTCGCTCAACTCGACCCCATCGACGCGCGTCTCGCCCGTAATCCGCGCCAGCCCAGTGCCCTCGCGGATATCGACCCCGTGCCGCTGGTGCAGCGCGCGGATCGCCTCTGAGGTTTCGGGCGCGGCGACACGCTGAAGGATACGCGGCGCCATTTCCAGGACAGTCACCTCAAGACCTTTCTTGGCGGCAACAGCCGCAGCCTCCAGCCCGATATAGCCGCCGCCCACGATCACCACGCGCCGTCCCGGCTGGTATTCAGGCGCCATGGCATCGACATCGGCCAGATCGCGCACGACATGCACCCCCGCCAGCGCACCGCCGATGGCAGCGGGCAGGCGGCGCGGGATCGAGCCTGTCGTCAGCGCGAGCGCATCATAGGACAGGGTCTCATCCCCAAGCGTCACAGTCCGTTCCGCGCAATCGATGGCCGTCACCGGCTGACCCAGACGAAGCTCCACCCCCTGTTCGGCATAGAAACTCTCGGGGCGCAGAAACAGCCGTTCCAGCGCCATCTCGCCCAGAAGATAGGCCTTGGAGAGCGGCGGGCGCTGATAGGGCGGCACCGGCTCGGCGCCGATCAGCGTGATCTGGCCCGCAAAACCAAGACTGCGCAGTTTTGCTACCAGAGAGGCACCGGCCTGACCGGCCCCAATGACGATGATCCGCTCCATTTGCTCGCTCCTGCCTCTGGCCGCTTGTTGTCTGAAAACTATATGCCCTGAACAGACATTTTAGAAAAGACGAGGAACCAATCCATGACGATCACGCAAGGTGACATCCTTCCGGATGCCACGTTTATCCGGATGGGTGACAGCGGGCCTGAGGAGGTCGCGCTCACAGCACTCACCAAGGGCCGAAAGGTGGTCATTTTCGCAGTGCCAGGAGCGTTTACCGCCACCTGCCATTCGGCGCATGTGCCGAGTTTCATCCGCACGAAAGATGCGCTGGCAGCAAAGGGCATCGACGAGATCATCTGTATATCGGTGAATGACCCTTTTGTCATGAAAGCCTGGGGCGAGGCGACAGGTGCCACCGTGGCAGGGTTGACGTTCCTCGCCGACGGAAGCGGCGCCTTCACCAAAACCATCGGCATGAATTTTGACGCACCTCCGGTGGGCCTGATAGGCCGGTCGAAGCGCTATGCGATGCTGGTCGAGGATGGCAAGGTGGCGCTGCTCCATGCCGAGGAAAACCCCGGCACCTGCGAAGTCTCGGGCGGCGAGGCGCTGCTGGCGGCGATGTGATGGACGGCGAGGCGTTCTCGGTCACGGTCATTTCCGATCTGGGGCAGGTCGCCCCGGAAGACTGGGACGCCTGCGCCAACCCCGGCGGCTACCAACCCGCGCGCGACCCTTTCACCACGCATCGCTTCCTGCGGGCGCTGGAGCTGTCGCGCTCGGTCGGCGTCGGCACGGGGTGGGAGCCGCGGCATCTGCTGGTGCATCACGGCGGCGAACTGGTCGCGGTGGCGCCGCTCTATGCCAAGGCACACTCACAGGGCGAATACATCTTCGATCATGCCTTTGCGCAGGCCTATATGCGCTCGGGCGGGCGGTATTACCCCAAGCTCCAGCTCGCCGTGCCCTTCACCCCGGCGACCGGTCGACGCTTCCTGTGCCGTCCTGGCTATGAAGAAGAGGGCACCGGCGCCGTTCTGCAAGCGATGGCGCAACTCGCGCGCGATAATCAGCTATCCTCGGCGCATGTCACTTTCTGCACTGCCGAGGAAGCAGCACGCGGCGAAAAACACGGCTATCTGCACCGCGTCACCGAACAATTCCATTGGGAAAACCCCGGCTATGCCTGCTTCGATGCGTTCCTCGCCGCGCTCTCATCGCGCAAGCGCAAGACCATCCGCAAGGAGCGCGCGACGGCGCAGTGCTTTGGCGGAACTATCAGGGCGCTGACCGGCGACGCGCTAGAGCCCACGCATTGGGACGCGTTCTGGACCTTCTATCAGGACACCGGCGCGCGCAAATGGGGCACGCCCTATCTGACCCGGGCCTTCTTCGATCTGGTGCAGGAGCAGATGCGCGATGACGTGCTGCTGGTTCTGGCCGAGCGCGACGGGCAGCCTGTGGCCGGGGCGCTCAATTTCATCGGTCGTGACACGCTCTTCGGACGCTACTGGGGGGCAATCGAGGACCACTCCTGCCTGCATTTCGAATTGTGCTACTATCAGGCCATGGACTACGCGATCACACATGGTCTGAAGCGGGTCGAAGCGGGGGCGCAAGGCACCCACAAGCTGGCGCGGGGCTATATGCCTTCGGAAATCCATTCGCTGCACTTTTTCCCCGAGAGCGGTTTTCAAACTGCCGTGGCCCGCTACCTCCAGCAGGAGGGTGCGGCGATTCGTCACGAAATGAACGCGCTGACCGAATTCGCACCGTTCAGAAAGGACAGGGAAGGAGACTGAGAATGCCCGAGAAACTGACTGACCGTTCCGTATTGGACCCGCTGTTTTCCGCCGGTTGGCGTATGGTCGAGGGTCGCGATGCGATCCAGAAGGAATTTGTCTTTGCCGATTTCGTCGCGGCCTTTGGCTGGATGTCTCAGGTCGCGATCTGGGCCGAGAAACTGAATCATCACCCGGAATGGGTGAATGTCTACAAGATGGTCAGTGTCACGCTCTCCACCCATGACATTGGCGGGCTGTCGGACCTTGACATCAAGCTCGCACGCAAGATGGACGCGCTCGCCTGAGCGTTTTTACCCTCGCATTGCCCGGCAATCCCACCTATCGCATGCGGTATGACCGGAACTTTCCCCCTCTTTCTCGCCTGCCTGCCGGGGCTGGAGGGCACGCTTGCCGAAGAGGCGCGTGCGCTTGGTCTGCCCGACCCGCGCCCCGTCGCTGGTGGGGTCGAGACACATGGCGGCTGGCCAGAGGTCTGGCGGGCGAATATCTGGCTCAGGGGCGCAAGCCGTGTGCTGGTGCGGATCGGTGCCTTCCGGGCGATGCATCTCGCACAGCTCGACAAGCGCGCGCGCAAATTTCCATGGGCCGAGACGTTGCGCGCGGATGTCCCGCTGCGCATTGAAGCTACCTGCACCCGCTCGCGCATCTATCACGAGAAAGCCGCCGCGCAGCGCTTGGAACGCGCGATTACCGAGACCTTGGGCGCGCCAATCAGCGGCGAGGCAGAATTGCGACTGATGGCGCGGATCGAGGATGATCTGGTCACACTGTCGCTCGACACTTCGGGCGAAGGGCTGCACAAACGCGGCCACAAGCGCGATACGGGCAAGGCTCCTCTGCGCGAGACGATGGCCGCGCTCTTCCTGCGCCAGATGGGGTTTGACGGCAGCCAGCCCGTGCTCGACCCGATGTGCGGGTCAGGCACATTCGTGATCGAGGCGGCCGAATGGGCCGCGGGGCTCGCTCCGGGACGCGCGCGCAGCTTCGCATTCGAGCAATTGGCCGGTTTTGATCCAGCGCGATGCGCCGCGCTCCGCGCGGCGCCCGCTCAAGACGTGCCGCGGCAATTCTTCGGCTTCGACCGCGATCAGGGAGCAGTTCAGCGCAGCCGCGCCAATGCCGAACGGGCTGGCGTTGCTGCAGTGACAGCCTTTGCCTGCCAGCCGATCAGCGCACTCTCCCGCCCTGACACGCCGCCCGGCCTGATCATGGTCAATCCGCCCTATGGCGCGCGTCTGGGGAATGCGCGGCTGCTTTTCGGCCTATACGCGAGCCTCGGCGACGTCCTCCGCCGGGAGTTCAGCGGCTGGCGCCTGGGGCTCGTGACCTCAGAGCGAAAACTCGCCCATGCGACAGGGCTGACTCTCAGTGCAGGCCCGCTGGTCCCCCATGGCGGGCTGAAAGTGCAACTGTTTCAGAGCGGTATACTCTAGGTCTCAACCCACTTCTGCGCTGGCCATGCGGCGCGCGGGTGCGCGGGTGGGGCGTGACGCATGGGCAGCGCGGAGGCGGGTTCACTGCTCGGGCGGCGCGTCCGGGTCCGGCTTGCTGATGCCGAGAAACAGCTTTTTCAGCGGCAGGGCCCAGAGAATGCCCAGCACGGTATATATCAACAACTCAAGAAGAAACGGGGGTCTATCGAAGAGGTCAATCACATTGACCGCCACGACAATGTAAAGCGGCAGGGCTACCACGAGCGCGAACAGCGCCCAGCGTCTACGGGCTTTCCAGGATAGGGTCATCAATCTGCAAACGGGTCCTTGACCAGAATTGTGTCATCGCGTTCGGGTGAGGTGGAAAGTAGCGCGACGGGGCAATCGATCAACTCCTCGACACGGCGAACATATTTGATCGCATTCGCTGGCAGATCCGCCCAGGACCGTGCGCCCTCTGTCGACTCGCTCCAGCCCGGCATTTCCTCATAGAGCGGCACGCAGCGCGCCTGTGCGTCCGAGGCTGTAGGAAGGTAGTCGAGCACTTCGCCATCCAGCCGGTAGCCGATGCAGACTTTCAAGGTCTCGAACCCGTCCAGCACGTCGAGCTTGGTCAGCGCGATACCATTGACGCCCGATATGGCACAGGTCTGGCGCACGAGGCAGGCATCAAACCAGCCGCAGCGCCGCTTTCGCCCGGTGGTGGTGCCGAATTCATGCCCGCGCGTGCCAAGCCTCTCACCGTCGGCATCGTGTAATTCTGTCGGAAACGGCCCTTCGCCCACCCGTGTCGTGTACGCCTTCACGATGCCCAGCGTATAGTCGATGGCACCTGGCCCGATACCGACGCCGGTCGCGGCCTGCCCGGCAATCACGTTCGAGGAGGTGACGAAGGGATAGGTGCCGAAATCTACATCCAGCAGCGCACCTTGCGCGCCCTCGAACAGGATGCGTTTGCCGGCCTTGCGCTTGTCATTGAGGACTTTCCAGACAGGGGCGGCAAAGCGCAGAATGTCGGGCGCGATCTTGCGCAAGTCGGCGAGCAGCGCGTCGCGGTCGATCGGCCCCAGCCCCAACCCGGCCCGCAGAGCGTTGTGATGCACGAGAGCACGGTCGACCCGCGTCTCGAGCGTCGCGTTATCTGCCAGATCCGCCACCCGGATCACGCGGCGGCCGACCTTGTCTTCATAGGCCGGACCGATCCCGCGCCCGGTGGTGCCGATCTTGGCGACCGCAGTCTGTCCTTCCCGCGCACGGTCAAGCTCGCCATGAAACGGCAGGATCAGCGGTGTGTTCTCGGCGATCATCAGCGTCTCGGGGGTGATCTCGACGCCCTGAGCGCGGATAGTCTCGATCTCGGACAACAGATGCCACGGGTCGAGCACCACACCATTGCCGATCACCGAGAGCTTGCCGCCCCGGACCACGCCCGACGGCAGCGCGTGCAGCTTGTAGACCTTTTCTTCCACCACCAAGGTATGACCGGCATTGTGCCCGCCTTGAAACCGGGCCACGACATCAGCGCGCTCGGACAGCCAATCGACGATCTTGCCTTTCCCTTCGTCACCCCATTGGGCACCGACGACCACGACATTGGCCATGTGCAAGGCTCCTTTCATGCAGCAAACCGACGCTTCTCTTAGCCTGCCTGCGCAGGCGGGAAAACCCGAAACTCCATCGGCGCAACCTGCAACGGGGGTTGCGGGCAGGGCACGCAGGGCATAAGTAGTCGCCAAGGTGAAAAACGGGTTGTCCTGATGCAGAATGTCGTGCTGATCGTCCATCTTCTGCTGGCACTGTCGCTGATTGGCGTCGTGCTGGTCCAGCGCTCCGAGGGGGGCGGGCTCGGCATCGGTGGCGGTGACGCCAACCCGAGCGCGGGCAGACCGCCTCTGACGGCGATGGCGAAACTGACATGGGCGCTGGCGATTGCCTTCATTGCAACCTCGCTCACGCTCACCATCATGGCAGCACAGCAATCGGCGACCACCTCGGTTCTGGACCGGCTTGGCGTGCCCACGGCACCCAGCGCACCTACACAACCAGAGCTTCCGGCGACCGACACGCTGTTACCGCCCCCGGCGGCGGATGACACGCTGGCACCGCCGCCAGCGGACTGACACGCCACAATCTGTAGTCCTGCACGGCTTTTTCGCGCCATCATCTTGCGGCTTTGTCCGAGTTGGGCTATGGCTCAACTCCCGTGATGGTCGTGCATTCCGGTGCGCAAGACCGGGTATTTCAGCACTCACGGGGGAACGCCGAACATGGCGCGATATGTCTTTATCACGGGTGGTGTGGTTTCGAGCCTCGGCAAAGGACTCGCCTCGGCAGCGCTCGGTGCACTCTTGCAGGCCCGTGGCTTCACAGTACGACTGCGCAAGCTTGACCCCTATCTGAATGTCGATCCCGGCACGATGTCCCCTTTCGAGCATGGCGAAGTTTTCGTCACGGATGACGGCGCCGAAACCGATCTCGACCTCGGCCATTACGAGCGCTTCACGGGCGTTGCCGCACGCAAGACCGATTCGGTCTCGTCCGGGCGGATCTATTCCAATGTTCTGGAGAAGGAGAGGCGCGGAGATTATCTGGGCAAGACCATTCAGGTGATCCCGCATGTCACCAACGAGATCAAGGACTTCCTCGCCATCGGTGAGGATGAGGTCGATTTCATGCTCTGCGAGATCGGCGGCACAGTCGGCGATATCGAGGGGCTGCCCTTTTTCGAGGCCATCCGCCAGTTCAGCCATGAGCGCCCACGCGGGCAATGCATCTTCATGCATCTGACGCTGCTGCCCTATCTGAGCGCGTCTGGAGAGTTGAAAACCAAGCCCACGCAGCACTCGGTCAAGGAATTGCAGTCGATCGGGATCGCGCCCGATGTGCTGGTCTGCCGCTCGGAACAGCCCATCCCCGAGAAGGAGCGGGGCAAGATCGCGCTCTTCTGCAATGTCCGCCCCGAGGCCGTTATCCCGGCCTATGATCTGAAATCCATCTATGAAGCGCCGCTGGCCTATCACAAGGCCGGGCTCGATCAGGCGGTGCTGGATGCCTTCGGCATTACTCCCGCCCCACGCCCGAATCTGGCGCGGTGGGAGGATGTGATGGACCGTCTGACCAACCCCGAGGGCGAGGTGCGTATCGCCATTGTCGGGAAATATGTCCAGCTTGAGGATGCCTACAAGTCAATCAAGGAAGCGCTCGTGCATGGCGGCATTGCGAACCGCGTGCGTGTCAAGGTTGAGTGGATCGACGCGAGCGTGTTTGACAGCGAGGACCCGAGTGCCGCGCTGGAAGCCTTTCACGCCATCCTCGTCCCCGGTGGATTTGGTGAGCGCGGGACCGAAGGCAAGATCAAGGCGGCCACTTACGCGCGAGAAAAGAAGATCCCCTATTTCGGCATTTGCCTTGGCATGCAGATGGCCGTGATCGAGGCCGCGCGCAATCTGGCCGGTATCAATGATGCCGGTTCGGAAGAATTCGACCATGAGGCTGGTCGCAAGCGCTTTACGCCGGTGGTCTACCACCTCAAGGAATGGGTGCAGGGCAATCACAAGGTCGAACGCAAGCTTGGTGATGACAAGGGCGGCACCATGCGGCTGGGTGCCTATAGCGCAAGTCTCAAAGAAGGCTCACGCGTGGCGGGCATCTATGGTAGCACAGCCATCGAAGAGCGCCACCGCCACCGCTACGAAGTCGACACCCGCTTCCGAGAAGCGCTCGAGGGCAAGGGGCTGGTGTTTTCCGGCATGTCGCCCGATGGCAAGCTGCCCGAAATCGTCGAGCATGAAGACCACCCCTGGTTCATCGGCGTGCAGTTCCACCCCGAACTGAAATCCAAGCCCTTCGATCCGCACCCGCTCTTTGCCGATTTCGTGCGCGCTGCAGTGGATGTCTCACGGCTGGTCTGATCTGTCGCAGACAGGCAGACCCATGTCGTGCGCGGGCAGGGCAAGCAGACCTGCTTCTGACATTCTGCACGCATGGATGATACTGTCCCGCCTGTGCTTCTGTCCGACCGTCCCGCTTGGCACTATCTGCTGCGGGACTTTCTTGAAATGTATCGCCTGATCCCTGCAGGCGGTAGCGCGAAGATACGCGGCCATCAGCGACTGGTGCGCGAGCGCATCTCTGCCGTGATGCGCAACAATCCGGCACTGCGCGACAACCTGCCCGAGCGCAAGCCTGTCGCAGCCCATTTGCAACGCGCGCTCGATCAGGGGCGCGGCACGCCGATGGCGCGGGTGATCCGCAGCATAGATGGCCTATCACCTGAACTGTGCTGGCAATATGGCTATGAGAAAGTGCCGCGCGGGCTGGACCAGAAATATGCCTATGCCGAACTGGTCGGCCCGACCGGCCCCGTTCCCAGCGACCAGATCATCCTCGGGCTGGTGCTCTTTGCGCCCGGCTGCATCTACCCGCAGCATGCGCATGACGGCATCACCGAATCCTATATCTGCCTATCGGGTGCGATGTCGCAAAATGATCAGGGCGTCTATGTGCCGGGATCGATGATCTTCAACCCGCCGGGGCAGATGCACAGGATCACAGTCGCCGATCTGGAGCCCTCGCTGCTGGCCTACGCCTGGATTGGCCCGCCCGAGAAGCTGGTCTCGCAGAAGATGGTTTTCAGTCGAAAACCCCGCAAACCTGTCGGTTAGAGGCTGGCCTTGCAGCGGATTTCGCGCATAGTGCCGCGAGAAACTGACAGGGAGCGCACTCATGAGCAATGACATCGAAACCCGCCTTGCAGAGCTTGGTCTACGCCTGCCCGACGCGCCCGCGCCTGCCGCGAATTACGTGCCATATGTCCAGACCGGATCGCTGGTTTTCATCTCCGGCCAGATCAGCGCCGGACCAGAGGGGTTGATCTGTGGCAAGCTGGGCGCTGATCTGGAGATCGATGCCGGTGTCGCAGCCGCGCGTGCTTGCGGGCTGGCGCTGATCGCGCAACTGCGCACGGCCTGTGGTGGAGACCTGACCCGCCTGCGCCGCGTGGTGAAGCTGACGGGATTTGTCAACTGCACGCCCGATTTCACCGATCAGCCCAAGGTGGTGAATGGCTGCTCGGACCTGATGGTCGCCGTCTTCGGCGAAGCCGGGCGCCATGCGCGCGCCGCCGTAGGTGCGCCATCGCTGCCATTGGGCGTGGCCGTTGAGATCGAAGGCATTTTCGATATTGCCTGAGGATGGTGGGTGCGGAGCGCCCGCCATTACTACCCCTGCCTCATCCCCTCGCACCGTAGCGCGCGAGGAACATCGCCACGGCACCATCGACAACACGGGCCTTCTCGGCCTCGGAGAATTCCAACTGCACGGCACAGCGCATACGGTCGCCGATGGTCGTCTGGCAGAGTTGAAAGAACTGATCCGCAGCGAGATCGAAATCCTCGATCTGCAATTGCCCTTGAGCCTGCGCCGCCCGGAAGTAAGCGCCCAGCCGCGCGCGGCCGAGCTCTGGTCCGGTCTCATAAAACAACTGCCCGATTTCAGGGAAGCGCGTCGACTCGGTTACGCAGATGCGATACATCGCCAGCGCGAATTCTGAGGTGAAGAAGGCAACAAAGCGCTGAGCCGCCTCGTGCAGCACCCGCTCTGGCGGAATGTCGCAACTGCTCAACTCCACTGCCTCATCGGCCAGCCGCAGAATTTCGGTGCGGTAGACTTCGGTGAACAAATGGCGTTTGTCAGGGAAATAGCTATAGAGCGTCGCCTTCGACACCCCCGCAATACGCGCGATCTCATCCACGCTGGCACGCTCATAGCCGAGGGAGACAAAGACCTCGCGGGCACCGGCGAGCACCTGGTCGAACTTGCGGCCCTGCCGGATAAAGCTGTCAGTTGCGGTCATGCTGATCCCTTCCCACGCAATAGATAGCGCCTTGCATCCCACAAGAAAAGCGCGCCTGACTGGTGGCCGGGCGACTCACCTGTTAACACGTTCAGAACATGATCGAGATTTTTCTGAAAACGCTACCCTTTTTCGGCCTGATCGGGCTTGGCTATGGTGCCGGGCGCTCTGGGTTCTTCCCGCCCGAAGCCACGGCCTATCTCACGAAATTCGTGTTCTACTTCGCGCTTTCGGCCATGCTGTTCGGTTTCGCGGCCAATCTGTCGCTGGCCGAGGTGTTCGACCTGCGCGCAGCCGGGGCCTATCTCTGGGCTGGCGCGATGCTCTATATCACGGTCATGGGCGTGGCCTTTCTGCGCCGCGCTGCAATGACCGAGGCGCTGATCGAGGCGCATACGAGCGTCAATGGCAATACCGGCTTTCTGGGCGTGCCGATGCTGGTTGTGCTGCTGGGGGCCTCTTCGGTGCCCACGGTACTACTAGTGCTGACCATCGACATGATCATCTTCTCGACGCTGTTCGTCATGCTGGTCACGCTCGCACGCGATGGACGGGTGGATGCAACATTGCCGCGCAAACTGTTCGTCGCGGTGCTGAAAAACCCGATGGTCATGGCCATGGCGCTTGGGCTGACGTGGTCTGGCACCGGGTGGCAGGTTCCTGTCATCGCCAATGAGTTTCTGACCTTGCTTGGCGCCGCCGCGACACCTTGCGCCCTCTTTGCCATCGGGGCTTCGCTGGCCGACAAGAAGGTCGAACGACTCAAGGTCGTGTCCTGGCTGACCTTCGGCAAGCTGGTGCTGCATCCGACGTTGGTGGCGTTCTCGGCGCTGGTGCTGTTTCGGGTTGATCCGCAGGTTGCGGGCGTGCTGGTTGCGGCTGCGGCACTGCCTGTGGCGGGGAATGTCTTCATCCTCGCACAACACTACAACACCGGCCCTGCCCGCGTCTCGGCGGCGATCCTCGTCTCGACACTGGTGAGTATTGCGACGGTTCCGGTGGTGATTGCATGGGTAACAGGGTTCTGACATCGTCAGCCCAAGGACGGAGGCAAACATGACCGCCATTCAAGCCGTGGTCTTCGATATCGGCAATGTGCTCCTCGGATGGCAGCCCGAACGGGTTTTCGACCGCCTTATCGGGCCCGAACGTCGCACGGCACTCTTTGCCGAGGTCGATCTGCACGGCATGAACCTGCGCGTGGACCGCGGCGCACCGCTTGGCGAGAGTATTGCAGAGATGCGCGCAGCGCATCCTCACTGGGCCGAGGAGATACAACTCTGGCAAGACCATTGGGACGAATTGCTCTCGCCGGTTCTGACTGAGAGCGTTGCCCTGATGCAGCGCCTGCGGGAGCGCGGTCTGCCGGTCTACGCGCTCTCGAATTTCGGCACGGACACATTCGAGCGGGCACGGGCTGTGCATGCGTTTCTGAATGACTTCGACATGGCCTTTATCTCTGGACGCATGGGCGTTGTGAAACCCGAGCCGGAGATTTTTGCAGCAGTTGAGGAGGCAGTCCCTTTTTCCCCTGACGCGCTGCTTTTCACCGATGACAATGCGGCCAATATCGCCATGGCGGCGCAGCGCGGATGGCAGACGCATCAGTTTTTGACGGCAACAGCTTTGCAAAGCTCGTTGCAAAAGCTTGGAGTGAGGGTGTGACCGAATGACGCCTCAATTGATAACGCCCGAAATCGAAACACAGCTAGACTGGAAAGAACTGATCGTAGCGCTGGAAGAGGGCCATTCAGTACCCCGCGCCGAAATCGAGGACAGTTTTCTGTATCGCGGGGCGGATACGCTTTTGTCTCGGGCAGCCTGGATCAATGGAATGGGCGCACTTGTGAAGACCGCCACAATTTTTCCTGCCAACTCGAAAAAAGAGCTCGCATCAGTGAATGGCGCGGTTTCGCTGTTTTCCGATGAGACCGGGCAGCTTGAGGCGATGATCGACTTTCACCTCGTGACCAAATGGAAAACCGCCGGGGACAGCCTGCTTTCCGCCAGCAAACTCGCGCGCGCGGACAGCAGCAAGATCACACTGGTTGGGGCCGGGACTGTGGCGCGGAGCATGCATTCTGCCTACCTTGCGCTTTTCCCAGATGCCGAGTTCACGATCTGGAACCGTAGCGCCCAAGCCGCAGCAAACTTTGCGCATGACCTGCCTGGAACGCGTGTGGCGGATTGTCTGGAGGAAGCCGTGCGCGAAGCCGATATCATCTGCACCGCAACCATGGCAACAGAGCCGTTGATCCGGGGCGAATGGCTGCAACCGGGCCAACATCTGGACCTCATCGGCGCTTTTCGTCCGGATATGCGAGAAGTGGATGACGAGGCGCTTCGGCGCGCGCACATCTTTGTGGACAGCCGCGATACAACACTGGCGCATATCGGTGAGTTGAAAATACCAATTTCTCAAGGTGTTTTGACAACAGATGATATTCAGGCTGATTTCTATGATCTCAGCTCTGGCCAATTCACGCGCCCTGACCCCAGAAGCATCACTATCGCGAAAAACGGTGGTGGTGCGCATCTGGATTTGATGACCAGCAGGTATATTTTCCGAAAATGGCTGGAAAAGGAATAGATTCTCTATTGAAATTTTTCGTAGAATAGCTTTGAAAAGACTACCGCTGTCAATTGAACGAGGAAACCATGCTTGATCTGAATGCACTGTCATTGACGGAATTGAAAAAACTCCACAAAGACGTGACAAAGGCCATCGAGAGTTTCGAAGAGCGCCAGCGCAAGGCAGTGCTTGCCGAACTTGATGCACTGGCACGCGAGCGCGGTTTCACAATTGAGCAGGTTGTCGGCGTGGCACCTGCCAGCACCCGCAAACCCGTTGCTCCCAAATATGCCAACCCGGCAGACCCGTCGCAAACCTGGTCCGGGCGCGGGCGGAAACCAAAATGGGTCGTCGAGGCACTCGAGGCAGGCAAATCGCTCGACGATCTGGCAATTTGACCGCGTCTCACACAGGGGTGCTGGGCTTCGGGATCGCCTTTTACAAGGCGATGCAGACGCGCAATATCGGGCTACTCTCAGCTGGGGTCGCCTTTTTCGCGCTCCTCGCCATTTTTCCCGGGCTGGCAGCCCTGATTTCGATACTTGGAGTATTTGCAGACCCGCTTGTGATCCAGGATCAGCTCACCCTGCTCGAGGACCTGTTGCCGCCGGCGGCCTACACATTGCTCGCCAATCAGGTCACTCGGCTGGTCTGGGCCAATGATGGCGTGCTTGGCTGGGCCAGCATCCTGTCACTGCTGGTCGCGCTATTCCTGGCGCGGCGTGGGGTGGACGCGATGTTGACGGGTATCAACGCCATTCATGGCACACCGCGACGCAAGGGGTTCGTGCACGCGATTATCGTGCTGACCATGACGCTGGGGATGGTGCTGGCGGGCGTTGTGGCGCTTCTCTCGATCCTGATCCTGCCTGTGGTGCTGGCTTTCTTCCCCATACCTGGCGCGCGCGGGCTGCTCGTCGAAACTGGTCGCTGGGCATTGTCGCTCGGGTTGGTCGCGATGTGGATCTGGCTGTTCTACCGGATTGGCCCCAACCGCCCAAACGGTCAGAGGCCCCGGTTGCGTCCGGGGCTGGTGCTTGCAATGCTGCTCTGGATCAGCGCATCTGCCGGGTTTTCCTACTACCTGACAAATTTCGGCAATTATAACGAGATCTATGGCTCGATCGGTGCCGTCGTCGCGCTGCTGATGTGGTTCTACATCTCGGCCTATGCCGTCCTCATTGGTGGCGTTTTGAACGCGACGCTGGAAGGCAATGATAATGCTGCGCCACTCAGCGCCATGTCGGATGAAACCGACCCGCCGGAGACAGAGTGAAGATTTCGAACCCCTGCGCGGTCACACCAATTGAATGCTCGAACTGCGCTGAAAGCGATTTGTCGCGCGTGACGGCTGTCCAGTCATCGGCGAGCACCTTGGTTTCCGGGCGGCCCAGATTCACCATTGGCTCGATGGTGAAGAACATGCCCTCTTCCAGCCGTGGCCCGTGCCCCGCGCGCCCGTAATGCAACACGTTTGGCGGTGAATGAAACACGCGCCCCAGCCCATGGCCACAAAAGTCACGCACCACCGACATGCGCTGGCTTTCGACATAGGACTGGATCGCATGGCCGATATCGCCAAAGGTATTCCCGGGGCGCACGGCCTCGATACCCAGCATCAGAGCGTCATAGGTGACCTGGATCAGCCGCTCCGATTTGCGCGTCAGATTACCCGCGACATACATGCGCGAGGTGTCACCATACCAGCCATCGACAATGACCGTCACGTCGATATTCAGGATATCACCATCCTTGAGTTGCTTGTCACTGGGGATCCCGTGGCACACGACATGGTTGACCGAAATACAACTTGCATGCTGATAGCCGCGATAGCCGATAGTAGCCGAGGTGGCACCAGCCTGCGCGACCTTTTCGGTGATGATCCGATCGATCTCGCCGGTGGTCTGCCCAGGAAACACATGATCCGCAACCTCGTCCAGAATCGTCGCGGCGAGCCGCCCGGCCTTGTGCATGCCTGCAAAATCGGAGGGTTCGTGAATCCGAATCCCCTCTCGTGTGACCCGACCGGCATGTTTCTCGTCCACCACCAAACTCCGCTTGTTCTGTCGTGCGCCGCAAAATAGAGTGAGACTCTCAAGAAAACCAGCCCATGCGGCAGGCTTTCGTGTTACCTGCGGGCGCTAAACGCGCAAAAAGTCGCGACAAGGCCTGACCGCTCTGGCATAGCCTGCGCCAGGCGCTTGATGCGGAACCGGACGCAACCGATGGATGATATCGCAAGGACTTCGAGCAACTCGTTTGCCGAGTATACGGCTGATTACATCGTGGCTGGTTATGCTGCGGCACAAATGGGCCTGCAGCGGGCGATCAGCAACGGGACAGCTCTCGATATCAACACTGCCTTGGCGCAGATCGGCATGGCCTCGGGTGCGGACAGAGCCTATCTGTTCCGAGTCCAGGATCTGATCTTTATCCATAACACGCATGAATGGTGCCGACCTGGGATCTCGGCGATGCAGGGCGAATTGCAGCAGGTCCCGATATCGGTCGGTGAAGCCTTCTGGACCGGGTTTGCCCTAGACAACCTGTTCATCCTCGAAGATGTCGTGGCGATGGCGTTTGGCTCGGAGCTGCGTCAGGCCCTGATGGCACAGAATATCCGCTCGCTCCTTGCTGCGCCGCTTTGGCAGGACGGTGAGGTGCGGGGGTTTGTCGGGCTGGATTATGTCACGGCCAAACATCGGTTCACCCCGCGCGAGAAAGCCCTGCTGCAGGGCTTTGCGGCAACACTGGATGCCGCGCTGCACAGCCATGAGCACCGGCGCATGCGCCACCGGCTTCAGGCAGACCTGCAATCGGCGCGAGACCGCATCGCTGCTATGGTCACGGCAATTCCCGAACTTCTGGTTGAAACGGATGATCATGGTGTGGTCATCGGATTCAACCAGAGCGAACCGCTGACCTTCGCCCTGTCGCCCGAAGAGGTCATCGGCCAACCGCTCGAGGCCTTTCTGCCGACGCATGCTGCCTGGATATCTCGCAAGGCTATCGCCGAAGCGCGTCAAAATGGCTGGTCCAATCGCTTCGACTATACTCTGCAGATCGATGGCCAACCCAAGCGCTTTACCCTGCATGTCACGGCAAGCGGCACGTCTCCGGGCGGCGGTCGCACCGGTTATCTGTTCGTCGTGCGCGACATTACCGAAAGCTTTTGGCAGGATACCAGGATACGCCAGCTTGGCCGGGCTGCCGAGCTTTCAACCAACCTGATCATGCTCACCGATGCCGGGCGGCGCATCACATGGATGAACCCGGCGACTGTGTCGCGCAGCGGGGTGTCGCTCGACGCAGCCATCGGCCAACTACCCAGTGATATCCTGCGCTACGGCAAAGGGAATCCAGCACAGGTCGAGAGCCTCTGCGCGCTACTAGAACAGGGGCAGGATGTTCTCGAAGAAGTTCAAGCATTCGATTCGCGCGACATTCCCTATTGGCTGAACCTCAATGTCCAGGCCCTGCGTGATCGCGATGGTGTCACGCATGGCTTCATGGTGATCGGCAACGATGTCACGGCCCAGAAACTCGCCGAGGTCCGCGCACTGCGCGATCGGCAAATGGCGATGGACGCCTCTCGTGACGGGATCGCGATAAGCCAGCCCGATGGACAATTGTCCTATATCAATCCGAAGTTCCGCGAGTTTCTGGGGCTCCCGGCGGAGGCAAAACCGGCTTTCTGGCATGATATCGACCAAAATGGCGTTAACCCCGATCTTGTAACCATCCTGCCGGAGCTCTACGCGTCAGGTCATTGGACTAGCGAAGTCTGCCTTCAGACAACTGCGGCGCGTGAGCGATACTTCGATGTCTCGATGTCAGTGCAGGATGACGGCAGCTTCCTGACCATCGCGCGCGAGATCACTGACCGCAAGGCCGCAGAGGAGCAGCAAGCGCGGTTGCGCGAACAGTTGCAGATTGCGCAGAGCCGCCAGCTGGTCGCACAACTGGCGGGCGGGCTTGCGCATGACGTGGCCAATGTGCTGGCAGTGATTGCCCAATCACTTGAGATGCTGAAGCCCGTCAGCACACCTCCGGCAAACCAACACCTGGAGCGGATCGAAGCCGCGGCAGGGCAGGCACAAGCCCTTGTCGGCAATCTTACGCGGTTGGGCCAGCGCAGCGCGCCCAAGACGAAGTTCGATTTCGGGCAGATCATCGGGCAAGCGGCAGACCTGTTCCGACCGGGCCTGCAGCGGCAGATCGGGCTCACAGTGGATTTGCCGCAAGACCCTGTGATCGTTGCGGGCGATACCACCTCGGCAATGCAGGTGATGCTCAATCTGATGCTGAATGCGCGCGATGCGTTGGTACTCAAAGATACGCCTGCCCCCACCATCACGGTCACACTGCGGATGGCCAACGCAGCGGAATTGCTCGCACCAGTCGATCTGGGCGTTCTGATTGAAGGGCAGCCCTATGCCCTTGTCGAAATCTGCGATACCGGGATGGGCATTGCGCCCGAAATCCAGCAGCATATCCTCGAGCCTTATTTCACCACAAAGGGCACCCAAGGTGCCGGGCTAGGTTTGACGATTGTGGCCGATATTCTTGAGGCCCATCAGGGTGCATTGCGCATGCATTCAGAACCCGGGATCGGTACAAACTTCACTGTATTCTGGCCAGTCGGGACAGCGCATCTCAATGCCATCGAAGAAAAAGGTGATACCGGGCGCTCGCTTGAGGGGATGCAGGTCCTGCTGGTGGATAATGATGAAGCGATGCTGATCGCGCTGACCGAGAAGCTGACCCGCGCTGGAGCCGAGCCGGTCAGTTGCAACGACTCGCTGGAGGCGCTCGACGCGGTCAGGGCGGACCCGCAGTCATGGCACGCTGTCGTGACGGATCATGATATGACGTCAATGACAGGGAGCGAACTGGCAACGCGCCTGAATGCCGTACATCCGGACTTGCCCGTCATCATGGTTACAGGCGCCAAAAAGTTGCCTTCTACAACTAATTCTGCCATCACTGCAGTGTTGCGAAAACCTGTATCCGATCCTGTTCTGGTCGCCGTTCTCCTCAAGGCAAAGTTGCGCCACCTGCAAAGCAGCAAGGAGAAAACCGATGCCTCTGCGCCTGCTGATCGCGGATGATCACAAACTGCTGCGAGATACGCTCAGCAGCTTTCTCACCCAGCAGGACGATATCGAAATCGTTTCTGTCGGCGATGTCGATGAGGCCCGTGCCGCCATCTCCGCAGGGCCACCCTTCGATCTGGTCCTGCTGGATTACGGCATGCCCGGCATGCATGCGCTCGATGGTCTGCGCCGCATTCTGGCGCTTGACGCACCGCCTCCGGTGGCGCTGATCTCGGGAATGGCGCCGCGTGCAGTGGTCGAGACGGCTTTCCGGCTGGGCGCACGTGGCTTTCTGCACAAATCCATGCCAGCCACGTCCCTGCTCAATGCGATCCGGTTCATGGTGCTCGGCGAGCGGTTTGTGCCCGTGGATTTCATTGTCGGGCATGATGAAAAGCCAGAGGTTCCTACGCCCGAGCACCCGAGCACTGCAGGCACCCCCAGCCTGTCACCAAGAGAACTCGATGTATTGCGCGCGCTTTGCGAGGGCAGAACCAACAAGGAAATCGCCCGTGAACTGGGTCTGAGCGAGCCGACAGTGAAGCTCCACGTCAAGACGCTTTATCGTCGCCTTGGCGCCAGCAACCGTACGCAAGCTGCAATGATCGCCCGCTCTCAAAACCTATGCTGAAGCGCCTGCTCGGCAAAATCGCATCACCCAAAAGCTTGGGCGCGTATCTCTCTGGTTTCAGGACGAAAACTCTGCTAGTTTTCTGTAATAAGCTGCGTCAAAAAAAGCAGCAGAGCAGAGGCAGAGGCAGATATGGCACGGGCGACACCGCTATGCGGCGTATTTGCGCTGCACTGGGAGGATACCGAAATAGATGGCGTGCGAGGACTGGCTCCTCAATGGTTGCGTGTTGGTGCCCCGTGGCGATGGGATGGCGTGCCACTGCGCCTCGACGGCGTGCCCAACGTGTTGCCGCTCGGTTCCGGAGAGGAACAGAGCCTGCTGCAGGCTCGCGCACGACAGGTGGCGGAGCGCATAAGTGGCACGATCCACGCCCTCCCCGCACCCGAAGAACTGTCGATCGCCCCACGGCAGGGCTTTGCGCTGACGGATGGGTTCCATCTCTATCGCGCACGCATTCTTTCGACACGACGCGGAACAAGCGTTGTCTTCGAGGGCAGCTTGCCGCCGCATGGCCAGCCATGCTGGATCACTGCCGTAAATCTGCCCGACATCCCTGACACTGCGGGAAGCGAAAGCGTGATATGCTTTGCCTCGGACGCGATGATTGCGACTCCGCGCGGCCCGGTTCCCATTGCCCGCCTCGTCCCCGGAGACTTGGTCCTGACCCGGGACAATGGTCCCCAACCCCTGTTCTGGGTCGGGCAGAGCACGCTTTCGGGGCTGGCGTTGCGCCGCCACCCGCAATTGCGCCCGATCCGGCTGCGACGGGCTGCCGCCAGCGCGGGCCTGCCTGACGAGGACCTTTGTGTCTCGCCCGCGCATCGTATTCTTGTACAGGGCGAACGGGCGCAGGAGTTATTCGGCAGCGATGAAGTGCTCGCACGAGCCGCTGATCTGGTCGATTACAAGGGCATCGCCCCGGACACGGCCCTGCATGGCGTGACTTACGTGCATCTGCTGTTTGAGGCGCATCAGATCATCTTCGCCAATGGCCTGCCTACCGAGAGCTTTCACCCTGCGCTCGCACCCGAGACAACCCTGCGCCAGCACCGCCATGCATTGCGCCAAATCTCGGAAACTCTTGTCGAGGCCCCCGAGAGCTACGGCCCGACAGCGCGGCGCTGCCTCGATCCCGGCGAAGCTGCATTGCTCGCGGCCTGATCGGGCTTGACTCGCTTGTCGCGCCTCGTATAACGCTGCCATCCCGAGGCGCTGCCTCGGGTGTTTTCATTGGTGTTGGAGGCCCTCGCAAGAGGTCGCCTGTCGCCCGGTGCAAGCCGGGAGAGGACAACGCCCTTCACAACGCGCTTATCGCGCATAGAAGGAGATCAGCCGTGACCAAACGCACGTCTGCCAAGTACAAGATCGACCGCCGCATGGGCGAAAACATCTGGGGCCGTCCGAAAAGCCCTGTCAACAAGCGCGAATACGGCCCCGGCCAGCATGGCCAGCGCCGCAAGGGCAAAATGTCGGATTTCGGCACCCAGTTGCGCGCCAAGCAGAAGCTGAAGGGCCATTACGGCGACCTGACCGAAAAGCAGTTCCGCCGCATCTATGCCGAAGCCGAACGGATCAAGGGCGACACGGGTGAGAACCTGATCGGCCTGCTGGAGCGCCGCCTTGACGCTGTGGTCTATCGCGCGAAATTCGTGCCGACCATCTTCGCTGCCCGCCAATTCGTGAACCATGGGCATGTCACCGTGAACGGCACGCGCGTCAACATTCCAAGCTACCGTGTGCGCGAAGGTGATGTCATCGCCGTGCGCGACAAGTCCAAGCAACTCGCCATCGTGCTCGAGGCTGTCAGCCTCGCCGAACGTGACGTTCCGGATTACCTCGAAGTCGATCACTCCAAGATGACCGCCACATTCGTGCGCACCCCAAGCTTGGGTGATGTGCCTTATGCCGTGCAGATGGAGCCGAACCTCGTGGTCGAATTCTACGCGAAGAACTGATCTTCGCACATCGCCGGACAATACAAAGCCCTGCCTCGCGGCAGGGCTTTTCGGTTTTTGGGCTCGGTCTCCGCTTCAGCCAGTATCAAGAAACATCGACAACAGAGCGCGTCAGAACCGCTCCAGCAGCCGCCGCAGGTAGTCGAGTTCGGCCTCGGGTCGGTCGAGTTCGGCAGAGCGGCGACGCAATTCTTCAAGCAGGTCCTGCGCGCGACGGTAGACATCTTCACCCTGCAGCAGGTTCTCCTCGGTACCGACCTCACCGCCCTGATTACGCGAGCGGCCCAGAGGGTCCCGCCCCTGCCCGTCGCCAGTTTCCTGTGCGGCCTGATCGCCCTCTTGTTCGCGCAGATCCTGCGCCTGCGCCTCGTTCATGGCGCGCAAGCCATCGCGCATGGCCTCCATCGCTTCGGCCTGACGGCTCAGGGCCTCACCGGCATCGCCGTCTTCCAGCGCCTCGGCAGCCTCTTCCATCGCGCGCTGAGCACGCTCGAGTGCCTCCAGTGCGGCCTCGCCTTCCGGCGTGCCCTCGCCGGGCAGCGGTGCCAGTTGCTGATCGCGCAACTGATCGGCCAGACTACGCTGGCGCTCGGCCAGATCGCCCTGGCCCTCTCCTTCGCCTGCCTGCGGTTCGCCTTCGCCAGCCTGCGGCTGACCATCGCGGAATTGCTGCTGCAGATCGTCGAAAGTATCATCCGACAATTCGCGCTGTTCGCGCATGGTCTCGCCCAGACCCTCCATCGCTTCATCGCCGGGCATGCCTTCGCCGCCCTGTCCTTCGGCAACCTGGAGGTTCTCCAGAAGCGCGTTCAACTGCGCCAGAAGCTCGGCCGCTTCATCCATCCGGCCCTCTTCCATCAACTCCTGTATCCGGTCGAGAAGCTCTTGAATCTGGTCCTGCGTGATCTCCATCTGCTCGCCATCAGGCGGGGCGTCACCGCGTTCGCGCGGCTGTTCGGCAAGCTGGCGCATGTAGTCGCGCATCGCCTCGCGCAGTTCTTCCATCAATTCGGCGATTTCAGAGGGGTCAGCACCACCGCGCACAGCTTCGTCCAGTCGCTCCTGCGCACGGCGGAGTCGCTCACGCGCATCCGCCAACTCGCCTTCTTCCAGCAGCACAGCCAGATCCCACATCAATTCTGCCAGATCATCGCGCATGGTCTCATCCAGCCCGCCCGTGTCGAGGCTCGCAAGCAGCATGTCTTGCGCATCTGCAAAACGGCTACGCGCCTCGGTCGAGCGGAAGGCGTCTTCGGGTTGGTGCGAAATGGCCCGCATAAGCTGCCCGACCCGCGGTGCATTCTCGCGTGTCCAGAGCAGGTCGCGGCGCAATTCGATCACGGCAGCTGCCATCGGGTCGAAGAAACGCCGCCCTGGCAGGACCATGGGCACGTCGTCAGTCGCGCCCTCCTGCCCGCGCGCGTCCTCGACCGCGAAGGCAATCTTCACTGGCAGATTTGCCCAGGGATGCTGCGAGAAATCTTCAATGAAAGCGTCCTCGATCTCGCTGCGCGAGCCCGAAGCGGGCATGGGCAGCGGCACAGTGACCGCCTCGCGCGGCTCGGGATCGAGCGCCAGTCCATATCGGCGTTCGACCGCGTCGAGATCGAGCGCGACGCGTACTTCGCCATCGACAACGCCGTAATCATCCGTGGCCCTGAAATCCTGCCGCATCAGCCCGCCGCGCTCGCGCTCTGCCACACCTTGCAAAGTCACGCTTGGCGGCTGGTCGATCAGCGCCACTACTTCCCAGTCGCGCCCCGCAGGCCCGCGGATACTTAACCGCCCCGAACGCTCGATCTCGAAATCCTGCGCCATCTCGGTCGGCTCGGGTTCTTCGCGCAGCGACAGGCTCTCCTGCACCGACATGACGCCCTGCTGACCGTAGAAGCGCACAGTCACGCGGCTGCCTTGCGGCAATTGCAGTGTCGGGCGGTCGACTTCATTGAGATACAGCGTCGGACGGCCTGTATAGGGCGGCGGCTGCACCCAGGCCTCCCATGAGGGACCAAGCGCGACGGCTTCAGCGCGCGTGGGGAGCTGCGCGATCTCTGTGATTTCAGTCACGCGCGACGGGGCGCCGAACAGGACGGCAGCCACGGAGCCGGTCAGCGCGATATAGCGCAAGCCATATCGGTCGAAGCGCGAAAGCTGCAGGTCACCCGGGACAGCGCACGCAGCGGCCAGTCGTTCCTGCATCCGCGTCAGATGTGCCGCCCATACCCGGCGCGAGGCCTCGTCCTCGCTGCCGATGGCCTGCGCATCGGCCATAGTGGATAGTGGCCGCCCCGGCATCGACCGATCCAGCCGCGCCGCAGCCTCGGCGCGTGTCGGCAGCTTCAGACGCCATATGCCGAGCCCGAAACTGACCACGATGGCCAAGATAAGGGCGAAAGCTGACCACATGGCCCAGAGCGGGGGCACGGCATCCTGAAGGCCGAAGCCGAACGCCGCTATGCCAAAAAGTGCAAGCGTGCTGGTCGGCCAGAATGCACGCAAGAGCCGCTCGATCCAGAGCCCCCAGTAGGTTGCCCGCAGGGCGCGGGTCAGGGCAGGGTTCGCATCCGGTGTCTTGCGTCTGATCATTCGAACTCCGGTCAGGCGCCGTCGGGCGCTTTGCTTACAGCCACACCGGCAACCTATCGCGGTTTATGATCTCGTCAAAGCTCGGGCGCGGGCGGATGACAGCATATTGATCCTCATGCACCAGAACCTCGGGGATCATTGGGCGGGTGTTGTATTCGGACGACATGACTGCGCCGTAAGCACCCGCCGAGCGGAAAGCGACCAGATCACCCGCTGCCAGCGGCGGCATCGGGCGCTGTTTCGCGAAGGTATCGCCCGATTCGCAGACCGGACCGACGATATCGACCGGGCGCTGGTCGATGGCCGCCGGAGCCTCGGTCACTGGCACGATATCGTGATGCGCGCCATACATTGCAGGGCGGATCAAGTCGTTCATCGCCGCATCGAGGATCAGGAAATCGCGCCCTTCGCCCTCCTTGAGATAGATGACCTGCGCGACCAGTATGCCTGCATTCCCCGCGATCAGCCGCCCCGGCTCGATTTCGACCTCGACATCGAGTCCCCCGAAAACGCGATGAATCATCGCGCCATAGTCCAGCGGCAGGGGCGGGGTCTCATTTGAGGTGGTATAGGGAATGCCAAGTCCGCCACCCAGATCGACACGCCGAATATCATGCCCGTCTGCCCGCAAGCTGCGGGTCAGATCAGCGATCTTGGTGAAGGCGGCTTCGAATGGCGCAAGGTCAGTGAGCTGGCTTCCGATATGCACATCTACCCCGAACACCTCGATACCGGGTAGGCGCGCAGCCTGCGCATAAATCTCGCGCGCGCGTGAGATGGGGATGCCGAACTTGTCCTCCTTGCGGCCCGTGGCGATCTTCTCGTGGGTTTTCGCATCGACATCGGGGTTGACGCGGAGCGTGATCGGCGCGGTTTTGCCCATGGTGCTGGCAACTTCAGAGAGCGCCAAGAGTTCCACATCAGACTCGACATTGAACTGGCGGATGCCATGGGCCAGCGCAAATCCCATTTCCTCACGCGTCTTGCCGACTCCGGAAAAGACGATCTTCTCGCCCGGCACCCCGGCAGCCACCGCGCGCCGGTATTCGCCGCCCGAGACCACGTCCATCCCCGCACCAAGTCCTGCCAGAGTGCGTAGGATCGCCTGATTGGAGAGCGACTTGACCGAATAGCAGACCATATGATCGAGCCCGGCAAGCGCCTCTTCGAACAATCGGTAATGGCGGGTCAGTGTGGCCGTCGAATAGCAGTAGAAGGGCGTGCCGACCTCGGCCGCGATCTCCGGCAGAGGCACGTCTTCGGCATGCAGGATGCCATCGCGGTAGAGGAAATGGTCCATCAGGGGCGCTTTCGGGTCATGCGGCGGGCCAGGGCGCGAGGGCAGATGCCTCCGGCAGGAGTATTCAGGGCAAGATGAAATCAGGTAGTTTGCGAGGGGCTTGAGCGCAGGAAGAGATAGAGCGGCAGGCCGCATGAGACACCGATGCAATATATGGTCGGGATCGCCAGCAGGCCCAACCAGCGACGACGCTGCCAGCATTCGGCGAGAATAAAGATCGTGAGCGCGACGGCGGCGATGGTCAGATCCCAGACGAGGCCCGAGGTGGCCGCGTTGACATGCCAGGCGTCCACCATGGCCATGATCGACCATTCATTCTCCATGAACCAGGTGATGAACCAGTACATCGGATGGATCGTGCCCCAGATCGCGAGGGCGAGGTAGACGAGGCGGAGCGGAGTCATAGCTCTGTCCGCACGCCGATGCGGGCCTCGCCGCCGATCGAGACACCCGATGGCGCAGTCTCGGAGTGACGCGGTGGCGCTTCGGCGCCGCAGGCCGCCATCAGGAAGGCAAAGGTGATCAGGGCAACTCTCATCCGAGGACCTCTTTCCAATGCTCAACACGCGCGCGGACATTCGCAGGCGCTGTCCCGCCGTAACTTGTGCGACTGGCCACCGAATTTTGCACGCCCAACACAGAATAGACCGCCTCGGTGATTTGGCCATGGGTTTTCTGCATCTCGGCGAGGCTAAGATCGGGAAGGTCGCAGCCCTTGTCCTCGGCCAGCTTCACCAGCGCGCCCGTGACATGATGCGCCTCGCGGAAGGGCAGGTCCAACTCGCGCACCAGCCAGTCGGCCAGATCGGTCGCCGTAGAGAACCCGGCGCTTGCGGCCGCTTCCAGCGCTTCGCGATTGGCCGTCAGGTCGCGGACCATCCCTTCCATCGCCGCGAGGCCCAAGAGCAAGTTATCGGCGGCATCAAAGACCTGCTCCTTGTCTTCCTGCATGTCCTTGGAATAGGTGAGCGGCAGACCTTTCATGACGGTGAACAGCGCGACCGTCGCGCCCAGTATGCGCCCCAGCTTCGCACGCAGCAATTCTGCCGCATCGGGGTTGCGCTTTTGCGGCATGATGGAGGAGCCAGTCGAGAAGCGGTCCGACATGCGCACGAAACGGAACTGCGCCGAGGACCAGATCACCAGCTCTTCGGCAAAGCGCGACAGATGGGTGGCGCAGATGGCGGCGGCACTGAGGAACTCCAGCGCGAAATCGCGGTCCGAGACCGAATCGAGCGAGTTCGCCGTGGGCCGGTCGAACCCCAGTGCCGCAGCGGTCATATGCCGGTCGATCGGGAACGAGGTCCCCGCAAGCGCCGCCGCGCCCAGGGGGCATTCATTCATCCGACGCCTTGCATCCTCGAAGCGGCTCTTGTCGCGGGCGAACATCTCGACATAGGCGAGCATGTGATGGCCCCAGGTCACCGGCTGGGCGGTTTGCAGATGGGTGAAGCCGGGCATAACCCAGTCGGCCCCGGCCTCGGCCTGCCCAAGGAACGCCCGCATCAGAGCTTCCAGCCCCGCAATGGCCGCATCGCATTGTTCACGCACCCAAAGCCGAAAATCGAGCGCGACCTGATCGTTGCGCGAACGCGCAGTGTGCAGCCGCCCGGCAGGCGTGCCGATGATCTCGCGCAGCCGTGCCTCGACATTCATGTGAATATCCTCAAGCGCGGTCGAGAAGGCGAAATCGCCACGCGCAATCTCCTCGGCCACCTGCTCCAGACCCGCGTCAATTGCGGCGGCATCCTCAGGGGTGATGATGCCGCGAGCCGCCAGCATGGCGGCATGGGCGCGCGAGCCAGTAATGTCCTGCGGCGCAAGGCGCTGGTCGAACCCGATCGAGGCATTGATCGCCTCCATGATCGCATCGGGCCCAGCGCTGAACCGTCCGCCCCACATCGAATTCGCGGATGTCTTGCTCATGGCGCGGCCCTCTCGCATTGGTTCGATACCGGGCGGCTATACGCAAGCCCGGGCGCAAGTGCAATCGACCCAGCATGCCCGCGGGTGTCGGAAATATGTCGCGTATTTTATTCAACCGATGCTCTTTAACTCCCGATTAAACCTGGTGCGCCAAGGTGCTCCAAACGGACGGAGACACGCATGTCACATCACATCCCGCATAGCCGCTATCCGGAGGATATCGTGTTTTCTTCGCCCCTGTCGGCTGCAGCGGAAGAACAGCGTCGTGCCACTCTGGCGCTTGTCAGAGATGCGCTGGATCAGCGCCGGAGCATTCTCGCCTTTCAGCCGGTTGTACAGGCCCGCATGCCAAAGCGCGCCGCCTTCTACGAAGGACTGATCCGCATTATCGACCACACTGGCAGAGTGATCCCGGCAATCGACTTCATGGATGCCGTCGAAACCAATGAACTTGGGCGCCGGATCGATTGCCTTGCGTTGGAAATGGGTCTCGCAACGCTCGCCAACGAGCCCTCGATCCGGGTCTCGATTAACATGTCGGCGCGCTCGATCGGCTATCCTGAATGGTTGGCAACATTGGAACGCGGGCTGCGCAATGCCCCCGATATCGGCGAACGCCTGATCCTCGAGATCACTGAATCCTCAGCCATGCTCATGCCGGATCTGGTCACAGTCTTCATGCAGGACATGCAGGAGCGCGGCATCTGCTTCGCGTTGGATGATTTTGGCGCGGGTTACACGGCGTTCCGGTACCTGAAGGATTTCTATTTCGACATCGTCAAGATCGACGGTAGCTTCATTTCCGACATTGCGAATAACCCTGACAACCAGATCCTCGCGCAGGCCCTGGTCCTGATCGCCCGGCATTTCGACATGTTCACTGTCGCCGAATCGGTAGAGACAGCCGAGGATGCACGTCTGTTGGTCGATATGGGTGTGGATTGTCTGCAAGGTTATTTCTTCGGTGCACCTGCGACACAGGAGCCTTGGAAGGTCTCGCATCTCAAGACAAGGATGACGGGTTGAACCGGGAATGTCGGAGGCCTTGCTGATAGCATCGGATCGATTGTCCGCTCGCGTTCCGTATGGGTCGTGATTTTTCCCGCCCTCGCGTCAGTCTGTAAGCTGGCCGCTCTGACCTTTTCGCTTTGGCACAGGAGCATGGTGCGTGGTCGGAGTTGCTGCAACCATGGCGCTTGGTGTCAACGACGGGCCGTGTCACAACCAGGATCATGTCAGCACACGGAAATCACGAGGAAGCGTCCTCGGCCGCAGAACCAAGCCTGCCGCGCACGCAGTAGTTGGCTTGGTAAAGAACGTCAGTCTTCGCAAACGACGCGGGCCTCTGACCCCTCGGTTGGTATGTCGTCATAATGGCGCTCAGGTACGAAACTGCCCCATGAAACGGGCATCGATCCGGTCTTTCAAATACCATAGCCAGCGGCCCTCCAGCGTGAGGCCCCATTTTTCGCCCAAAGCCGATTGATCACCTAGCGAGACGAGCTTGAGGTAATCGCGCTGCGGTTGATAAGGGCGCCATGCGCCAGCGCCTAGCGCGGCACGCAAATTCGCAAGTAGATAAGGAGCTTGCCGAACCGCATGCACGCCCGCTTTCGGGCGTGGCGCATGGGCGATATGGGCACAATCGCCGACGGCGAACACGTTCGGATCGCTGACCGTCCGCAGATGCTCATCCACTGTTATGAAACCGGCCGCAAGCTCGAGGCCCGTGCCTTGCAGCCATTCCTGAGGGCGCGAACCGGCGGCACCCAGCACGAGGCTTGTGGCAATTTCTTGTCCATCCGCAAGCCGCAGAGCCGCCGCACTCACTTTGGCCACTTGCGCTTGTTCGTGCCAGTGCACCCTCATGCGCTTCAGATGCGCTACCAACCGAGCGCGTGCGCGGCGCCCGATATGGGGTAAAAGCCGCCCGCGTTCGATCACCGTGATCTCGGGCGCCCTTTCCCGCAAGCGGTGGGCCATGGCTAGCGCCAACTCGACCCCGGCAACCCCGCCGCCGATGATGGCGACTTTCGGTGCGGCGTCCCCTGCCGCGAGGGCTGCCAGAAACCGCTCCCATGCGCGAGCATAGGCACCGAGCGGCTTTGCCGAGACCGCATGTTCCGCATAGCCCGGGATATCGGGCAAGCCCGAGGTTATCCCGATATCAAGCGAGGCCAGATCGTAGCGGATCGGGGGTTGGCCTTTCAGTTGAATCAGACGCCTGTCACGGTCCAGCCCCTCTGCCCGACCCAAGATCAGATGCGCTTTTGCGCGATCAGCCAATTGCACCAGGTCTATCTCCAGCTCCTCCCGGCCATAATGCCCTGCGATAAACCCCGGCAGCATGCCGGTATAGGGCGCAGTCGGGTCAGGATTGATCAGAGTTAACTGCACCGCAGGCAATGGACGAGTCGCCAGTGCATGCAACAGCAGTGCATGGGTGTGGCCACCACCGATGAGGACAAGATCGCGCGCTTCGGACAATCAATGCTCCTGTACTGGTTATCCTTTTCGCCTATCGCAACAGGTGGCTGATGACGAGAGAGTCGGGCTGCGGCACAAAGCCTCTGGCGGCACACTACGCGCATGAAACCGGAGGCTTAGCCATATGATCAACGCGATTTCGAGACCCCTCGGCCAATCTGGCGCCCGTGTGATAGCCTGTCCTTCCAGGCTGAAAGCGCGGTCCAATTGACAAATCCGAATTCAAGAAACCTCTTTATCCACAGCCCTGCGCGGCGTAAGATCACGAAATTGTTAACGTAATAGCGATTCTCTCGGGTGCGCCCCATGCGTCATTGGTCAATTCCCTGCGTCCTGTTCACGCTTGCCACAAGCGTCATCCCGATCCACGCCCAGACACTGAACCACAGCTACAGCGCCATGGAGCAGGGGGATTTTTACCAGGCCTTCATGGCGCTCCGGCAAATGGAGCGCGCCGGTGACCCGCAGGCACGCGCTTTGCTCGAGGATGTGTTCCTTGCACCTTCCCCTCAACTCGGTGTTGCGATGCCTGGATCGCCTGCTGCCATGCCAGAGGCAGCAGTTCCAACACCGGCGGTGGTCCAGACGCGCGTGGCCCCTGCCCCGCGTCGCTCGCTACGTCCGCAGACGCGGCCGGTTCCGGTGGCACTACGCCCGCAACCTGTCCCAAGCAGCCACGACACCGCGTCATTCGCCCTTCCCGACCCGCTGGACGAGACCAGTTTCCGAGCTCTTGATCAGGAACTTGCGCAGATTGGCCAACTTCTGTTCTTCGACCCGATCCTGTCAGGCAACAAGGATATTTCCTGCGCGACGTGCCATCACCCACAACTGGGCTCGGGTGACGGGGTGTCGCTTGGTTTGGGAACTGGAGCGACAGGGCTCGGCCCCGAACGACAAGCCGATGGGCCACTGGCCGCAAGCAGGCGCATCCCACGCAATGCGCCTGCGCTTTGGAATCTTGGGGCGCGCGAGTTGCGGGTCATGTTTCACGATGGCCGGGTCGAGGTCGATCCGGCCAATCCGGCTGGCTTTCTGACGCCGCAGGGGCCACTCGACTACATGTCCTTCGATTCCGTGCTGGCCGTGCAGGCTCTGTTCCCGCCGACCTCGCCCGAGGAAATGGCAGGTCGTTCGGGCGAGAACCGGATTGCCGATGCTGTTGCGGCTGAGCATTTCCATGGCGATGACGGGGTCTGGGGGCTGCTGGCCGCGCGGGTGGATGCGATCGCGGAGTATCGTGCGGCGTTCAATGTCTATCGCGGTCGTGCAGCATCTGTAGGAATGGATGAGATCGCCAACGCGCTGGCCGCCTTCATGGAATGGGAGTTCCGCGCAATAGACTCCCCCTTCGACCGTTATTTGCGCGAGGAAGCCGCGTTGCCCTCCGAAGCAGGCGAGGGTATGCGGCTCTTCTATGGCCAGGCTGGCTGTGCCGCATGCCATTCGGGCCCGCTGATGACGGACCAGGATTTTCATGCCATGGGCATGCCGCCTATCGGGCCGGGCAAGCAACGCGATGACGAAGGCTATACCATGGATATCGGCCGGGCGTTTGTCACCGGGGACGAGGCCGATGCCTACGCCTTCCGTACACCCATGCTGCGCAATGTGACCCAGACCGGACCGTGGGGGCATTCGGGCGCGTTCTCTGACCTGCGCGATTTTCTCGACCACCACCTCGACCCCGTGTCGGGACTAGACACCTATGAACCACAGACCATCTTGCCGGAGTTGGGAGCCGATTTCGATGATTACGATATGCTCGGCAATGAGAAACTCATCGCACAGATTCGTGCCGCGGCAGCGCGGTCCATGGCGCTACGCCCGCTTGTGATCCTTGACGCGGATGAAATCGGCTTTCTGCTCTCTTTTCTTGAAGCACTCACCGACGAGACAGCTCAGGAAGGGCGCATGGGTGTGCCAGAGCGCGTGCCGAGCGGCCTGCCCGTCATCCGTTGAAGTGCATGCTCACCCGACCGGGTGCTGCAGTGCGCGCACGCCGATCTCGCCTTCCTCACGCGCCTTGATCGCTTCCACAGCGGCATGACTGCCTGCAGCCGTGGTGAAATAGGGGATCTTGTCGTAGAGCGCGACCGCCCGGATTTCGCGGCTGTCCTCGATGGCCTGCGCGCCCTCGGTGGTGTTGAGCACCATGACAATCTCGCCTGATTTCATCAGATCGACGATATTGGGGCGGCCCTCATAGACCTTGTTCACAGTCTCGCAGCACACATCATGCGC
>SLJW01000109.1 GCA_007134865.1 Paracoccaceae bacterium | reverse complement strand
GATGTCCAGATCGCCGAACCCGGCGCACTGATCTGCTTTGCCGGTCCGCGTGTGATCGAGCAGACTATCCGCGAAAAACTGCCCGAGGGCTTCCAGCGCGCCGAATATCTGCGCGACCATGGCATGCTCGACCGCGTGACACCGCGCAAGGAGCAACGCGCCGAGATCGCGACATTGCTGCGGATGCTGACGGGCGCCGGACCAGTGGTCTATGGTGACCTGCCGCGCCCGGACCCCGCCGCCGTGATTGAGGCCGCCGAGGCGCAGGCTCAGGCCCAAGCCAGCAAGACCGCCGATACATGAGCACTCCCAGATCCGACGCGCTCTTGGCGCGGATGATGGCCTTCCACCCCAAGATCATCGACCTGACGCTCGACCGTGTCTGGCGCCTGCTGGCTGCGCTTGAGCACCCAGCACGCGACCTGCCCCCGGTCATCCACATCGCCGGGACTAATGGCAAAGGCTCGACACTGGCAATGATCCGGGCCGGGCTGGAGGCTACCGGGGCGCGGGTTCATGCCTATACCTCGCCGCATCTTGCCCGCTTTCACGAACGGATCCGCCTTGCTGGCGAACTGATCGACGAGGAGATGTTGAGCGAGATTCTCGACGAGTGCCTCGCTGCCAACGGCCCAGAACCGATCACCTTTTTCGAGATCACCACCTGCGCGGCCTTCCTGGCTTTCACGCGACACCCGGCGGATTACACGCTGCTCGAAGTGGGTCTCGGCGGACGGCTGGACGCGACCAATGTTATCGACCGCCCGGCTCTGAGCATCATCACGCCGGTCAGCATCGACCATCAGCAATATCTGGGCGAGACCCTGCCCGAAATCGCTGCCGAAAAGGCGGGTATTCTGAAACGCGGCGTGCCCTGCGTGGTCGGCGCGCAGGAAGAAGCCGCGCTTGAGGTGATCGAGGCCCGCGCCGCGAACCTGGGGGCTCCGCTACTGGTGTATGGTCAGCACTGGCATGTGCAGGTCGAGGCCGGGCGGCTGGTCTATCAGGACGAGCGCGGTTTGCTGGATCTGCCCTTGCCGAACCTGGCTGGCCCGCACCAGATGGGAAATGCTGGAATTGCGCTAGCGGCACTCAGAGCCCTTGGTCACGATGCCGGTGCCGAGGCGGCAGTCACCCGCGCCTTCTGGCCCGCGCGGATGCAGCGGCTGCGCGAGGGGCCGCTTGTGGAGCAACTCCCCAGGGGGCAAATCTGGCTTGATGGCGGGCACAATCCTGCAGCGGGCGAAGCGATTGCCGACACGCTCGGTCAGATGGGTATCAAGGGGGTCTGGCTGATCTGCGGGATGCTGAACACAAAGGATAGCGCAGGTTTCATGCGTCCGCTGGCACCTTTTGCGCAGCATCTGCATGCGATCTCGATTCCCGGCGAGGCTGCCACTCTGCCCGCGCAAGACACTGCAAAACTTGCACGCTCGGTCGGGATTGATGCCAGCGAAGCTGACAGCGTGACCGAAGCCATGTCACGCATCGCGATGCGGGACGACAAGGCGCAGGTGCTGATCTGTGGCTCGCTTTATTTGGCCGGAGCCATCCTGCGCGAGAATGCATAGAGGCGGCGCTGAAGGCGCCGCCTCTATGAAGACCTGTTTGCAGAGTCACTCGCCGAACTGTGCCAGATAGGCAAAGAGATCCTCGGCCGATCCGCGAAGGCGGTGGTTCATGTTCGACCGCGCCCGCGAGTCGCCGGTCACTTCACGCAGGAAACCGCTGGGGTCATTGACATAGGCGACGAAGCTTTCTTCGTCCCATACCAGACCATCCTCACCCGCTGCGGTAATCGCACTCGAGAATCGTGTGTAGCCCTCATATGCACCGGCCTGACGTCCGACCACGCCCCACAGATTCGGCCCGGTTGGCGCAAGACGATGGGTAACCTCACCATCCGGCGATACGACGCCGTGACAGCTGGCACATTGGCGAAAGTTCTGCTCGCCAGCATCGGCATCACCGGTCGGCTCGGCCTGCGCGGCGAAAGGTACGGCCATAACGGCTGCAATTGCAAAAGACTTCAGTCTGGTCATCGGTTTCTCCCTCATAGCGGGGCTTTGCCCGCATCCGATCTGTGGCCGAATCCGGCCATTGCCCAATGCACAATAAGGATGGGAGCAGGTTTCGCAAGATGACAGAAAGTCTATGCCGTAGAAATGAAACCACCCGATACGGCAGTATCGGGTGGCTGTGCAAGCGATGATGACAAGCTTATGGCAGGGCTGGGATCTCGACCCGCGGCATTTCACCTGTCAGCGCGTGCATGAAGTCGACAAGCTTGTCGAGCTCATCATCTGTAAAGTCCTGACCAAGCATCTGCTGGCCCATCAACTGAACCGCATCATGCAGATTGTCCACCGATCCATTATTGAAATACGGATAGGTGACAGCCACGTTTCGTAGCGTTGGTGTGCGGAAAGCGAACATGTCAGCCTCGTCATCCGTGACCAGGAAACGGCCCTCATCGGTGGAGCCAGGCAATTCGAAGCGGTGGAAATTGCTGTCCGTCAGGGCTGGGCCATTGTGGCACGCCACACACCCCGCATCGACAAAAAGCTTCATGCCCTCAACCTGGCTCTCTGTCATCGCCTGAACATCGCCACGCAGGAACCGGTCCAGTGGTGAGTTCGGCGTGTTCAGAGTGCGTTCAAATGTCGCGATTGCATGAGCCACGTTCTGTTGATTGATCGGGTCGGGATCATCTGGGAAGGCCGCGCCGAAATGCTCGTGGTAGATCTCGAACTCCTTCAGACGCTCGATCGCCTCGGCCAAGGTCATAGCCATCTCGATATCGGCCTGAATCGGACCCAAGGCCTGCCCTTCCAGATCAGGCTCTCGCCCATCCCAGAACTGCGACTCGAGAAACCCCGAATTGAGCACGGTCGGGGTGTTGCGTTCCCCGACTTGACCACCATGGCCCACCGCCCGCGGAATCCGGTCCGCCCAGCCAAGCGCCGGGTTGTGACAAGTCGCGCAAGAAATCACGCCCGAGGCCGAGATACGGGGCTCGAAGAACAACATCTTGCCGAGCTCGATCTTTTCGGGCGTCATGCTGTTATCTGCCGGGATCGGCGGCAGATGGGGCAGCGGCTCGAAGAAATCCATGTATTCCGCGATTGAGTCGGATGAAGCTGCTCCGGCGCCCATAACCAATACAAGGGCAGTAGCGCATAGACGGGGCAGGATGGTGGGAGTCATGTTGGCCTCCTGTGGCGTTTCAGAAAAAACATGCACAAGCTGACCCATGCATGTTCGCATATATCGCACCACAACTTGGCCCGCCCTGTCAAAGCGCACCTTGACACAGATCAAATATTGGAATTATTCTAAAGTTAGGTCTGAGATGTGCTGTTTTGTTACAATACCGGTGGCCAGACCCGCGCCGCATCAGCGGAGATCCAGGCCTGCACCCAGTCCGGCAGCGCCGGGCTCTCTTCTGGCAGCCCCATCGCGCGCATGACCTGTGCCGGGGGCACAATCCCGCTGGTGGAGGTGATCGCCGAGCGCATCAGGATATGGTTGGCACATTCATCGCCGATCCACATCCCTTGTTCGGTATAGAGAAACCGATGGTCCCAGCCGATGCAGCGGCTGCGCAACTCAAAACGCTGGAACGCCCGCACCCGCCGCCGATAGCGGGTCGAATTGCCCGCCACCGTGATGCCCCATCCTTGCGCACGCAAGACGTCGATCAGACCAGTCCGCATCGCCATCGGGATCCGCCCGAGATCATACAGTGTGAGCGTGCGCCCGTTGTTCAATTCCATCCACGGATCGAGGTCCCATGGCCAACAACGATGATGCGAAACATGCGTATCGCAAACGCCCAGCGCCGGGGCGTTGCGATACCGGACCATTTCCTTGACGAAGCGGATGAAGGGATACATGGGCAACACTCCTTGCGGGCGCAAGCTGCGGTGCAGGCGTCGTCGGGTCAAGCCATGCCGCTGCGTCATGGCAGGCCGAAACCCAAAGCCATGGTTCTGCGCCCAAGGGGCAGAGGCACTCATGGGAAAAATACCGACTGCGTAAAGCTGCGCAGAGGAAACACAGGGCGACTCGCCCTATCTTTAGGTGCTGCGCCGAGAGCAGCCACGATATGTTGTGATCTCTTTGTTTCTTCTGCGAAAATACCACATTTTCGGGGGGTTAATGCCGTATCGCGCTCCAATTTCTGGACCTCGCGCCGCTCACGCGATATCCTTGCCAAAAATAACAGGGCACAGACCCTGAACAGTCGAGGCAGTCCATGGCATTTCCTGAGCGGTTTTCGAACCTGCCAGAATACGCATTCCCGCGCCTGCGCGCGCTTCTGGGCCATCACCAGCCCGGTGGTGCGCCCGTCTCCATGTCCATTGGAGAGCCACGCCACGAGATGCCGCCTTTTCTGTCCGAGGTGCTGAACGCGCATCTGGATCGATTTGCGGTCTATCCGGCAAATGAGGGGATCCCGCCACTGCTCGAGGCCATCCGCGGCTGGTTCTCACGTCGCTACGGGCTCGAGCTTGCGCCCGAGAACCTGATGGTTCTCAACGGGACGCGCGAGGGGCTGTTCAACGCCGCCCTCGCCCTTTGTCCGGAGCGCAAAGGCGGCAGGACCCCGCTGATCCTGGTGCCCAACCCGTTCTATCAGGTCTATGCGGTTGCTGCCGCCGCAGTCGGGGCCAAGCCGGTTTTTGTGCCTGCGACCGAGGCTTCTGGCCATCTGCCGGATTATGCGGCCCTGCCTGCCGAAACGCTTGATCAGGTGGCCATCGCCTATATCTGCTCTCCGGCGAATCCGCAGGGGGCCGTTGCAAGCGAAGCCTATTTACGGGATCTGATCACGCTTGCAGAAAAGCATGATTTCCAGATCTTCTCGGATGAGTGCTATAGTGAGATCTGGCGCAACACCCCGCCCCCCTCTGCGCTGCAGGTTGCCCATGCGATGGGCGCGGATCCGGAGCGTGTGGTGGTGTTCAACTCACTTTCCAAGCGGTCAAACATGCCCGGCCTGCGGTCGGGCGTTGTTGCCAGCGGGCGCGAGAGCATTCGCCGCATGCGCCAGTTGCGATCCTATGCCGGGGCGCCTTTGTCCGAGCCGCTCCAGCATGTTGCAGCGGCCGCCTGGTCTGACGAGGACCATGTGCAGGCCAGCCGCGCGCGCTATCAGCAGAAATACGCGCTCGCGGACCGCATTCTGGCGCAGGTGCCCGGCTACCAAGGCCCCGAGGCGGGGTTCTTCCTCTGGCTTCCGGTAGAGGATGGCGAAGAGGCTGCGCTGCAGCTTTGGCGCGAGACCGGAATAAGGGTCCTGCCCGGAGCCTACCTCTCGCGCGACGTGGAGGGTGTGAACCCGGGCAAGGGGTTCATCCGGGTGGCGATGGTCACACCGATTGACGAGATCGAGGACGCGCTCAAGCGTCTGCGCAACTGTCTGTATTCGTGAACGGGGCTTGAGAAATGGCATCTTACAACACGCATCAGCGCGATCCGCTTCTGGATAGCAACCTGCAGGCCCTGTTGCAGAAACGTGGGCGCGAATTGCTCGGTGTCTGCTTTCTCGCGCTTGCCGGACTCTTTGCGTTGCTGCTGGGGTCCTATGCCCCGACCGATCCAAGCTGGATGGCTTCGACTGACCTGCCGATCCGCAATTCACTGGGCCGTGTCGGCGCCACCATCGCAGCCCCATTGATGGTGATCATCGGGATGGCGTCCTGGGGACTGGTTCTGTTCTCGGCGGGCTGGGGTCTGCGGCTGATTTCGGGTCGCGGCCACGGGCTTGCTCTGTCACGTGGTGTCTTTCTGCCCATCGCACTCGCGATCAGCGCGATCTGGGCCTCAGCGCTCGTCCCGGTCGCTGGTTGGGATACGCTCTATGGAATGGGCGGTGTTTTCGGCGATACGGTCCTTGGTGCTGTCGTCAATGCCCTGCCGCTGTCGGTTGCGACTGGCGTCAACGCCATGGCCTGGGTGATGTTCGCGGCGACTCTGGCGATCTGGGGCTACGTTCTTGGTGTGAACCAGTATGAAGTGAGTGGCTTCGCCCGCTTCCTGATCGCGGGCGTTATCCTCATTTACGCCGGGGTTGTTGCCATTGGCCGCAGTGGCCTCAAAGGCTCATGGCTTGGGCTTCAACGTACCGGGCAGCATCTGTTGCACAAACTCCACGAACAGCGCGCGAAAAAGACACATCATCGCGCAGAACCGGATCCTGCGACCGCTCCTGTAGCGCCGCAAGAACAGGCGCCAAAGGGTCGCCGCGTGCCACCCGTCATTCGTCCGACTGGATATGCACCGCCGCCTCGGCAAGCAGCCGCGCCCGCGCCGGAGCCCGCCTATCGCGTTCAAGCACAGCCAGCCTCGCCAATGACCCCTCCTTTATCGCAACCTGCTCCTGCGCCTTCGATGCAGCAAGAACCGGGGACAGGTCTTTTGGCCCGGCTGAAAGCCCTGAGCAGTCGCCCACCACAACCGCCCGAGCCGGATCTGCGTGGCGAACTGGTCGAGCCCCCGATTTCGGAAGCAGCCTTGCAGGTCGAAGCTGGCGGCGAGGCCCGCATCCGCTCGCGCATTGCCAATGCAGTGCGGCAGCGCAAGAGCCAGAAACCCGTGATGCAGTTTGACCGTCGGCGCAGCCCTCTTTCTGAGCCGCCTTTGCGGGCCCAACCGAAACCATCCGCTCCGGCACCTGTCCAGCCTCCACCAGCCGCAGAACCGATGCACCTGAACGCGCAGATACCGGCGCCGCAACCGGCCGTTCCAATGCCGGACTGGATGCTGGCGGCGCAGCCCCATACACCAACAGCGCCCAGCGCCCCGCAGGCTGCACACTCTGAGCGCGAGACCCAGCAAACAGTGAGCGAGACCACTGCGCAGCGTGCAGAGCCCCTTTTCCAGCCCGAAAGCCCGCGTCAGCCACATGTGCTGCAACGCCGCGTTGTGTCGACGGCATCGCGCAAGCCCCAACCCTCGCGCCGCGCACAGGCAGAGGCCGAGCCGAGTTTCCGCTTCGAGCCCGACGAGACGGTTTTCGAACTCCCACCGCTGTCGCTGCTGGAAAACCCCGAAAAGGTCCAGCGCTATACATTGAGCGACGAGGCTTTGGAAGAAAATGCCCGCATGCTGGAGGCAGTGCTCGATGATTATGGCGTGCGCGGCGAGATCGTGAGCGTCCGCCCCGGCCCTGTGGTCACGCAATATGAGCTGGAACCCGCACCCGGGCTGAAGGCCAGCCGCGTGATAGGCCTCGCCGATGACATCGCTCGCTCGATGTCGGCGCTATCGGCTCGGGTTTCGACCGTTCCAGGCCGTTCGATCATCGGGATCGAGCTTCCGAATGCGCATCGCGAGAAGGTCGTGCTGCGCGAAATTCTTGCTGCGCGGGATTATGGCGACACCAACATGCGCCTGCCGCTGGCGCTGGGCAAGGCAATCGACGGTGAGCCCGTGGTGGCCAATCTTGCGAAGATGCCGCACTTGCTGATTGCCGGGACGACCGGTTCGGGCAAGTCGGTCGCGATCAACACCATGATCCTGTCACTGCTCTATCGGCTTGGCCCGGAAGAATGCCGCATGATCATGATCGACCCCAAGATGCTGGAACTCAGCGTCTATGACGGGATCCCGCATCTGCTCTCACCCGTCGTGACCGACCCGAAAAAGGCTGTGGTGGCCCTGAAGTGGGTCGTGGGCGAGATGGAAGAGCGTTATCGCAAGATGTCCAAGATGGGCGTGCGCAATATCGAGGGCTATAATGGCCGTGTGCGCGAAGCGCTGGAACAGGGCGAGATGTTCAAGCGCACAGTCCAGACCGGGTTTGACGATGAAACTGGCGATCCGGTTTTCGAGACCGAGGAATTCGCGCCCGAACTGCTGCCTTTCATTGTGGTGGTGGTTGATGAGATGGCCGATCTGATGATGGTCGCCGGCAAGGAGATCGAGGCCTGCATCCAGCGGCTGGCACAGATGGCGCGCGCTTCGGGGATTCACCTGATCATGGCGACGCAGCGACCCTCGGTCGATGTCATTACCGGCACGATCAAGGCGAACTTCCCGACCCGGATTTCGTTCCAGGTGACGTCAAAGATCGACTCGCGCACCATTCTCGGCGAACAGGGCGCCGAGCAGCTTCTGGGCATGGGCGACATGCTCTACATGGCGGGTGGCTCGCGGATCACCCGCGTGCACGGACCCTTTGTCAGCGATGAGGAAGTCGAAGAAGTGGTCACCCACCTCAAGAGCTTCGGGCCGCCTGACTACAAGTCGGGTGTGGTCGATGGCCCCGAGAGTGACCGCGAGGCGGATATCGACGCCGTGCTGGGTCTTGGTGGCAATACCAATGGCGAGGACGCTCTTTATGATCAGGCCGTGCAGGTCGTGATTCAGGACCGCAAATGCTCCACCAGCTATATCCAGCGCAAGCTGGGCATCGGCTATAACAAGGCCGCGCGTCTGGTCGAGCAGATGGAGGATGAGGGGCTCGTGACCCCGGCCAACCATGTCGGCAAGCGCGAGATTCTCGTCCCTGAGCAAGGGTGACGAACCGCGGTCACGCCTCGGCAACTACCTGGCGCGTGGGTGCTCTGCCCCCGCCAGCCCGGCTCAATCCGTGACCAGCATATACCCCGCCCCGCGTACCGTCTGCAGATGACGCGGGGCTTTCGGGTCGCGCTCGATCTTGCGGCGAAGGCGGGTGATCTGCACATCCACTGCGCGTTCCTGACCGACACTGCCGCCATGCGCCGCACGGTCGCGCCCCAGATGATCGACCAGCGCCTCGCGCGTGATGACCTCTCCCGGATGTTGGCAGAAAAAGCGCATCAGGGTCGCCTCGGTCTGGGTCAGGCGCACGGTTGCATCGCCATGCTTCAGTTCCCCACGCTCGATATCATAGCGCAGCGGGCCTAGCACCAGCACCTGCGGCAGCACTGGCGTGGGATCGGGCGTCGGGTTTCGACGCAGGATCGCGGTAATCCGCAACAGCAATTCGCGCGGCTCGAAAGGTTTGGGCAGATAGTCGTCGGCCCCTGCTTCGAACCCCGCGATCCGGTCGTCAGCCTCGCTCTTCGCTGTCAACAGAAGGATGGGGGTGCTGTCGCCCTCGGCGCGAAGGCTGCGGGTCAATGACACACCGTCTTCACCCGGCATCATCACATCGAGCACGATCAGATCAAAAGCCAACCCCTGCAGCAGCCTGCGCGCCTGCGCCGCATCGCGCGCGACAGTAACCAGATACCCATTGCGGAGCAGGTATTTCTGCAGCAGTGACCGGATACGGTCATCGTCATCGACGACGATCAGATGCGGCTTGGTCTCGGGGCTCATTTCCGCCGATCCTTCAGACCATGATACTGGCGGCGGATTTCGTCATCCATCATCGCCTCCAGAACCTGCCGAAAACCCGCCACCGCCTGTGGCCCCGCTGCGCGATAGGCGGCGCGCATCCGCTCGCGCTGCGCTTCCGACAGGGCGCGCTCCAGTTCGCGCCCGGCTTCGGTCAGATAGAGATTGCGCTCTCGCCTGTCCGTGCGCCCCACCCGGCTTTCGACCAATCCATCCTCGATGAGTGTTCGCAAGACCCGGTTCAGCGATTGCTTGGTCACGCCAAGCACGGCCAGAAGACTGTTCACCGTCGTGCCATGCGTGCGGTTGATGAAATGCAGCGCCCGGTGATGGGCGCGGCCATATCCGTGTTCTTCCAGAATCCGATCGGGATCCGCGGTAAAGCCGCGATAGGCGAAGAACATCGCCTCAATCCCCTTGCGCAACTGCTCATCGGTCAGGAACAGCAGGTTCTCGCCGCTGATCGTGCCACTTGTGCTTTCTGACATTCCCACTCTCCTCGCCAAGATATTTTATGTCAGCCTTGTTGACATTCCAAGTGCGAATTGCTAGCGACTCAGGCGAATTTGCGAAAGAATATGTCCGAAACGGACCTATATCGCGCAATATCTGGAAAACCTGAGGAGGAAGCAGCCATGGCGGGCGCGTATGATGACAGGGACGGACAAATCTGGATGGATGGCAAGCTCGTGCCCTGGCGCGACGCGAATGTCCATATTCTGACGCATGCGCTGCATTACGCCTCGTCGGTTTTCGAGGGCGAGCGCTGCTATAATGGCAAGATCTTCAAGAGCCGGGAGCATTCCGAACGGCTGCTCGAATCGGGTCGATTGCTCGACATGCCGATTCCGTGGACTGTCGATCAGATGGAAGAGGCCAAGGCCGAAGTGCTTGCCGCCAATAATCTGAACGATGCCTATCTGCGCGCAGTCGCCTGGCGCGGCGCGGGCGAGGATATGGGTGTCGCCGCCCGTCGCAACAAAGTGCGGCTGGCCATCGCGGCCTGGGAATGGGGCGCCTATTACGGTGACGCGAAATGGCAGGGCGCGAAGCTCGATATCGCGAAATGGCGCCGCCCCTCGCCCGAAACGATTCCGACCTCGGCCAAGGCCGCCGGGCTTTACATGATCTGCACCATGTCCAAACATGCCGCCGAGGAAAAAGGCTGTTCAGACGCGCTGTTCATGGATTATCGCGGCTATGTGGCGGAAGCGACCGGGGCCAATGTCTTTTTCGTCAAGGATGGCGAAGTGCACACGCCCATCCCCGACGCGATCCTGAACGGCATCACCCGCCAGACGGTCATAGCGATGCTCAAGGATATGGGTATCGTGGTCCATGAGCGCTATATAATGCCCGAGGAACTGGCAGGATTCAGCGAATGCTGGCTGACCGGAACGGCCGCAGAGGTGACGCCTGTCGGCCAGATCGGCGAGCATCATTTCCAGGTCGGACAGATGACGCGGAATGTCGCGGAGAGCTATGAGGCTTTGGTGCGGGCATAAAGGTGTGGGGCGTGTAATAGCGCGCGACGGGCACGCATCCGGCCCCTGCGTCAGATGCGCATGACGCCGGTCCTCTGGTCCTTCCGCCGCTGCCCTTATGCAATGCGCGCGCGCCTCGCGATTGCAGCCAGTGGTGTCAGCGTGGCCTTGCGCGAGATCGCCCTGCGCGACAAGCCTGCGGCGTTCTTGGCCGACTCGCCCTCCAGCACAGTACCCTGCCTTGTCACCAGCGCAGGGGAGGTCATTGACGAGAGCCTTGACATCATGCGCTGGGCGCTGGCGCAGCATGATCCGGAGCACTGGCTCGATATGCCCGCCGAGGGCGATGACTGGATCGCGCGCTGTGACGGGCCGTTCAAGCACGCACTCGACCGCGTGAAATATGCCAGCCGCTACCCGGACACCGACCCGGCCCTGCATCTCGGTACGGCGAGCGCCTTCTGCGCTGAACTTGACGGGCAGATAGAGGGCTGGGTTTTCGCGCGCCCGACACTGGCCGATATGGCCATGCTGCCCTTCCTGCGCCAATTCGCCATGGTTCACAAACCCTGGTTCGACGCACAGCCCTGGCCGCATCTGCAGGACTGGCTGGGGCGATTTCTCGCCTCACCCGAATTGGCCTCGATCATGCAGAAATATCCACTCTGGCGGCATGGTCAGCCTGAGATATCCTTCCCCTGACCCGCCATCCAGTTGCCCGGACAGGTTCAATGTCGCAGCGCGACAATGACCGGGCGAAAATCACGAGCGCCGCTGGCGTGATATTCCAGTTGGCGGATTTCGAAGCCAGCACTAACAATCGACGCGCGCAGGTCAGCCTCGGAAAGCGCGCGCATCCATGGGGCGATGCGGACCAGTCGCAAGACAGGAAGGGCAAGCCGGATCAGGGGCGGCGCGTCGCGCAGGCAGACTGTCTTGCTGATAAACACGCCCCCCGGCTTCAGCATCTGACGGATCACGCGCAATGTCCCGTCCAGATCGGGCAGCAGGTGAAGCATATTGAATGCGAGGACCGTGTCGAACTGCTCTCCCCGCCCGACCAGACCTGCCGCATCTGCCTGTTGCAGGCGCAGTTGCGGGACTGGATCGACGGCCAGCCTCTCGGCGGCAATGCTGATCATGCGGGCAGCATAATCCGTGGCCAGATAGCTGCGGCTCTGCGGTGCGAGGCGCAAGGCGGTCGTGCCTGTGCCTGCGCCCAACTCCAGAACGTCGCGTCCAGAGACATGGGTCGCGCAGAGCGCAAGGCTGCGAGCATAAGCCGCTTCATCGCGCAAGGTCATCCGCGCATAGCGCGGTGCCAGCCAGTTCCAGTAGCTTGCGCCGGGGTTATCTGCCATCTGACTTCCATCGCCACGCAAATCGCCCTGGCACAGGTTCAAAAACATCCTCGTCGAGCGCGACCCCGCGCGCGATGGCGCTCGCCTCGACAGCGACACGCAGCGAGCGGTTACGCGCCAGAAGTCTCTTGAACCGGGTCTCGTCCAGCGTGAACAAGGTGCAATGCGTTATCGCACTGACCATCGCACTGCGCGGCTTGCGGGTCAGCATCCCGATATGCCCGAAAAACTCACCCCTGCCGAAACGTTGCTTCTGACCCTTTCGCTCCATTTCCACGGCGCCGGAGGCAATGAAATAGACCTGGCGGGCGACCTCGCCTTTCCGGATCAGGATTGTGCCGGGCTCGACATGCAGCGTGCGCAGGGCGCGCGAGAGCTTGTTGCGCTGCGCCTCGCTCATGCCGGCGAAAAGCGGAAAGGCACGCAGGAAAGCATCGCGTTGCAGCGCGAAATCCAGCGGCGGGCGCGCTTCAAGCTTGATGCGCTGCGCGTTCAGGCGGTTGCGGAGAGTGGAGTAGAGCTCACGACTGATCAGCCCGTCATCAAACAAAGTCTCATACTCGCGCTCTTCCAGCCGCAGCGAGGTGCGGCGGATGAAGCGGCGTTTGATATCCTCGGCATAGCCCGGATACTGCAGCCGGAGCCCGTCAAGCGCAGCATCGGTCTCTTCTTCACGTCGGCGGAGCAATTCATGCAACAGATCAGCCACCCGGCGGCCATGTATGCGCCGGATCTTGCCGTCGATATACCCGTGCAACTCGCGCAGGATCAGTCGCTGATTGAGAAGAATCTCGAACCGCTCGGCTGTCATCTGCTCCAGTGGCCGCGACCAACGGAGCCGATTGTGCAACCAGACCGCCACCCGATAGGCGCGACCATAGCCCAGCGCACGACGCGCGGCGATACGGTAGTCGTTGCGCCCCCCGCCGCGAGTTTGCTCGATCAGCCGGTCGACATCGGTCAGCATCCGGTCGACCAATCGCATCGAAAAGATCTGTTGGCGGAAGTTATCGATGATGAGATCGCGTTCACGTCCGGCCAGCGCCACCAGCCCGAGCGTGATGCGTTCGCGGTCGGGGATCTCTTCAGCCGTTTCGGCAAGCTCGACTGCCGTATCGAGGCGTTGCGCGAAACGTTTTGCCTCGGAGCGGACGACCTCTTGCGGGAGTTGATAGCCGCGCATCGTGTCGGCAATTTCTTCGCGCACATTCTGCAAGGCAACTGCGATGACCTGATGCGACAGTGCCTGATCAAGCCGCGGCAGCCGGTTGAGCCCCAGCCGCGCGATGACCCATCGCAGTGTGGTGCCCTGCACCAGAAGCGTGAACAGCGTGAAGCCCGTGGCCAGAATACCAACCTCGCGCTTGATCGCGGGCGGCACCAGCACGCTCTCGGTCACCGCCAGCGCGAGCGCCAGAGTGACAGCACCACGCAGCCCGCCCCAAAGGATCGCCGCGCGATAGGTCGGCTCGACCGCGGGCGAGAGGCTGAGCCGCGAGAGAAGCGGGAGCATCCCCCAAAGCATGACTGCACGCGCCACAAAGGCGGCCAGAATGATGATACCGATCAAATAGATGTCACTCGGCCGCAGGTCGCCCATCAGGCGCGGGATGAGAAGGGCCGCAAGGATAAAGATCAGCGCACCGGCCCAATAGGCCAGCACCTCCCAGACCTCGCGCAGGTAGGTCCAACTGGTGGGCGTCAAGCGTGCAGGCCCCAACAGGTTCAGCGCCAGCCCCGCCGTCACCACGGCGATCACGCCCGAGGTCTGGAGAGCCTGCTCGGCGAGGATGTAGGTCAGATAGGGCAAGGCGACGCTGATCGACACCTGCGCGCGGGGAAAGGTCGGGATCAGCGCCATGAAAGCCGTCACAACGCGCGCGAGTATCAGGCCCAGTCCGACCCCGCCCAGCACCAGCCATGGAAAGATGACCAGAGCCTCCTGCAAGGAGGGGTCCGGCACGCCAAGCTGCACGAAGGTCAGGAAGAAGCCGAACAGCGCGATGGCCGCCGCGTCGTTGAGCAGTGATTCGCCCTCGACAATCCGGGTCAGGCGCGGGGGCGCCGCGATATTTCGAAAGATGCTCACCACTGCGGACGGGTCAGTGGTCGAGACGATAGCCCCGATCAAAAGGCAGGCGGCAAAAGGCAGCGCCGTGAACGGCGACAGCGCATAACCGATGACGAATGTCGCCACCACCACAGCACCCACGGCCATGACCAGAATCGGCACCCAGTCATCGAGCATCCGCCGCGCATTGACCATGAGCGCCACCTGAAACAACAGCGTCGGCAGCAAAACGTAGAGAAAGACATTCGACCGGATCGGCAACTCCAGAAAGCGCCGGACAGTGGGGTTCAGGGCGTCGCCCATATCGCTCGACAGCAGGGTGAGTGCCCCCGCGCCGATGATGGCACCAACAATCGCGAGGCTCACGGTAAAAGGCAGGCGCAACCGCTCGGAGAGCGGCTCGGAAATGCCAATCACGATAAATAGGATCGCCAGTGCCGCGACCAGAGCGATGATGTCCATGGAAAAAGTATAGACAGACGGTCGCTCAAAAAGAACGGTTTGGAGGTGCTTTTCTGGCCTTCGGCGTGATTATTCTGCGGCCAAGGGAAGCGCCGGCGACGCTTCGCCTCCAATCCGGGCCAGTTTGCGCACGACATCATCCATCAGCGCCTGAAACTGAGCGAAATCGGAACTCGGCTCGACCCGTCGTTCATCCATGTAAAGGCTCCGGTCAATCTCAATCTGGATCGTGTGCTGCCCGATCGAGGGCATGCCGTAGCGCTGGGCGATATAGGCCCCCGCAAAGGGTGAGTTGCGCGCGACCCGCAGCCCCGCCTCGGAAAAGACCCGTGCAACGGCATCGGTGATCTCGGCATGCGCTGCCGCGCCAAAGCGATCTCCCAGAACAATATCGGGCCGCAGGGTTGTGTGCTGCCCGTTCATGCTGACTGCGTCGCACGGCATCGAGTGCATGTCGAGCAGAATGGCACGCCCAAAAAGCTTGCGCTGCTCATTCATGATCTCGGTCAGCTTGTCATGATATGGCTGCCAGTAACGCCGCAAGCGCTCGTTGGCCTCGTTGCGGGTTATCTTGCCGCGATAGATTGCGCGCCCACCCGCGACCACGCGCGGAATCACGCCCAGCCCCGATGCGATGCGCGGGTTTAGACCGCGCGTCGACAGGCCGGCAATCAGCGCAGGATCAAGCTCAGAGGCAGCACGGTTGAAATCCACATACGCGCGTGGAATCAGCCCGGTCAGAACCGGCGCACCAGCTTCCGGCGCCGCGCGCAGGAAGCAATCCACAAAGGCATCTTCGGACGACCGCAGGCTCCGGCGATCAAGGATCGAAGCCGCAAGGAACGCGCGCGGGTAATCGCGCCCGCTATGCGGCGAGGCAAAGACCACGGCACTGCCGGGGAAGACTGCGGAAGAATAATCGTAAGCGCGCATACTGGCCTGTCTTTTTTCCAGATATACAGCGAAGCGAAAGGATTGCAAAAGCTCTTGATCATGACAGCGAGTCTATTTATAGACCCGCTGTAATGACGCGGTCGTGGCCCGCGTCCCTTTTCGTTTGGGGTGTGGTCACGAGATGCTCAGGGCGCGTAGCTCAGTGGTAGAGCACTACGTTGACATCGTAGGGGTCACAAGTTCGAACCTTGTCGTGCCCACCATTCACCCCTGCCAAGGCAGGAATGTAACAAGGCGCGTGCGCGCCGCGAGGTAGGAGAAGACCGATGAAGGTCAGAAATTCGCTCCGGTCGCTGAAGCAGCGCCACCGCGATTGTCAGATCGTGCGCCGCAAGGGCCGGGTCTATGTGATCAACAAGACGCAGAAGAAGTTCAAGGCCCGCCAAGGCTGAGATGCATTCAGCGCGAAGATTAGCCGCTTCGGGGAGCACCCCGGAGCGGTTTTCTTTAACAAAATTGAAAAAGCGCCCGCAAACTGAGGCCGCCCCCCTTCCCCTGCCCGTCTTGTGGGCGCTGCCCGACTGAGCCGGGCGGCTCGCTTGGAGCGGAT